>JBOHEO010000009.1:0-57009 GCA_050701055.1 Pseudonocardia sp. | reverse complement strand
GCGGGCACCGCGCAGACGTCGGAGCGCTGATGGATCGCCGTAGCGGCCTCGCCGGTGGCGATATCGACGGTCTGCAACGCCCGGGGGACGGTGGAGATCGGCTTCATGGCCGCCCGGACCCGGACGGACCCGAATACCACGAACGCCTCGCCCGGGTCGGCCTCGAAGTCCTCGCGCCCTAAGGGTTCTGCCTCGCCGGCGGCTACGCCGTCCAGGCGCACGGCCTGCTCGAACGACCGTCCGAGGACATCGACCTGTTCACCACGGTGGCGTCCGAGGCACAGTTCCCGGACGCCACCGAAGCGGCGATCGCCGCCTACTCAGCCGACGGTCTCGACGCGGCCACGCTCCTGACCAACCCCACCTTCGCACGATTGAGCGTCACCGATCCCACATCCGGCGCCACCGCCAAGGTCGAACTCGCCATCGACTGGCGAGCCCACACACCGGTCGATCTCGCCATCAGGCCGGTGTTGCACCCCGACGACGCCGTCGCCAACAAAGTCTGCGCCCTCTACTCCCGCGCCCAGGCCCGCGACTACGTCGACGTCGACGCCGCGCTCAGCAGCAGCCGATACGACGGCGACGACCTGCTACGTCTGGCTCAGGAGCACGACCCCGGATTCGACCCGACAACCTTCGCTGATGCACTCCGCTCGGTACGCCGCCTGCCGACAGCCGAGTTCAGCGCCTACGGTCTCCCGGACAGCCATACCGCCGCGCTCGTGAACCGGCTGCTCAAATGGGCCGCCGCCATCGGGTAACCGCAGCCACACGTCACGAATACCCCAGGTCAGCGCGGTGCACGATGGTGGTGTTATGGTTCAACTCGGTCTCGGACACAGGATTACCCCATGGCGCCCGGCCGTGGCGGCAAACTGTACCGCTGCCGGAACGCTCGGCGTTGTGCGTGAGCTTCCGGCGCGAGGTCCCAACCCGTCTCGTGGCAGACGATCACGACACTCCGTGCCCGCAGTAGCGATGCGACGGCGCGGACGCCGCCGTCGGCGTCCCGATCGATGTCGATCGAGTGATCGGCGAGCCGGGCAGTGAGCCCATCGAGCAGGATGTCCTCCCGGATGTAGACGTTGCGCGGCTGGTCCGGCACCCGCGTCCGCGCGCTGTCGTGACCGTGACGGCAGCGATACCCCGCCCGCCGGTTAACCCAGTGCGAGTCCATCCTCCGCCCGCACACCCCGCAGCGCACCATCCCGGCCAGCAGATACGTCCGAGTTGTGCCGTCTGTTGTCGGCCGCACGGCCCGGATCCCCTGCACTGCGACGAAGTCGGTCTCGGACACGAGCGCGGGATGCGCGACAGAACCCGAGACCACCCACGCCGCCGACGGGTTCGTCCGGCGCACCCTCCGACGACCCTCTCGGTCCGTCCGCTGCCGGTTCCAGACCTGCCGGCCCGTGTACCGCGGGTTCCGCAGAATGACCGCAACGGTGCGCAACGTCCAGGCCTCGCCGGTCCGGTGTCGATTCCGCTCCGGGTCAACATGAGACGGGCACGGCACGCCGCGCTCGTTGAGCTCGCGCGCGATGCTCGCCACGCTGCGACCGCTCAGGCGCTGCTCGAACATCCACTCGACATGCGGCGCGGTCACCGGGTCGGGGTCCAGCCGGCGCAGCCGGCGACCCCACCCCGCGTCCGCCCGGTTCGGATGTGGCCCGGCGTCCACCAGCCGATACCCGTACGGCGGTCAACCACCCAGATACCGGCCCTGCCCAGCCACCTGGGCCTGCATGGCAGCCAGCACCCGGTGACGGGACCGAAGGACTTCGCGCTGCGACTGCGCACCTAGGACGGTCACCAGCGCCCGGTGCATCGCAGTACCCAAGTCCACTCGCCCACCGGCCTCGGGCAACCAGATCTGCACCCCGTGGCACTCGCACAACGCGGCAACGCAGGCGAACTGCTCGCCGTAGAACGCCCGCTCGTACTCGCCGACCACAACCGCGTCGAACGAGCGGTCCGTCGCCGGGAGTGCATCCACCAGAGCAGCCGCCCGCGGTCGGGCAGCCCACGGCAGACGCCGCGAACAACCGACATCGAAGAACTCCTCCACGATCACCCCGTGGCCGTTGATCACATTGTCGGCGACCTCGCGCTGCCAGCCACACGAGGAGGACCAATCCTGATGCCCCACGGTCGACGTACGACCGTAGAAGGCGAACCTCAGACCGCGTCGGCCGCCGAGTTCCGCCCTTCGCCGCGAGGACGCAACCCCTGCCCGCCCCACCCAATCGTCGAGGGGACGATGTCCACACTGAACGCGCACAGTTGCCATGCCGTCATCGGAGCCGTAGCGCCGGGTGCGATCCGAAGCGCCCCGAAGCGAGCGGGCGCGCGGCAGGCGAGCCCAGCACGAGCGCGTCAACGCCGCCCGTCACAGGTCGGCGGATGTGGACCATGCTGGGCGCATGCAGGGGCTCCGGACATACGCCGATCGCCGTCCCTATCACTCGACGCCCTCGCCGGACCGACCCACGGAACCGTGGAACTACCTGCCTCCCTCGGGTGGACCGGTCGCCGCCACTACGACCTCGTCGAGCCCGCCGACGCCCGCGTCCTCCACGAGCGGCCGCTCCCGAAGGGTCCCGTGCTGATGTGAACTGCACCCACAACCCGAACGGGCTGGCCCCGTCCCTGCCACCTGGTGCACCGAAGGCCGAGAGCGTGGCGCGCACCTACTTGCTGATGAACAGCGCGAGCACACCCGCGATCGAACCGACGGCAGCAACGATGATCGAGACAGTGTTGAACACCGCCTGGCTACGGTTGGCCGCGCTGTCGGCCGACAACGACCGCCCACCAGGTGCAGAGCCGTCCAGCGCACGCCCAGCTTGCGAACCGTCCAACCACATCAGCCGGAACGCCATGCCGGGGTTACGCATCCGCAGCGCAGCGAAGATCGCGTCCCGCTTCGCCTGCGCATGGTCATGGCACCCACGCGCCTTCCCGTTGACCTTGCGCCGGCATCCACGGCCGTTGACCTCGAAGTCGCATCGGGTGGGCATCAGAAACAACACCCACAGCAGCAGCACAACGAACCCGAGCAGCAGCACCACGCCCAGGCCGTACCTCGGCTCCAGCGCGAAGTACCCGACAAGGCCGACGACGGCAAGAGCGACAAGGTGATCGCGTAACCGACGGCGACCGCGATTCGGCATGCCCGACCCCCCTCACCGGCCCTGTTCAACCGGTCGCCGTTGGGGAGCTGCGCACGACGCTACGGGCAGGCTCCTTCCCGATGAAGCCGTTATTCGAGGTACAGCACGCGTCCTATCCGAGACGGAGACTTCGCGCCATCGCGTCACCGCAGCCGCCGTCACGGAAGCCGCAGGTCAGCGCCGTGCACGATGGCGGGGTTACGGTTGTCAGTGGTTCAACTGTCAACTCCGCCCTCGGACACTTTCGTGGCATCCGTGCCACATCAGCAGCAGGCCATCCTTCTGATCACCGCGCCGCAACGGCCGCAGTGGAACAGCAGCGGTGTGCTGTGAGTGGTCGGCCCCGGTGATCGGCCACCGCCTCGCAAGCGGTAGATCAGCGCGTGCGCGATGGTGGCCATGGTCGACGTGCCTCGGACACCATGGGAGTTCAACGATCCCCGCAACGAGATGTATACCGAACGCTATACTCAACACGTGGCGTCCGGTGAGTGGCAGATCTATATCGCGAACGAGGTCCGCGACTGGCTCGACGGCCTCGACATGTCCACCCACTCCAGGGTCGTGCAGGCTATCGACACCCTCGCCGAGGCCGGCCCAGGCCTGGGTCGTCCACTGGTGGACACCATCCACGGCTCGTCGATCGCCAACCTCAAGGAGCTGCGGCCAGGGACGGTGCGGATCCTGTTCGCCTTCGACCCCTGGCGCTCCAGCATCCTGCTGGTCGCCGGAGACAAGTCCGGTGAATGGAACGCCTGGTACCGCCACGCGATACCGCTCGCCGAGCAGCGCTACGAGCGATACCTCAAGGAACACACGCAGGAGGAGGAACACCGATGAACAGCTTCGTGAGCTGGGACGACATCCGCGCCGAGCACGTCGAGCGGGCCGGCGGCGAGGCCGCGGTCGAGGCCGGCCGCCGCGAGCTGCTCGCCGAGGTGATCGGCCACCGTCTCGCCGAGGTCCGCCGCGCCCGCGGCATGACCCAGCAGCAGGTCGCCGAGAAGATGGGCGTCACGAAGGGCCGGGTGTCCCAGATCGAACAGGGCAAGATCTCCGGACAGGACGTGCTCGCCCGGTTCGCCGCCGCGCTCGGCGGACGCCTGCATCAGGCGATCTACTTCGACGACGGCGACATCGCCGCCATCGCGTAACCGCGGTCGCCGTCACCGAGCCGCAGGTCAGCGCGGTGCACGATGGTGGGACCTCAAGACCACCGTGCGCGGGGGCCCCGACACGGTCCTGCGCTCCCAGTCCCCCACCATGGTCGCCCAGGAGTTCTGGGCCATGCTGTGTGTCTACCAGGCGATCCGTGAGCTGATCAGCTACGCCGCCCCACCCGGGCTGGACCCTTCACGGGTCAGCTTCAAACGCACCCTCGACGCCGCCCGGGACTCCACCACCCGGGCGGCTCTCTCCCCCCGAGGGATCTCAAACGCGCCGTGACCCATCTGGTCACCCAGCTGATCAAGAAGGACAACCTGGTCCCCCTCCGGCCCGGTCGAACCGCACCCCGCGCCCACAAACGAGGCGGCTCGACCCGCTACCCCCGCCGGAAACCAGACCTCGCCCCCGTCCGCAACATCACCCACACGATCGTCATGCACCCACTCCAACCGAGACCAACCTGATCATTAAAGGAAGCGACATTGGGGCGGACCCGGACCGCGTCGCCGATGGACAGACCTGCGACGTCAACCCTCCACCCGCTGCGCGCCGCGTCGGCCAGCCAGCTGGGCACCGGGGCGTTGGGGTCGGCGTCTTTCAGCTCGGTGTACCGGTCGGCGCCGATCCGGATTCCTCCGTTGCGGCCCGGACTCACGACGATGTGGCCGTGCGGGTACGGACTGGCGATGAGCTGGTGATTCACGTTGTGCCTCCCGGAATCTGACGGAGCGCTCTCAAGACCCTTGTGCGAGGAGCCTGGCCGTGTGGCGGTGGAGCAAAGGGGCGAGTGCGGCGTCGTCGGGCAGGTGGGTCAGGTTCCTGATGATGACGGCCGCGGCGACGAGCTGTGCGTACCGGCCGGTGGGGCTGTCGAGCAGGTCGGCGAACGTCTCGTGGATCCGGCGGGCGATCGACGGCACCGCGAGGGTTGTCAGGTAGAGGTACGCGATGCCGTAGCCCCTCACGGCGACGCCCCAGTGCTCCCAGTCGATGATGGTCAGGTTCGGCGCGCTGATGTTGCCCCAGCTCAGATCGATGTGCTCGGTCCCGAATTCGGGGGCGATCCCCCGGGGAAGCGAACACCCGTAGGTGGCGTTCAGCAGGTAGCCGTACTGCTCGGCATCGTGGACTCGAAACCGCCGCTCCGTCGCCACCTCGGACAGGGCGGCCAGAGAGGAGCGCAGATCCCTCATCCAGGACGCCGCCAGCGTCGGCGGCTCCTGGAGGAAGCGGCTGCGCGAGGCGACCGGGTCGCTGACGAAGGTCAGGGTCTCGCCGCTGACCGGGACGGGAGTCGGTCCGTTCGTGGTCCACTCCACTCGGTGCGCACCAGCAGTGCGGGCTTGCAGATGCCCTTCAGCGTGCCCGCCTCGGCGGTGCCGCGCCACGCCTCGGCGTCCATGGTGTTCTCCAGAAAAGCGCTCACCCGCAGCCAGACCCGCTCGCCTTCGAAGAGGGCCGGTGATCCGGTGGCGCTCCAGCGGTAGACGCGCCCTGCGCGGGACAGCTCGGCGCCCAGGCGCTCGCCGGCCTGTTCGAGCAGCTCCGACTGCCAGGCTTCCCAGTCGGTGACACGGGCGGGCAGCCATCTGACGCCGGGCCTTGGGCTCACCAGCACGGGAGTCCTCCCTTCCGGACCGCTCGGATCGGGCACTGCGGGGTGAATCCGGTCCGGGAAACAGTCTCGTGTTCCGGCATACGGGCCGCCCGTGGCCAAGAGGGTGGCCAAACTGGGGGATGGCTTTCGGGGATCTGATCCGTGATCTACGTTCGGCCCGTGGGTGGTCGCAGGACGACCTCGCCCGCGCATTGTCGGGCCGCGCCCAACCGGCCTCGCTCACCCGAGAGGAGGTCTCCCGGTGGGAGAACGGCAAGCGTATCCCCCGCCGTTTCTGGCTGGGCCACCTAGCGGCCGTCCTGGATATCCCGGTGGCCACGCTGGAGAGGGAGAGATCACCCGTGCGGCGCAGAGAATTCCTCCTCGGGGCCTCCACCCTGGCCCTGGACGTATCAGCTGCCGGCACCGAGGCGCGCACCGCCGCGTCGATAGCGGAATGCATCGCGGCCGGCGACGGACACCCCCTGGCCACCGTCCAGACCACCCACAAGACCGATCTGATCATCCGGCTCCTCGTGCAGACGGACCGCGCCTCGATGCTGCACCTGCGGCACTGGCTCACCGACGGCGCCACCCCGGTCCTGCGGGTCAACGCGGCCGGCATCCTGGCGAAGTCGCACGACGAGGACGCGGTGGACGCCGTCGCCGCAGCCCTGGAACGCGACACCGAGACCCGCGCCCTGTACCGGACAGCGGTAGCCGCACGGGTCCTGCACCTCCCGTGGGGGCAGGCTGCGGATTTCGAACCCAGCCGGGCCAACCCTCGGCAGATCGCGGCACTCGCCCGCGAACTGGGCAACCGACGCGACGCCGGCGCCCGATGGTGCAGCGCCTCCATGCTCGGACAGGTCGCGCTCCGCCACCCCGCCGCCGCCACCGCGCTTACCGGCGCACTGCGCACCGAGCCCAGCCGCGAGACCCTGCGTCACATCGCACTGGCCACGACAGAAGGAATCCAATGATCGTCATCGAGATCAAGGACGCGGACCTAGTCGAGGAGATCCGCCGCCAAGCCGCAGATGCCGGGATGCGCAACGGCGTGATCGTCTCCCTCATCGGCGCCGTCGACCGCTTCACCGTCTCCACCATGCCAGCGGCGGACCCGTCCGCCGACACCATCACCGCCTACGACCTGCCAGGCGAGATCACCAGTGCCGTCGGCGACATCCGCAACGGCACCGTGCACCTGCACGCCGGCTTCGGAGTCGAAGGCGACCGGGTCATCGGCGGACATCTGCACGCAGCCGCAGTCGGCCGCTGGTTCGCCAGGGCCTACGTGCAACCCGTCTAGGAGTAAGGCCAACGTCGCATTCAGAGGCCCTGACCAGGACTTCAGCCGCTCATGATCAACTTCTGGCGACTTCTAGCTCACTTTGGCCGCCTCCTCCGGCTCCCGTGGGTTCAGCGGCAGTGAGGGTTCCTCGTCGGGAACCCAAGGGTCCGTTCTGCCCCGGACCAGGGCTCGATCCGTGGGTTCGCCTCAACCCTATGGAAGGCCGTCTGGTCAGGTAGCGGTGTCGGCGGGCGCGTCGACCAGGGCGAGGGTGATGTCGCCGCCGGAGCGGCCGACGGTGCGGACCCGGTGGTCGAGCTGGGTCAACAGATCGCGGAAGCTGCGGCACCCGTAGTTGGCTTCGTCGAACGACGGGTCCAGCGCGACCATCTTCGCCTTGACCGCGGACGCGGTCGGGGTGGCCGCCGTGATCTGCCGCATCGCGGCCACCAGCAGTACTTCGGCGTCAGCGACCCGAAATCCCGGCTGGGCGGGTGGCTGCGCGGGCTCAGCCGGCGGGTCGTCCCTCGCCACGATTGATCCCCACAGCTCGTACTCCGAGCACACCGACACCAGGCGGGCGCTGGCGGCGGTCTCGGCGCCGACGCCGATCACGTGCTTGCCGAACTCCCGCAGTTTGGATACCAGCGGGGGAAAGTCGCTGTCACCGGTGACCAGCACGAACGCGTCGACCGAGGGGTGGATGAGCAGGGTTTCCATCGCGTCGACGGCCATGCGGATGTCGGCGCCGTTCTTACGCGCCGGGCCGTGGCCGATCTGCACCAGGTCGATGCCGTTGCGTTCCAAGGCGTGCTGGTAGCGACCGAACCGGGGCTCGGCCCAGTCGGCGTAGGCGCGGCGGATCGTGGTGGGTCCGTAGGCACGACACAGCCAGGTCAACGCTTTGTCCGGCACCGGGTCGGCCCGGTCGGGCAGGCTGCTCGTCGCCCGATGCCCGAGCCGATACCCTCGTCCACGTCCGACCTTCCTGTCGGTCCACGCCCCCGGAGCCTGGCAGCTCGCGGGGGCGCCCCTCATCTTCTGCGCGCCACCGTACAGCGGGGGATGCCGACGTCAGGTTCTACCGTCCTCGGATATCGATCAGCTGCTGGGCGGCGTCGGCGAAGGTGCGCAGAGTACACGGCCAGCGAGCCGGGGCGCCCTGCGCGCCGCGGCAGTCCCGGCAGTGCCGACCCGAGCGGTCAGGAAGGTGCACCGCGCACAGCCGAGCGACCACGTCGGGCATCTTGGCGAGTTGCTCGGTCAGGGCGCGGGCGTCGAAGGGCTTCACCGCCCCGGATGCGGCGCTCACCGGGCGCGTCACGGGGTCCCTCGAGTAGGGATCGTGGTGCTGGAACTGCATGACCGGCAGTAGCCACGTCCGGGTTCGACCATCGCGGCAGGGGTCACGTCCGTCCCGCAGAGCGCGCTATAAGGACCACCGCCACCGTCGCGACGTTCGGCGTCGATAGACAGGAAGTGCGCCTGCTTGGTCGTGGCGTCGACCACCTCGACGACGGTCTGGGGTTTGGAGACCCCGTCCCGTATCCGGTGGCTCTTGAGCCGGTGTCTGCCATCCCCGAACACGGCACGCAACGCAGCGAACATGCGGCGGGATGTTAGGAGCGCACTCGGCCTACGCCGGGTACAGCGAGTATCCGGGGGTCAGTGGGTACAGGTTGTCCCCCCTCGCGGTCAGCCGGGTAGGCCGATCCTCTCGGCGAGCTCGGCCGCCTCGCTACGGATCATCGTGCCTCCGCTCTCGCGTAGCTCACCGAGCGCGGACCGGGCGAACAGGCTGAACCGGGTGGTGTCGGGGCTCTCGTCGTAGGCGCGGCGCAACAGGTGCACCACGGCGACCGGCTCACGACGCAGCGAGTACGCGCGCGACGTCTCGGCCACGTGGAAGCTGCGCCGGGTCGCCGACGGCATCGCGGCGAGGTCCAGCCGGTCAGCCGCCCGCACGGCCTCACCAGGCTGCATCAGATCCGCGTGCATGGTAATCGCGTAGGCATCGACCATACCCTGCCCGAAGATCAACCACGGATGGCTGTAGCCAGCCCCGAGCGCGCGGGCGGCGCGGGCGGCCTCGTCCCAATGCCGCCACGCGTCACCGGCGCGGCCTGCCCTCGCACACGACAACGCTAACGCGAGCTGGAGCAGCCCCCACCGGGCCAAGTCCTCCCCGCCCTTGTCCGGCCGCAGCAGCGTCGCGGTCTGCGTGACGAGCGCGACCCGCACCTCGTGCTGCAGCGCGGCGTCGCGGTAGAAGTGGTTGAGGTACCAGGCACCCGCCGCCATCGCGTGCGGGTCGTCGGCGTCCTGCGCGGCGTTCATTGCTCGATCCCCTGCGAGCAGCGTCAGTCCGGGCGCCGACTGGTAGCACAAGAACAACTGCGCCAGGTGATAGACCTGCGCCAGCGCGACGGCCGCGCGGCGGCGGTCCGGTCCGTCGAGGCGCCGCGCCGCCGTCCGCCCGGACATCAGCAGCGCCGGGAGCACCACGGCGACGGCGGTGCGCTGATGCCGCGAGCCATGCCACAGCGCCCATGCCTGCCGCACCCGCGCGTCCAGCTCCGCCGCCGACGGCGGGGCCTCATCACCCGCCATCAGGGTGTAGTCGACCAGGGCGGCGGAGACAGCGGGCAGCGACTCGTGACCGGCCTTGCTATAGCTCGACGCGGACAGCCGTTGCTCACCGGTGAGGTCGGCCAGGTCGGCCACCCTCAGCACCTCCGCGAGTCGGATCAGTAACGGCAACCGGGGAAGAAGCAGACGACCGGACTCGACGGCCTTGACCCACTCCGCGGACTTGCCGACCAGTCCACCGAGCACGGGGCGGGACATGCCCGCGCGCTCCCGGTAGTGGCGAATGCGCTGACCCACCGTGCGCCCGGCGGTAGGCTGTTCCATGTCCGAGACCCTCTTCTCGGTCCGCGCCCCCGGAGCCTGCTACCTAGCTCGCGGGGGCGTCCCTAACATTCCGCAGCCACCGTACAGCGGGGATACTCAATCAAGCGCTCGGCACCTTCCGCCCACCGGATCCCCGCACCACCTCCACGCGTGCGATCGACGAGCGAGCCATGATCGATCTTGTTAGAGTGCGAGCAGGAATGGCGCGAACGGACCCCGCAGAACTGCGGACAGCTCCACGTGACGCCGTGCAGGGCGTACAGTCCTTCGCAGGAGAAACGGCAAAGCATCTGGGGGTTGTGGTGACAGGCACCGTTTCACTGCCTTTCGATCAGCCTCATCCGCTGCACATCCCGCCGCTGTTGCGCGAGTTGCAGGCCATGGGCCCGGTCCACCGGGTTCGCACCTCCGTCGGAGACCGCGCATGGCTGGTCACGGACTACGCCGAGGTACGACGGCTGCTGGCCGACGAGCGGCTGGGCCGGTCGCACCCCGACCCCGGCAATGCCGCGCGAATAGGTGAATCAGTTCTGGTCAGCGGTCCCCTCGGCGATTACGAGACCGAGGCGACCGACAGCGCGCGGACACGCGCGCTGCTCCAGCCGCACTTCTCACCCAAACGCATGCGGGTGCTCCACAGCCGAGTCGAGGCGTTGACCCAGGAACTCCTCGACGATCTCACCGCGCAACCGCAGCCGGCGGACCTGATCGACGCAGTCGGCCTCCCCCTGCCGATCCTGGTGGTCTGCGATCTGCTAGGCGTGCCGTACGAGGATCGGGAGCAGTACCGCGGCTGGATCCACGCCGTGGCCGACGTGACCGATCGGGCGGGCTCGGCGCAGGCGCTGGGCGAGCTGATCGTATACGGTCGGGAGCTGGTTGCCCGCAAGCACCGGGAGGGCGGTGATGATATCACCTCCCGGCTCTGCCGGACCGATGGCGTCTCCGACGACGAGATCGCACTCCTGACCATGGCGCTGTTGTTCGCGGGTTTCGAGACCACGTCGGTCCACATCGGCCTGGGAGCGCTGTTGTTCCTGTCCAACCGGGATCAGTGGCAAGCCATCGTGGACGACCCGGGCCTCGTCCCCAGCGCCATCGACGAGATGATCCGAGCAACGCCCGGCCCGGCCGGTGGGGACATCCCGCGGTACGCGCGTGCTGATATCGAGATCGGCGCTGTCACGATCCCCGCCGGGGACCTGGTGCTGCTGGACAACAGTGCGGCCAACCATGACCCGGCCACCTTTCCCGACCCCGACCGCTTCGACATCACCCGCCCGACAGGCACCCACCTCTCGTTCGGACACGGCCCGCACTACTGCATCGGCGCCCCGCTGGCCCGCATCGAACTTCAGGTGGTCTTCGCCCAGCTCGCGAGGCGGTTCCCGGGGATGCGCCTGGCGGTGCCCGTGGACGAGCTGAGGCTTCGCAGCGACATGCAGACGGGTGGGTTGATCGCGCTGCCGGTCACCTGGTGACGCGGCACGGCCGGTGACGGCAGCTCACACCTCCCGCTCGCTCATCGGTCGCGGTTGATGGCCGCCTCCGCGAAGCCCCTCAACCGATCTCGGCTGGGGGTGGGAGGCAGCGCTCGCAACGCCATGATCGAAGCATCGGTGTATCGGCGGGCGAGCTCCTGCGCGGCGGGAAGCGCCCGGGTCCGCTCCAGGATCTCGACGAGTCCGGCGCGCCTCGTCACCGGATCCCCGTCTCCATGCAGGGCTTCGTCGATGGCGAGCCGGCCAACCGCGTCCGCCGCGCGGTGCGCCAGGATCACCGGCATCGTCAGCCTTCCGTTGCGGACGTCGCTGGTGTCCGGCTTGCCCGTCGCCCCGGTGCCGCGCGTGTAGGCCAGCAGGTCGTCGTGGATCTGGAACGCGGCACCGAGGTTCTCCGCATAGACGCTCAGGGCCCGCACCATCACCTCGTCCCCGCCGGCCAGGAGGGCGCCGCACTCGCAGGCACCCTTGAACAGGGCGGCCGTCTTGAGCGTCACCATCGTCAGGTAGGCCTCGAGGTCGAAGTCCACCCGGGCGCACAGCTCCGACTCCAGGCTCTGGCCGCGGCACAGGTCGATGCCGCACCGGGCGACTACCTCGAGCGCGGCAACGATCCGCTCGGCAGGAGCCCCCGCCGCCCTGCACTCGGCAAGTCCCACGAACAGATCGAAGATCAGTGCGTCGCCCGCGACGATGGCGTTGTCGACACCGAACTGGTGCTGCACCGACGGGCGTCCCCGACGCAGGTCGTCGCCGTCGATGATGTCGTCGTGGACCAGGCTGGCGACGTGCCCGCACTCCGCGCCGACGGCGGCCGGGAGAACCGTCTCCACGTCGCCACCGACGGCCAGGGCGGACTCGATCAGCAGCGCCGGGCGGAAGAGCTTGCCAGCCGGCACCAGTGCGTGAGCGCACATGGAACTCAGCAGGCTCGACCCGACGCGCCACCGTTCCGAGAGCCGCCCGGCGACGCGACCCAGGATCGTGGACAGGTCATCCACGTCACCACCCGCGTCCCGCATCCCGGCGGCGGCCGGCACCACTTCGATCATCACATGACCAGGCATCGATTCTCCCTCTTGCTCACCGGGACAACGGTCTGAAAGATCTGCTCGCCCACGACTATCCGGGGTCGAGGGGACCGCATCGCGGTCGTGACGGCGGCCGCCGGCGAGGCGGCGGCGGCTCGCTCGGCAGGAGAAGGACATCCCGACATTAACCGGCGGTTCGGGAACTGCACAGCGTCGAACACGCACAACGGCGGCGTGACCCAACCCCCGATGAACGCATGCGGTGCTGCACTAGCCGCTGACCGGCGTGGGCGCGCTCCCGAACGAGGGGAGCAGGTCCCGCAGGCAGATGAACATCCCCTGGCAGTACAGGATCTTCTCATCCAGGCTGAACCCCATGTCGACGGGCACCTTCTGGCCAGGCGTGTGCTCGATCAGCACCTCATCCGGCACCCGGCCCTCGTGGCCGGGCATCTCGAGCTCCGCCACCAGCTTCCCGATCACCGGGGGTAGCGCAGCCAAGATGCGATGGTCGCCAACCATGGCGCAGCGGATCTTTTCAAACGCGTAGTCGGGGATCCGCACGGGTTCCGCGAACACGTACGGCCGGGCGATCAGGTCCAGCTCGAAGGCGGCCCGTGCATCCGGGTCCGACCACCAGGCCCGGGTGCGGACGAACCCCGTGAGCAACTCGTCGAACTCCGCACGGTGCGCGTGCAGGACCATGTACGCGACCGTCCCACTGTCCCGGAAGTCGTAGTTGCCGAGGGACTTCACCGACTCCGCGAAGTACTGGACGAGCGCCGAGTCGGTCCTGCTCTGGAAGTACTCGACCGCGTCGGAGTACACGACATCGAAGGTGCTGATGCCGTTCCGGTCGAGGTAGTTCGCGAGGTAGTAAAGCCCCCGGAGGTTGTACAGCGCGTGCAGGGCGTAGGCGAACCAGACGCCCTCCTCGTAGTCGGCGAACGTCGCCCAGTTCGTGGACGTGACGATCTCCGCCTCGGCTATCTCGCTCGGGGCCGACGCCGTCTGCACCCCCAGCAGGTCGCGCTGCTGGTAGATCGGGGTGTTGTGGAGCAGCAGTTGCGGGTAGATGATCATGGTGTCGGCCTGGTTGCGGCACAGCTTCGCGATGCCCAGCCGGTAGGACTCCAGCGTCTCGCCGGGGAGCGGCCAGATCAGCTCGATGTGGGAGTTGATCTGCTTCTCCCGGAGCGTGCGCTGCAGCTTCGTGTAGGCGTCCAGCCGGATGTTCTTGCGCTGCACCACCTCGAGGGTCTGCGTGTCCAACGTCTGCATGGAGATCGGCTGGCTGGTCAGCAGGCCACCCCGGGCCAGGGTCTCGGTGATGACGGCCATCCGATCGGGCCTGTTCTTGGCCGCGGCCATGTCGACCCGGTAAGGACTGCCGAACTGCTCCTTACACTTCACGATGTGTTTGGTGAACTCCACGTCGCGCGGGCCGATCCCCCAGTTCGCATCGGCGATGAAGATCGACATGAACTGGTTCTCGCAGATCCAGGTGATGTCGTCCCGGACCCGGTCCTCCGCGAACTGGTACACCTTGTCGTTGGTTGCCGCACCCCATGCGCAGAAACCGCAGCTGAAGGGGCAGCCGCGGTTGGTCTCGAGGATGGCGACGTGGTACCTGCCCGGTTCGAAGACTCCCGTCGTGAACGGTGACGGGATCTCCATCAGGTCGCGTATCCGCTCGGACTTCAGAGTGGTGATCAGGTCCCCGGCCCGCCAAAAACTGATCCCCGGCACGGCCTCCAGATCCGCCTCCCCGCGGACCACCTGCTTGAGGTAGGCGTGGAACGTCCGCTCACCCTCCCCGTTGCAGACGATGATGTTCTCCCGATCCGACGGCACGTAGTCGGCGATGTGGTGCATCACCTGCGGGCCACCCAGGATGAAGCGGGCGGTGGGCCGTTCGGCCACCAACCGCTCGAGCACCCAGCGCATGAGGCGCATGTTCCACAGGTAGCAACTCAGGGCATAGACCTCGCTGTCCATCGCGATGAGCTCATCGGCGATGGCCGCACGATCGCCGTTGACCGGCTGCGAGTAGATCGCGAAGGAGCACTCCGCAGCGATTTCCGGATCCTGGGAGGCGTACGACTGCAAGTATCCCGTGGCGAGCGGCAGCACGCCTTCGTACGCGGTGAGTTCGACGAACGTGACTTTGGTACTCATCAGTAATGATCCCTCCTCGAGCCGTCCGAACACTGCCTACGGAGCAGTCGCGCGTTCCTGCACCATGCGGCCCACCAGCTGCGACTCCGACCGACCCATGTAATAGATGATCTCCTCGTGATTGGTCGACGGCAGGAAGTGGTCAGCCCCGACCTTGTAGTAGAGGGTATCGAGCCGCTCTCCCATCGCGTGGTCGTACGGCTCACCCCGCCGCAGCGCCAGGACCAGTGCGGGTACGTCACAAGCCAACGGGACGTCCCGCCAGAGGTAGTACTGCTCTCCGTCGATCTCGACCCGGGGGAGTCGCTCAGTGGCATAGCGGGGCGAGGGCGCCTGGCCGGGTCCGGTGTAGGCCGGCAGCGTCAACAGGTCGTACTCGAACACGTCGTCCAGCAGGGTCCACACCGACGGGGACACCAGCGGCCCGACCGACTCGTTCCACCAGCGTCGCAGCACGTCCTTCGCTTCATCGCTCCCGTAGACGTAGGTGAGGACGGGAGCCAGGACGTCCGAGTCGGTGAAGGAGTTCACCATCCCGTTCCGGAAGGGTTCGACGCGGGCGTCGTCGTCGTTCTCGAACCACTCCATCAGCGACCGGATCACCGCCGACTGGGTCATCCCGCCGAGCGTGCGCAGCGGCACCCACAGGTACCGGAAGACCGGGTTCTCGGCGACCAGCCTGGAGACGAAGATGAACCGGTGCATGTACTGGTTGTCCTTCGGCGACATCGTGTCGTGGGACAGCAGGTACTCGAAGTCGTCGGTGTTGCCCCGCACCGTGATGAGCCCGAACTTCTCCTTGTCCTGCTGGTATGTCGTGTTCGGCAGGATCAGCATGGGGTAGACCGCAACCCGGGAAACATGGTTGGCGAGCCGGTCGTAGCCCCTCATGAACGAGTCGATGGTCTCCCCGGGGGCGCCCCAGATCAGTTCGGCGTAGCAGTCGAGGCCCTCGCGACCGAGCCACTCGGCCAGGCCTTCCCAGTCGTTGACCTTCATGTTGCGCCGGTTCATGAGATCGAGGGTGTTCTCGTCGAGGGTCTGCAGTGCGAGCGTGAAGGAACTGTGCAACCCGGCTTCCTTCATCGACTTCACGATCTCGAAGAAGACCTTGGACTTGTTCTTGGCCCAGGAGGTCTCGATGCTTTTCGGAAAGCCGTACCTCGCACGCAACTCGATGACGTCCTGGACGAACTCCAGGTCGATGGGCATCATCCCGAAGTTCGCGTCGCACAGCACCAGCGTGTGCACCTTGTGCTGGGCGAACAGTTCGATCTCCTGCCGCAGCCGTTCGCGCGAGAACGCGCGGACCCGTTGCCCCACCGCTCCACCCCAATAGCAGAACGAGCACTTGTAGGGACAGCCCCGGTTCGTCTCGAGGAGGGCGACGTCGTACGGGAACTCACCGTTCCCGTCGACCATCGGGATGACCTCGGTGAGGAACGGCGAGGGGATGAGGTCGAGGTCGTCGATGCGGGGCCGGTCGGCGGTGGTGACGATCCGGCCGTCGGCGTCCTGGAAGGAGATCCCCTGGACATCGTGCAGGTTCCGCGCCGAGACCCGATCGAGCCGGGCGACCAGCAGGTCGCGGAAGGTGAACTCGCCCTCCCCGTTGACCACGACGTCGACGAAGGGGTGCATGGCCAGGACCCGGTCGGCCTGGTGGGAGACGTGGTTGCCGCCGAAGACCGCCCACCCGTCCGGATTGATCTGCTTGAACGTTTCGGCGAGCGCCGTGAACTCCCGGTAGTTCCACCCGAGCACCGAGAACGCGATGACGTCTGGCGCACCGTCCTGGAACAGCTTGTTGGCCATGCTGAACAACGTGGCGCCGCCGTCGAAGTTGTGGATGTGGATGTCCATGCTCGCGGCGACGCGTTCGTCCTGCAGCGCTGTCGCCTTGAGGTAGCCCGACACCAGCGGCATCGACTCCAGGGCCATCGCCCAGATTCCCTGCTGGACCAGCCACACCTGCAGCGGTGCTTTCATCGTGATCTCCCCGTTGTTCTGGATGTCACTGGTCGTCCGGCCAGGAGCGGAGAGCCGGCGGCATCCCGACTCACCAGGCCACGGGCAGTGCGGCGGGACCGCTGTCGAGCGGGTGATCGGTCCAGGGGATCTCGTCGGGCGAGCAGGTCAACGCCAGGTCGGGTAGTTGGTCAGCCAGCGCGGTGACGGCGGCGACGAGCACCATCCGGGCCAGCGCGGCACCGATGCAGCGGTGCGGGCCGTGCCCGAATTTCAGGTGGGGGTTCGGGATCCTGCGCGGATCGAAGCGATCGGGGTCGTCGAAGCGGGCCGGATCGCGATTCGCCGCCTCGAGCCGCACGATCACCATGTCGCCCTTCGACACGCACCGACCCCCAAGGTCGACATCGGCCAGGGCCCAGCGAGGGAGCGCCTCGCCACTGATCCCCACCTGGTGGCGGAGGACCTCCTCGACGGCCACGGCCACCGCCTGGCCGTCCCGCAACGACCCGAGACCACCGGCCCTGAGCAGCTTGATCACTCCGATCGACAGGGCGTTGGCCGTCGTCAGCTGCCCGCCCGCGAGCAGCGACACCGCGGCGAGCACGAGTTCGCGGTCGTTGAGCTGACCGTCACCGGTGTCGCACACCGCGATCAGATCACTGAGCAGGTCCGGCTCCGGTTCCACCCGTTTGGCCGCGATCAGGTCGCCGAGGAACCCGAAAAGCTCGACCCACGTCTCCGCATAGCTCTCGGCGTCGGCGGCCGACATCGAGGTCGCCTCGGCCCACCGGTGGAACTTGGCCCGGTCGCTGACCGGGACGCCCAGCAGCTCGGTGATCATTGCGAGCGTGAGTGGCCGGGACAGGCCCGTCACGAGCTCGGCAGGCGGGCCGGCCCGCCTGATCTCGGACACGAACTCGGCGGCCATGCCGTCGAACCGCGACCGCAGGCTCTCGAGGGTCCGGGCCCGCAGACCGCGGGAGATCACCCGCCGCAGCCGCGCGTGCTCCTCGCCGTCGCACCGCAGGGACTCGCCATCCACCGGCGTCCCGGGCTGGTTGATCCCGAACCGCCGGTCGGACAGCACCTGCTGGACCGCGTCGGCACCGATCACCACCCACGCCTGCGTACCCGCGGCGGTGGTGGTACGGATGACCGGCGTGCCACGGCGCAGGGCGGCGGCGTAGGCGGTCGGCGGATCGTAGGGGGTCGGCCGGTCGAAGGGAACGGTGAACGACAGGATGTCCATGCTCTCTACTCCCGAGACCGGCTGGTCAGGCCGTCGAGGAACTGCCGCACCGCACCGGTGAACCGCTCCGGCTGCTCCATATTGACCATGTGGCCCGCTCCGGCGACCACATCGAGCTTCGCGTCGGGGACTGCGGACACCACGCGCTCGATCATCTCCCGCACATCGGTGCAGTCGAGCTCGCCGACGACGGCGAGCAGCGGAGCACCGACGCCGGGCAGGCGCGCCCAGCTGTCGGCCGCGCGTCCCGGCAGCACCGGGTCCGGCCGGGCATGGCGCACGGCGGTGTTCATCGCCATCTCCCGGCAGCGCTCCCGCACGGACGGTTCGACGTCGTGCGGCTCCCGCGTCGGCCCGTCCACCCACATCCGGAGGAAGGCCTCGATATAGCCCTCGGTGTCCCGCCGCGCCGCCGCGAACATCTGCCGCTTCAGGAGTCCGACCAGGAACGGGCTCTGCCAGTACTGCTGCGAGGTGCCGCAGCCGCTGACGACCATGCCGCGGACCCGGTCCGGGTGATCCAGCGCGGTATCGAGGGCGGTCGTACCCCCCATGGCCTGGCCGATCAGGAAGGCCGACGGCAGCTCGAGGTGGTCGAGCAGGGCGATAACGTCGTCGCCGCGCAGGTAGGGAACGGCCGGCGTCGAGGACTCCCCGTGGCCGCGCGCGTCGAGGTTGAGCACTCGATAGCCGGGCAACGCGAGCAGCTGGTAGTCCCAGACTCGCCGGTCCAGCGTGCCATCGTGCAGGAACACGACCGGTGGCCCGTCGCCGACGTCGTCGTATGCCAGGTGGCCGTCGGCCAGCTCCACCCGGCTCATGGCGCTCCCCCACCCGGCGAGCCCGCGACCGCGAGCTCCGCGACGCGGGCCGGCCCGGTCAGCAACCCGAGCAGCGCCGACTTGACCTCTGGCCGGCTCGCCACGACCAGGGTGAACAGGGACTCCCGGGCGAGCCGCTGGGCGTCGTGGGTGGCGAGCAGGGCCGAGGCTCCGGCAGCGACGACGTAGGTCGTGCAGGCGCGGACCGCCAGCTCCGAGCAGGCCGCGCGCATCGCGGGAAGCCGCTCCGGATCGGCCATGGCTGCATCGAACGCCGACGTCAGCTCCCCGGCCGCGGCGTGCAGCGCTCCCGCCTGCTCCGGGTACCCCGCGGCCGCCAACCCGGTCACCGCCCGTCCCACCAGACCGAGGGCCAGCGCGCTGTCGACGCGCAGCCCCAGTACGAGGCCCGCGAGGTAGCCCTGCCGGTTGACCCGGGTCGTGACCCGATCGTCGGGCAGGTGGAGGTCGCGCAGCTCAAGCCGCACCGTGTTGCTCGCCTGTGCGGCGACCAGGGTCAGCGGGTGGACCTGCGCGATCCCACCGCCCTCGCGGGCGTCGACGAGCCCGCTGACGACGTCACCGCTGCCCGCGTCGAAGGCGGAGACGTGCAGCACGTCGACGAGGCCCCATCCGCTCACCAGCGGAACGACCCCGGTGAGCGACCAGCCATCCCCGGCCCGCGTCGCCCGGACGCGCGGCGGCGTCGGGAGGACCCCGGAGAACGCCCCGCCGCCCCGGAGCTCACCGCTCGCGGCCCTGCGCAGGTACTCCTCCCGCAACGCGGTGTTCGGCGTCATCGCCAGACCCATGACGACGCCGTGGTGCTGCAGCCAGGTGAAGGTCGTCGTGAGACACGCGCCGGCGAGGATCTCCACGACCTGCACGAACTCGGCGAAGTCCGCGCCAGGTCCGCCGAACTCGACCGGCGCGACGATGCCGTAAAACCCGTCGTCGGCGAGGCGGCGGAAGTGCCCGTCGGGTATGCGACCGGTCCGGTCGACCTCACCCGCAGCGGGAAGGAGCACCTCCTCGGCGATGTCGCGCGCCTTGCGGAGCATCTCGGTCATGGCAGTCGAACTCCGTTCGTCGTCGGCCCGCCGTCAGCGAGGGCGCAACTCCAGCAGGTGGAGGTGCCACTCCCCGTTCTCCACCGGATCAACGGCATCGCCCAGTGCGGTCACGAGGTCTCCGAGGAAGGAGTCGGCCAGCGCTCCGGGCTCGGCCGACATCGAGAGTCTCTTCAGGACGTGCACGTCGAGTCCGGCCTCGTCACCGAGGTCGTGGATGAGCGTCGGATCGCCCAGCGCCTCGCCGAACCACAGGTAGACGCGGCCGCCGGGACGCAGCAGACCCAGGGCGCCCTGCAGGAATCCGCGCAGCTTCGCGTAGGCCGGATCGAACATCGTCTCGTGCCAGATCGACGAGTCGACCCGGTCCGCCGGCGCGTCCAGGAACGGCGGGTTCCAGTAGATCCCGTCGAACCGCTCCGCCGACCCGACCGCCGAGTACAGGTCGCTCACCCGGGCCTGCACCCGGGCGGTGACACCGTGGCGCTCGGCATTGATCAGGGTGTTGCGGACCGCCGCCGGATTGATGTCCAGGCCCACGACCGACGGGCAGCCGGCCCGAGCCGCAAGCACGGACATGATGCCGGTGCCGCACCCCATCTCCAGGAACGACGACATGCCCGAGAACGGGATCAGATCTGCGAACAGCTCACCACCGGGCGAGTACGCGGGCGGCCACACATCATCCAGCAGATCCCACTCGAGGCCGACCCATTCGAAGACCGGCGGTCGCGTGGAATCAGCGTGGTACTTGTCAATGATGGTCTGCCCGATGAGCAGGTCGAAGTCCCGTGCTTCCATGCCTCTCCGTCTTCGCAGCTGGCTCGGTTCGAACGGTGAATGCTCGCAGTGGGACGAGAACGTTCCACCTCTTCGAGAGCCACAGTGACAGCGATGCGCGGTGCCGCGCAACGAACCGGCAGCGAACGGCGCGAACAGCGCCGCCGCCGCGGTCGATGGACGGGCTCCTCGTCGCATCGGTACCGTGCGAGCCGTGCGCGCCCTGTCCGGTATTCGCGTCACGTTCCTGGCACACGTCGAGGCGTGCCGTCCTGACACCATCTTCTATGCCGGCACAGTCGGATTGAGCGGCGCCGTTCTCACTGATTCCGATGCGGACCCGCGGCTACTCGTCCTCGCCTGGCTGGTGCCCACGCTCGCCTGGATCGCGTCCCTCTACGGCGGTGACTACTTCGATCGAGAGCTCGACGCACTGACCAAGCCGCACCGACCCGTTCCCTCCGGCCGGATCCGGGCGGGCACCGCCCGGAACCTGATGATCCTGCTCATCGGCGCCGGCGGGATCCTCGCGGTGCTCGTCAATCCGCTGACCATCGTGCTCGCGGCCGTCGCCACCGTCTTCGGCATCGCCTACGCACGGTGGCTGAAGGGCCGCGGCCTGTGGGGCAACATCGTGCGTGGGCTGCCGACCGCGCTGACGCTGCTGTATGGCTCGATGACGGTGCAGACCCTGCCCGCCGTCGAGCTCGCGGCGCTGGCGCTGATGTTCTGGATCCACGATTCCGGGTCGAACCTGCTCGGCGCCCTGTGCGACCGCGACGGGGACCGCCGGGGCGGCTACCTCACCTACCCGGTGCTGCGGGGCGACGCAGCGACCGTGCGTGGGCTGACGGGGTTCTTCGTCGGGTGGGTCGTCCTCGGCCTGGCCTGGCCCGTACTCGCCGGGGACGACGTCTCGCTCCCGATCTACTACGCGGGCCTGCTCGCGGCGGTGGCCCTCGGCGGGGTGTCGCTGGTGAGCGTCGTCCGGACGACTCGCCCCATCGCCCGGGCCGTGGGCCTGCGGGCGCACGAGATCATCGTTGTCGAGCGGCTCCTCCTCGGTTCCTACCTGATCGCCGCTGCGGGCAGGGTCGGGCTGGCGGTCCTGGTCGCGGGCCCGTCGCTCGTCCTCACCGTGACCGCCCGCATGCTGATGCGCAGCAGGTACGAGCCGGCACCGGAGGCTGGCCGGATGGCCGAGTCCGGGCCGGGAACGCGGCCGCCGGACGGTCACGCCGTGGTCAGCGAGTTCCGCGGGTGGCCGCCCTTGAACAAGCCCAGGACCAGCTCGTGGGAATAGCCCAGCAGTTCCTGGAGCTCGGGGTCGAGCCCCGCGGCCGTGGCGGGAGGGACGCTGAGGCTGCTGTTCTCCACCGTGCGCAACCAGGCGACCTGGTAGCCGGTGCTGAAGATCCGCCGAACGTCGGATCGAGTGGTGTTCGCCCCCCCGGCGTGGAACAGGTCGGCGCGGAAGATCAGCGCGTCGCCCTGCGCCATCTCGGCCTGTACCGCACCGCTCCAGTCCGGCGCCGCCACATCCGGGGGGCCCCCGTGGCTGTCGAGCACCACCCAGGTCGCCCCGTTCTCGGCCGTGAAGTCGGTCATCGCGGCCATCACGGTGAGCGCGATCGGGTTCTGACCAACCGGGACGTGCCGCCAGGAGTAGGTGTCGCAGTGCAGCTCCTGCCGTTCTGCCCCCGGATGGCGGGCCATGTACTCGGCCGTCGTGAGCAGGATCGTGTCCGACAGCGGCTTGAGTAGCCTGCGGGCGCACCCGACGATGTCCTGCTGCAGGACCATCGAGGCCGCCGACGGGACCGCCCCGACCAGCGAGTGCAGGGTTGACGTGGTGTCCCCCTGGTAGTACCCGAGGATCGATCTCGCCGCGTACTCGGCCTCCTCCGGATGCTCCTCGAGGTACCCGGAGACCTGGGCCAGGAACGTCTCGCACTGGTCGCGCGAGTACGCCCCCTCCAGGATCGCCGCACCCCGGTTGAGGACCGCATCGTCCAACTCGGCCGGGTCGCAGGGCCTCGTGATCCGAGGCAACCCGACCGTTCCGTCCATGCCCATGCTCGACAACCTTCCGTTCCGTCCGGTAGATACCCGACACCCTTCCGACGCGGCTACCAGGCGATCGGCAGCCGGTCGATGCTGACGTCCATGCCCTCGGCGCTCCAGGTCACGTCGTCGGGCGCAACGGCCAGCCGCATGGCGGGGATCCGGTCCACCAGCGTGCCCAGGGCGACGGTGAGTTCCATCCGCGCGAGCGCCGCTCCCAGGCAGTGGTGGATCCCGTGACCGAAGGCGAGGTGCGCGTTCCGCGGGGCGGTGGCGTCGAGCGAGTCCGGATCCCCGAACTCCTCGGGGTCGCGATTGCCTCCCGACCGGGAGGCGATGACCGTCTCGCCCCGACGGATGCGCATCCCGCAGACCTCCACGTCGGCCTGGGCGATCCGGAGGATCCCCATGTCCTCGTCCTGGAGGCGGAGCAACTCCTCGGCCACTCGGGCGATCTCGAGCTCACCGGTCCGCAAGCCCGCCAGCACCGCTGGGTTCCCGAACAGCCGGAACAGCCCGTGCGTGATCGCGGACGCGGTCGTCACGTAGCCGGCCATCAGCAACCCCATCGCCATCGAGGCGAGCTCCAGATGGGTCAGGCGATCAGGTCCGGGCGGCTGTCCGGCCAGCTCGCTGAGCAGATCGGACCCGTCGGGCTTGGACTCGACGAGCCGGACGACGAACTGCTGGAGGTCGGCGAATGCCGCCCCGACGTCCTCGGATCCGCCACCGACCGAGCGCAGTACGATGTCGGCCCAGCGGCGGAACCGCCCGCGGTCGGCGTGCGGGATTCCGAGCAGCTCGGAGATGACGGCGATCGGCAGGGGGTAGGCGAACTCCTGCTGCACGTCGACGACCGGGCCCTCGGCCAGCATCGCCGTGACGAGTTCGGACGCGACCGCCTGCGCCCGCTCCCGCAGCTCGACGATGCGGCGCGCGGTGAACGCGCGGGACACGCTGCGCCGCAGCCTGGTGTGCTCCGGCGGGTCCTTGAGGAACATGAATCCGGCCGCGAGGTTGTCGGCATCGGCGGCCGGCATCGAACCGGGATACCCGGTGCCGAATGCCGGGTTCCCGAGGAGTTCGCGGACGTCCTGGTACCGCGTGACCAACCACGCGTCCCCGCCCCCGGCCATCCGCACCCGATGCACCGGTGCAGCCTCCCGGAGTCCGGCCAGTGCCGGTGGGGGCTCGATGCCCGATTCTCGTGCCAACGGGTAGTCCAGTGGAGCCGTCGTCGTCGGTGGCAAGTCGGGCATGGTCCTCGTCTCCTCCCGCTCGATGTTCTCCCCGATCACGGCGCGAAGGCGTCCTCGACCGCGTCGGCGAACTCGTCGCCGCTGCGCCGGCTGCGCAGCGCCGGCCTGAACTCCGCGAGCCGTCGCGCCATCCCGGTGTCGTTGGTGACGGCGCGGACCTGCTCGGCCAGGTCCTGCGCGGAGAACGGTTCCCGGAGCCGGACCCCGAGTCCGAGTGCCTCGACCCGGTCGGCCACCGCGCGCTGCTCACCGATCTGCGGCGCGATCAGCACCGGTACCTCGTGGGCGAGCGCCTCGAGGGTGCTGGTGAGGCCCCCGTGGGAGACCAGGACGCAGGCACACCCCAGGGTGTCGATCATCGGGAGTGTGGGTCTCAGCAGCACGCGGTCGGAGACCGAGCCCACGTCCCGGGGCCGGATCTTCCCACCGATCGCGGCCGCGGCGTGCCAGCCGAGCTGCTCCACGCCGTCGATGCAGTTCCGGAAGAAGTCAACCTTCTCGTTGAAGACGGTGCCGAGGGAGATCGCGACGAGCGGCGCGGCGCGGCGGAGCCAGTCGAGGTCGGGCGACCGCTCCGGAGGGCGGATGCACGGCGTCACGAACGTGAACCGCGGGCCGAACGTGTCACCGCGCGGCTGGATCCGACGCGGGTACAGGGCGATGTTGCGCTCGGCCTCGCTCTCGAAGAACTCCTGCGGCGACACCTCAGCCAGCCCGACCTCGGTGAGAAACGCGGCCAGCTCCCCGAAGAAGCTGCTCATCGACTCCGGGGTGTCGGCACGCGACCCGTAGTCCTGGTGCAGCGAGAAATCGGAGTTCGACGCGAACACCGGCCAGGTCCGGACCAGCGGAAGGTGGAAGAGTTGGCCGAGCACCCACCCCGACATCGCCAGGACGTCGGAGACGATCACATCGGGCCGGTCGGTGCGCACGACCTCCTCGAGAGCGGCGAACGACGCGCGGGTCTCCTCGAGCATCAGTGGCAGGATGGTCGACATGTCCGACAGCTCCACGGAGGTCCGGGTGGAGTCCATCGGCGAGTCGTAGGCCACCCGGTCCGCCACTCCCGCCACCGCGTCGGCGAACCCCGACGAGGCCAGGCAGCTGACCCGGTGTCCCCGGCGCACCAGCTCGGCCAGACCGGGCAGAACCGGGTAGGTGTGCCCCCACGCCGGGACGGAGACGAACAGGATGTGCCGGGCACCCATCACGCGCCTCCGGACCGTGCAGCGGCCGTCGCGCTCACCAACAGCCGCTCCGGGAACCGGTCGCCGAGCATGTTGACCCGCCACGGGACCGACTCCCAGCGGTCCACGAGCTCGAGATCGACGCCGGACTCCACGAGCGCTCGAACGGCGCACTGCAGCTCGAGACGGGCCAGGTTCGCACCCAGACAACGGTGGATGCCGAACCCGAAGGCGAGGTGCCGGACCAGCCTCGGTCGCCGTGGGTCGAACGTCTCGGGCTGCGCGAAGAGCTCCTCGTCGCGGTTGGCGGCAACCAGCGGTGCGACGACCATGTCGCCCTTGCAGATCGTCGCTCCACCCAGCCGGACGTCTTCGGAGGCGAAGCGCGGCATCGACTCGCCGTTGTCACCGGACTGGATGCGCAGGACCTCCTCGACGAACAACGTCGCCAGTTCCGATCCCTCCGACGAGGTCCGGAGCTCGTCGAGCCAGCCGTCGGTCAGCAGGTGCCGGACCGCGACCGCGATCGCGTTGGCCGTGCTGACGTAGCCCGCGACCGGCAGCCCGAGCACCATGGTCGTCAACTCGACGTCGGTGAGCGTGGCGTCGGTGTGCTGCGCGCGAATCAGGTGCGCCAGCAGGTCCGTGCCCTGGTCGCCGGCCGCGCGACGCCGTTGCGCGATCAGTGCTATCACGTAGTCGTTCAGTTGACGCCAGCCACCCAGAGCGACCACTCCCTGCGCTTCGGACAACGGGACCAGCAGCTGGTCGGACAACCGCTGGAACATCGGCCGGTCCGCCACGGGCACCCCCACCACGTCCGAGATGGCGTTCATCGTCAGGGGCTTGGCGAACTGCTCCATGATGTCGACCGGGCCGTTGCCCGATGCCATGGTGGCGACCAGCTCGTCCGCCTTGGCCCGGATCGCCTCCCGGTACCGGCCGACCTGCCCCACCGCGAACGGCGCTGCCACCAGCCCGCGCAGGCGGGTGTGCTCCGGAGGATCCTGGAAGATGGACTCGTTCGCCTCCGCGGTCCCGCTGCCGCGCTCCAGGTCGACCGGCGACACGCTGAAGACCGAGCCGTTGAGCACGGCCTTGATGTCCTGGTGCCTGGACACGAGCCAGACGCCGGTACCGTCTGCCGTCGCCGTGCGCGACACCGGGCAGGTGGAGCGCAGCGTCGCCCAGTCCTGTTCCAGGTCAGCTGGCCGGAACCGTTCCACGGGTGGTGGCTCACGTGAGGTCACGACGTCCTCCGTTCCTGCCTGGGCCGATCTGCTGGGCACCCCGGTCCGGCGCGCAGGTGCGGTCAGCGTCAGTCGAGACGGACCGCGGAGCAGCATCCCGGCCTTCCACTCCACCGCGGCTCGCTCCTGCGACAGCTCCAGTCCGGGCACGACGGTGGTGAGGACCTCCAGCGCAACCTGCAGCTCGAGCCGCGCCAGGGGCGCACCGAGACAGAAGTGCGCGCCGACACCGAACCCGATATGCGGGTTGGGGGTGCGCCGGAGATCGAGGCGGTGCGGGTCGGCGAAGACCTCCGGGTCTCGGTTCGCGATCACCGTCGCGGCGACGACCGGCGACCCGGCGGTGATCCGCGTCCCACTCAGGACGACGTCCTCGAGCGCGTAACGCGGCGACGCACCGTTGGCCTCCAGCGGTACGTATCGCATCAGCTCCTCGACCGCGCAGGGGATGATCGACTGCTCCTCGACCAGGCACCGGAACCGCGCGGGGTCCTCCAGCAGCACGTGCACGAAGTTGGGCAGCTGGGTGGAGGTGGTCTCGAAGCCGGCGACGAGGATCGTCATGACGACGATCACGAGCTCGTCGTCGGTGACGCTCCCGGTCTCGGCCTGAGCGCCGACCATCGACGAGATCAGGTCGTCGCGCGGGGACCGCCGCCGCGCGGCCACGAGCCCGGCCACGTAGTCCCACATGTGCCCGGTCGCCTGCCATCGCTCGTCCTCCGAGATCGCCGTGGTGGCCAGCCCGGCCTCGGCCCAGCGCCGGAACCGGTGCCGGTCGTCGTAGGGCACGCCGAGCAGCTCACAGATCATCTTCAGCGTGTACGGGACCGCGAAGTCCTCGACGCCGTCGAAGCTCCCGGCGCCCATCGCCTCCTCGAGGAGCTCATCGGCGATCGACGCCGCGCGCTCGCGCAACCGCGCGACCGTCCTGGTGGTGAACGCGTGCCGGCACACCGCCCGAACCCGCGTGTGGTCGGGTGGATCCATGGCGACGATGCCACCGCTGAAGTTCTCCACGGTCACCCGCGGAACGTCCCGCTCGAGGGACACGGCCCGCGAGAACCGCGGGTCCGCGAGAACCGTGCGAACGTCGGCGTACCGGGTGACCAGCCACGCCTCGTCGCCGTGCGGGAACGCGACTCTGCTCACCGGTTCCTCGCGCTGCAGGAGGCCGTACTCGGGCTCCAGCTCCAGGCACGACGCCCGCGGGAAGGGAAAGGAATGGGGCTGCATCCTCGGATCTCGCTCTCGTCCGGACCGGCGGTCAACCTCTGCTCGCTGCTGCTGGACGGCGCACGAGGTGATTGCTTTTGATGATCACCTCCGCGCCTCGCCGTGGCACGAGCATCGGTCCCCGCGGGGCCACCCGTTCTGCCCGCATCCGCCGTAGCTTCAGCTCCACGTGGCGCAGCACGGTGCTGATCGTGGTGCGCATCTCGACCATGGCCAGCGACGCACCCAGGCACCGGTGGCTGCCGCCCCCGAAGGGCAGGAAGTGCGCGCTCGGCGGCGCATCGGGAACGAACCTGTCGATCGAGTAGACGGTGGGGCGGGGATGCAGCTCCGCGGAGAGGTGCAGCAATCCGAGCGAGACCGCGAACATCGTGCCCGCGGGGAACTCATAGCCATCCGCCGACCAGTCGTCGATCGCGACCCGCCCGATGTCCATGGTGGTAGGACGCACCCGGATCGTCTCGTGGATCGCCGCGTCCAGCGACTTCGAGTCCTGGGCGGAGACCGCCGCCAGCACGTGCTCGAGCGCGTCGGGGGTGCGCAGCACCCGCTCGAAGAACCAGGCCAGCTGGGTGGCGGTCGTCTCCTGCCCGACCGCGAGCAGGGTGACGAGGTGGTCCCGGAGCTCCTGATCACCGACCGGCGAGCCGTCCTGCAGGCCGGTCAGCAGCAGTGATAGCACATCGGTGCCCCGATGGAACGGCGCGGCGCGGCGTTCGCGTATCTCGCTGAAGATGATGTCATCGACCTCGCGGAGCAACCGACCGAACCGGGCCCACGGCCCGAAGCCACGGAAGGGCCGGCGCAGCGCCGGCAGCAGGATGATGACCGGGTTGATGGCGAGGAGTCGGGGCACCAGAATCCTGAGCCGCGCCAGCCGGGACGAGTCGGTGATCCCGAAGACCGCACGCATCATCACCTCGAGGGTGACCCGCTGGAAGCACTCGAGGAGCCGGACGGTGGAGCCCACCCGCCACTGCCCGATCTCGTGCTCGACGATCGACTCCATGAGACCGACGTAGTCGGCGACGTTGCTGCCGTGCAGCGGTCGCATCAGGATACGCCGTCGCTCCGTGTGCGCACGGCCGTCCGACATGAGCAAGGAGTGCTCGCCGACCACGAACTCGATTGACCGGTTAGCGGCAGCCGCGTCGAAGTTGTCCGCGTCATCACGGAGGATCCGGCGGATGCCGTCCGGCGTGCAGATGTAGACGACGTTGCCGAATCCCAGGATACGCGCGGTGAACAGCGGCCCGTAGCGGTCCATGCAGGCCTTGCCGAACGCCATCGGGGCGGCTGCCCACATCGCCGTCTGCACGACGGCGGGCAGTCGCGGTCCGGGCGGGAGCGCGCCACGCCGCTGGTGCACCGTCCGGTTCACCCCTTCCCACCACGGACCATGGCGCTGAGCCAGCGGCCGAGTGCCCGCAGCGCGAACGTGTGGGCGATCAGGTCGTCGGTGTAGCAGAGATCGTCGAAGTACAGGCCCACCACACTCGGGCGCCACGTGCCCTGGTCGTCCTGGCGCGCCAGCAGCCACTCCACGGCGCGCAGGACCGCCGGGGACTCCGGACTCTCGCCGCCCGTCAGCAACGCGAACAGCGCCCAGGCCGTCTCCTCGGCCGTGCTGCCCTCGGGCGGCAGCTCGTGGTGCAGCGGCCACCCCCCGTCGTCCGCCTGGTTGGCGAGCAACCACCGTCGCGCCGCCCGCGCCGCCGGCGCGTGTCCGTTCCTCGTGTCGACGAACGCCTCCAGCAGGCGGCTCGTGCCGTGCACGTCGTCACGGAACCAGACCGAGGCGATCGCGCCGTCGTCGCGCTGGTGCCGGCGCAGGTAGGTCAGCCCGCGGGCGAGCGGGGACCCGGGCGAGCCCGACTCGCCAAAGCGCTGCAGGGCCATGATGACGTGCGACGTGACACCCGGACAGGGCCGATCGTTCATGATGGACGTGTTGCGCACCCACTCCGACCACGAGCCGTCCCGGTTCTGCTGGTTCTCCAACCACCTGATGCCGAGCTCGACCGCGGGGTGCGACCGCGGCACCCCGAGGTCGGCGAGGACCCCCAGCACGACAGCGGTGTCCTCCGATTCCGGCCACCCCGAGGGCAGTGCCCAACCCCAGCCGCCGGCGGGCAGTCCGAGCGGCGTGAACGGCTTGTTCCACTGCATGCGCAGCAACCACTCGCGGGTCGCCTGCAGCTGCGCCTCGGCGGACACGTCCTGGAACTCGCCGAGCGCCATGATCGAGTACGCCGTGACCGAGATCTCGAGATCCCGGTCGATGGCCCAGGAACCGTCCTCGCGCTGGGTCTCCAGGAGGTAGCGCAACGAGCTCAGCTGCAGGTCCGTCCCGACGCCCGCGTGCCGGAGACCGAGGTAGACGAAGCCGGCGATCATCGGGCACTCCTCGATGCCCCCGTTGGTGCCGGAGACCTCGCGGAGCCAGTTCAGCGCCAGCGGCTCGGCCAGCCGACCGATGATCCGCCGGGGCAGGCTGCGCCGCATCGTCCGGCTCTGCATGATGCCGAGCCCGAGGATCGCCGGCAGCGCGATGGACACCTTGTTGCGCCAGCGTCGCGGGACGAGCATCACCTCGACCGGCAGGTCGGGTTGCTGGTCGAAGTCCCGCAGCCCGACCAGTGCCCAGATCGTCGGCAGTGCGGCCGGCCACGTCTTCGGCGCCACACCGGACAGACCCGGGATGACGTTCGTGCCGTCGTTCTCGTCGATGAACGTCCGTGCCCGCTCGATCGCACCGCTCGAGGCGGCCGGATCGATCTCGTGCAGTGCAGCGAGCCCGAATGCCGTCATGCCCGGGCTGCTCGGCGCTTCAGCGTCGGCCATGCTCCACCCGCCGTCGTGCCGCTGGTACTCCCGGAGCCAGCGCACGGCCGATGCGATGCGCTCCGAGTAGCCGCGGGGATCGGCACGAGCCAGTGAGAGCGCCCCGAGCGCCGTCGCGATGGTCGAGGACGACAGCCTGTCCACCCAGGACCCGTCCTCGCGCTGCCGGTCGTACAGGTGCGTGATCGCTCTTCCGGCTGCTTTTTCCGCGCGAGTCTGGAGCTGCTCGACGTCCACGCTCCCACCTCCAATTGTCACGAAGCCCGCTGCGGCCAGAACCAGCGATTCTGGAAGACGTGGCCACACGAGCGGCACTCGTACATGTCGAACGTCCCCAGCTTGCATTGCCGAGTATCCGACAACCTGATGCTGAACTCGATCACATCAGATCCGCACCACGGGCCGGACCGCGATCTCGAATGGAAGAAGCTGTGCGCGGCACTACTCATCGCCTCGCCGTACGCCAACCTTCGATGATCGGCACTTGCATTTCTCCCCACGGTTTTTCCAACGTCATCACCCCCGTCGCGGACGCACGGCCGGGAACTTAATGAGCCAGGTCCGCGCCCCGACGCGTTGACCGCGAGACCGAGGTTAACCGTCTGGAGGAGCCGGACACAACAGGTCGACTGCGATCACGGGACCGTCATGCCGCAGGCCTCCATTGATGCCGTGATCGTCACCCGCAGGCCCTCGGACAGGGACACCGCGTTCCGGAAGCCCAGCATCGACATGAGCTTGGACGCGTCACAGTGCTGCCGCTCGAGCGCCCGGGCCGAACCGACCCCGCTGATGATCTCGTAGCCGTTCTTGCGGATCGCACTCGCGCGCTCCCGGTCGACCGGCGCGCACACGTCCACTGAACAGGCGATGATCTCCTCGACCAGATCGAGAGTGGCCCGGTGCGCCGCCGGCGTCATGTTGAACACCTCACCCCGCGCCTGCGGGCTGAACGCGACTGCGGCCGAGGCACGGACGACGTCCGACACGTAGACGTAGTCCCGCCCGTGGGCCATCGAGGTCTCGTAGATCACCGGAGGCAATGGACCGGCCGGGTCGAACAGCCTGGACAGCGAGCGCGGTACGACGCGCGTCCCCGTGTTCCGGTCTCCCGGGCCGAAGACGTTGCACAACCGCAGCGTCGACACCGGAAGTCCCAGATCGTCGCCATAGAGCTGCACGAGGTTGTCTGCCGACATCTTGCCCACGTCGTACACGCCGCGGGCCGCGAGAGCGGAACTCTCGACGTAGGAGTCGCCGACCAGCTCCCCGTAGACCTTGTCGGTCGAGGTCAGAACGAACCGCAGCAGGTCGGGGCAGGCCACCCTGGCCGCCTCGAGCACGTTGATGGTGCCGCCGATGTTCGACCGCAACGACCGGTACGGGTCAGCGTAGGCGGAATCGATGGTCGAGGTGGCCGCGAGGTGGAACACGACCTGAGGCGCGACGGCCCGCATGACATCCACACACCGGTCGAAGTCCGTGATGTCCAGAGGTACCCACTCGATGTGGGGGGGCGGCGGGAGCCGACCCGGCCACTCGAGCTCATCGACCACGACAACGCGGAGCCGCTGCTGCGCCAGGTAGCTCGCCAGGTGCCCACCGATGAAGCCGCACCCGCCGGTGATCGCAACGGTCATCGGCTCAGGTTCAACGGATCGTCCCAACTCGCCGTTACCGATCATCGGAACCCTCCGACTGGTCACCGACTCCAGGCACGACTCTCGCTGGCAGGGCCTGCTCGACGAACTACACTTCTGGCTCCACATTCGAGAGCTGTTCACCGAGATCTGCCCAGAAGTGGGCGTTGTGTCGCGCGAGCGCCACGACCGTAGTGATGCAGTGCGCAGGAATACCGGCGACGAGCGGCTCCATCAGTTGCTTGTCGACGGTGTGCGCGTCGAGCCAGCGGAGCAGCGCGCGTCCTGCTTCGCTGAACCTCAGGGACGGGTCGTTCCGCAGGTTCCGCAGGACCGCAGCGGGATCCACCTCGGGATCCGCGCGCGAGAGCCGGGGATGCCGACGACCGAAGATGCCTGCTCTTCCAGGGACCGCTCCGGTACCCCGGTTCCGCTTCCGGGGAACGAGATCTTCACCCGAGTTGAGGCGGTTGCGGACATCGAGCGCGGTTGACGGAGCGATCCCCGCTGCTCGCGCGACATCCCGCAACGACCTCTCCGGGTTCGCCCGCATCAGCTCGCCGGCCAACCTGCGTCCTTCGGAACTGTCCAGCGGACGGCGACGGCCGTCCCGGCCCGTCCTCGTGTTCGACTGTGCGTCGTCCACAGTCGAACACCGGCGAAGGGCGCCGATCGTATTCGCTGCCAGCCCGCTGACCAGCCCGATCCACCGGTCCGAACGCTGCGGGTGGGTTGCGATGATCCGAGCAGCGGCCATTCGCCGGTCGACCAACGACAACGACAAGCAATTCGCTATGTTCGCCTCCACCGCGATCACGAACGCGTCATCGGCGTCACCGTCGAAGAACCGCACTTCGATGTCGCGATGGGCGCGCAACACAGCAGCACGAAGTCGGTGCATTCCGTCGATCACGCGCATCGTAGGTCGGTGGACGATGATCGGCGGGAGGTATGCGTCCGACTCGACGAGCACGCGGACGTGCTCAGCACTCTCCCCACCCGTTCTCGGTGAGTCCGCGGGTCGGAGCTGGCTGATCGGAACCACCACCGCCGGCGTCCGCCGTTCCTGGTACTGGCGCCACGGTGACGGCGACTCTGTATCGTCGCATACGACAGACATGCTCGGCTCCCACCAGCCTCGGCATCTTGGACGACGTTCCACCCCGGCCGGCGCCGGCCGGCTAACCGATCATCCGAAGTTAACGCATCCGTCATGCAGATTTGTCTTGACAAGACATCAATCCAACCCGACGGCACATGACCGAGGGCACAAATCGCCGAGCAAGAAACAAGGTCCGCCCGTTACTCGGAACCTCAGCTCTGTCTTGAACAGCTCCGCCTTGAACGGGAATCAGACACACACCGTTCGACTCATCAGTATCTGACTCCCCTGACGCTTTCGTGCCTGACACTTTCGTGGCCATCGTGAGGTTAGCAGCAGAGCACGGCGGACGCAATGAAACGCATCGTCAAAGGATGCGGCACACTGTACCCGTGCCCAGACAGGTCGATGTCCAGCAACGTCGGCACCTTGCATCGCGCGTGCACTCCTCCGCGTCGTGGGCGCCAGCCGGCTCCAGGGTGCGGCGCAAAAGTCGTTTGTGCATCTCGGGGGTGACGTTCGGGTGACGCCGAGGTGGGTTTGTGGTACGGCTCGCGTATGGTCGGGGTGTGGAATAGCTCGGTAGTGGTTAGTCACGCGCGATTGGTGACATGGAGTGGCGGGTGATGTAGCCCGATCGGGGTTTCTGCTCGCCGGGCATGGTCCCGCGGGTGCCGTGAGCGGGTTCCCCGACCAGGTGGGGGCGTTACCCCTCGACCGACCCGAACGGGCCCGAACCTCAACGCACCGAGACCCCCTGACCTGTGGTAACTCAGAAGGCGGGGCTTGGTAATCAAGAGTGGGCCTAACGCACCGGCATGCGAACCACGATGTGCTGGTCAGTGGTCCGGAAATCACCGTTGCGGCGGTGCGGTCGCGCCCGTGAGGGCGGCCGTAGCTACGAGGCAACGGTTCTCTGGCACATCGGCGAACGGTCGGGACCTGCGCTGGGTCACCCGATCCGGACGTAGGCGCGACCCCGGGCCTGATCCGGGGGCGGATGTCGGCGGGGGCCGCTGGGCCGCACATCGGCCCGCCGCAGGAGCAGGGGGATGAACGGCTTGGCGCGAAGGGTACGGCCGTCCTGGATGGGCCGCTACTGGGCGTCGACGGGCAGGTCGAACTCGCCGTCGCGGACGCCGTTGGTGAAGGCGTCCCACTCGCGGGGGTTGAAGGCGAGGACGGGGCTGTCCGGGCCGAGCTTGGTGTCGCGGATACCGATCCAGCCGGGGATGGTGGCGACCTCGACGCAGCCCCCGTTGTTGCCGCTGTAGCTGGCTTTACGCCACGTACCGGTGGCGGTGAGGGCGGCGACGGCGTCGGCGTGGGTCATGGCGATCATGGTTCCTTCGCGAGCTGGTGCAGGTGGGCGACCGACTTCTCCGGTCTGAGCGCCTGGATCTTGAGTCGGGCGAGGTCGTTGCGGTAGGTCATTAGCTGCCCGGCCTCATCGTAGTACTGCATGCGGATCCGGTCCTCGACCGTGACGCAGCCGGGGATGTGCTGCAGCTCGGGCGGCGCGGAGAGGATCGTGAAGGTTCCCTCGTTGCCGAGGTGCGCGCCGGCGGCGAAGGGCAGGACTTGAATGATGACGGTCGGTCGCTCGGTCAGCTCGACGAGGTGCGCGAGCTGTGCGCGGTGGACCCGCGGGCCGCCGACGGGCCAGCGCAGGGCGGACTCGGCGATGACGGCCCAGATCAGTGGCGGCTCGTCGCGGTCGAGCACCTCCACCTGGCGGGTCATCCGTAGCTCGACGCGCTTGGTGATCGCCTGTTCGTCGAGGTCGGGGTGGCTGGCCCGCATGATCGCGTCGGTGGTGTCGGGGGTCTCGAACAGCCCCGGGACAACATGGGCGTTCCAGCTCTCGATCTGCACCGCGCTGGCTTCCAGGCCCAGGTGCAGCTTCCAGTCGTCGGGCACGGACTCGCGGAACCCGACCCACCAGTCGCGGCCGCGCTTGACGCGCAGGCGGAGGTCCTGGAAGAAGTCGTTGCGCTCGGGCACGCCGTAGGTCTCCAGCAGCTTCTGCAGCTCCAGCGGCTTGGGCAGGGCCCGCCCGACCTCCAGGTGGCCGATATTGGCGACACTGCCCACCACCGCGGCGGCAGCCTGGTCGCGAGTGACGCCTGCGGCTTCCCGCATGCGGCGCATCTCGACCGCGAACCACCACCGCAGCGCCGTGGCACTGGCCGACGGTGCAACCACGTTGTCCTCCTCGTCACGCAACGTACACGCACATCACACGAATGGCCGACTGTCCGTCCGACCGCCTCATATGTAGCGTGCTCATCGTGATACCACAAATCGCGCTATTAATCATATCGGGCCGAGTGTCGGCACCACGCACGGCACACGCTGTGTTGCGCTCCCGTCGGACACCGCTGCGACAGATCGCAGGTGCGCTATGAACGACGCCTTCCACGTGCAGGGCCGCCTGATCGAGCGGCGCGGGCCGGTGGTCGTGCGAGACGAGACCCGCCGCATCGACGCCGACAGCCACGACGAAGCGTTCCGGATCGCGGCCGTGCTGCGCGGAGACGGGTTCACCGTGTGGGTGTGGGCAGTCGACTCGAGCACCATGCCCGCGGCGTGGGATCTCGTGGAGCGCATCGAGCCGCCCCATCACGACACAGATCGGCAGCAGACGCAAGATGTCCGGCGAGGGGCCGCGCAGCGTGCCCGGGCGGGGGCGGCGTGATCGCCGACGCCCCGACCCGCTACCGCGACGCCGCGATCACCCGGCTGATCACCGGCGGAGCGCTCACCGACCCCGCCTGGCGCGACGCTTTACGCGACCTGCCCCGCGACCGCTTCCTCACCGGCTTCTACGCCCCGACGACGACTTACGACGGCACTCCCGGCTGGGTGCACTCCGCACTCGCCACCGCGCCCGGTTCGGCGGGCTACCGCGTGGTGACCGGCCCGGCATGGCTGGGCGCCGTGCACGGCCCCGACCCGCTCGTCGTCGCGCTGTCGGGCCTCGACACCTGGGGCCGCCAGGAACCGGTGTCGATCTCCCCCGCCCCCGCCGCGACGGTGACCATGCTGCAAGCGCTGTCTCCCCGGCCCGGGCACCGGGTGCTGGAGCTGGGCACCGGGATCGGGCACACCGCCGCCCTGCTCACCCACCGCCTCGGCGCCAAGAACGTGACCAGTGTGGAGATCGACCCCGACCTCCACGCGCACGCCGCCAACCGGCTGCACGCCGCCGGGCTGCGCCCAACCGTGGTGCTCGGTGACTCCGTCGAGGACTGCGACGCCGACGGCTACGACCGCGTGCTCGTCGGCCATCACGTCGACACGGTGCCACCCGCGTGGGTCACCGCCGCACGCCCAGGAGGGCGCCTGCTGCTCGGGCTGCGCGGCGGCCTCGGCGCCGGACACCACGCCCTGCTCCACCACCAGACCAACACCGCCACCGGCGCCACCGAGCTGAGCGGCCGCCTTCTCGACTGGACCGCGACCCTGCCCGGGCACCGACACCCGGCCCGGCGCCGCGCGGTCCGCCGCCCACTCGACCCGCTGCCCGGCCCGGTCCGCTCCACCGGCACCGCGCTGCCCGTCGAGCAGCTCGCCGCGAACCGTGCTCGCGCTGTTCTACCAGCTCCACCTCCCGCCCGGCACACGCCGCGCCGTACGTGCCGATGCAGACGGCGGACGCTCCTCCTACCTGCACGCCCCCGACGGGTCATGGGCAGAGATCGGACACGCCCTGGACCGGCGCGGACACCACGACGTGCGCTGGGCCGGGGTCACCACCCTCCCGCGGCTGGTCGACACCGCCTGGGATGCCTACCAGGACCTCGGCGCGCCGAGCTGGACCGACCTCGGCCTGACCGCCACTACGCACGGCACCCGGCTCTGGCACGGACCGACCGGAACCTCGTGGCCGCTCGTCGGAGCCGGGCGCGGGACCGAGCCGTGATGCGCGCGATGCCAGCGGTGGCGCATGAGTTCGCCGAAACGGGTCCCAAGGGCGCGAGCGTTGTCGTACGGTCGGTGATCGCTACAGGACGAAGCGTCAACCGTCGGGGTGCGTCGAGTGGTCGAGGGGGACGCGCGGACGTGGAGAGCACTTATGGGTGATCATACTGACGTCACGTGCAAGACGTCGTCGAGCAGCTGGCTCAGGCCCAGCCAGGTGAGCGGTTCGTGAGGCTCGCTGGCCGGGACGACCCGGTCTGCGATCTCATCGGGCACGAAGGCGAGGATCGGCGAGCGGGCGAGTGCGCGCAGATGGTCGGCGACCTCGTTGGCGGGCGCGGACGCCGCGAATCGACCGGTCCAGACACCGTCGAGGTGCACCTCCAGTCGCACTGGCACGGCAGCGACGTGGCCGCATGGGTCGGCCGTGACGGTTCGGGCGATGGTCGCCTTGGTGTGTTGGGCGAGCCATCGGCCGCCTCGGTGCTGGAGAAGCCCGATCAGGTCGGCGAGCGGGGCACCGCTGGTTGCGCGGCCCCACTCCACCACGGGGAGCGCGATGAACGGGACGTCGGCGACGACCGAGCAGTCGGGACGCTCGCGCAGTGGCACCCGCGCAGGCAGCGACAGCACGCGGGCGATCGGGACCGCGTCGCGCGGTGCGGGTCGCGGACCCCGGGAAGGTATCTGCGGGTCGAGTTCTTGCCGTCGCCGCCCATCCCCCGGTTCCTTCGTCATCGCCACGCTCATCCGCCTCGCCGTCTCGTCGTGAGGGCCCAGACGCTACCGCCGCAGGACGTGTACCAGCGCCGCTCGGCAAGTTTGATCGAAAGGGCTCGTCAAGCACGGACCGGCCGACTACGCTGCGTACGAGTTGCACACCGTTGAGTGACGGCGATCGGGCATTGAGTTGGGGGACTTTGTGGTCGTGACGGTCGATCTGCGGTCGGAGTACCGCTTCTGGCACTTCGCCGACCGCCACCGGGAACTCTTACGGGCGAGGTTCCCCGATGTGCGGTGGGCGGTGCTGGAGAAGGAGACCGAGGCGCCCGACCTGCCACGAAGCGACGCCGTCTTGGCGTGGCGGTTCTCAGCCGAGCAGCTCGATCGTGCTCCGCACCTGCGGTGGCTCGCGTGCCCGGCCGCCGGATCGGAGCACCTCCCGGTCGCTGAGGCCGCCCGGCGCGAGGTGATCGTGACACGTGGGGTCGGCTACCACGGCGTACCGATGGCGGAGCACGTGATGGGGCTGGTGCTGGGCTTCGCCCGTGGACTGTTCCTCAGCGCGGCACGTCAGTCCGTGCACCGGTGGTGGAAGGACGAGGTGGCATCCGAGTTCAGGGACGTCGCGGGGTCGACGATGACAGTCGTCGGATGCGGTGCAGTGGGCCACGACGTGGCCCGGCTGGCTTCTGCGGTAGGAATGCGGGTGTGGGGCGTGCGGCGCCGTCCCGCTCTCGGGGGGTCACCCCACGTTGAGCGGTGGTACGGATCGGACGAGGCCGACGACGCCCTGGGCGGCGCCGATGTGGTCGTCAACCTGCTCCCGTCGACGGTGTCGACGACGCACTACTTCGACACGGCGCGGTTCTCGGCGTTACGGCCGGGTGCGGTGTTCATCAACGTCGGTCGCGGCTCCACCGTCGACGAGGCGGCACTCCTGCAGGCACTGGAGTCCCGGCGGGTGAGTTGGTGCGGGCTGGACGTCACAGCGGCGAAGCCACCCGCGCTGAACGACCCGCTGCGCCATCACCCGCGGGTCGTACTGACTCCGAAGTCAGCGGTGTTCACGCACCGCTACATGGATGAAGCGGTGTCGTACTTCGCCGAGAACCTGGAGCGGTACCTCGCGGGTCGGCCGCTGCAGGGCGTGGTGGACGCGAGCAGCGACGATCCTCCGACGTCGACGGTTGCCGCGTCCGGGTCGGTCGGTGGTCGATGACAGCCGCACACAGCCTGGAGCAACCTGCGCCGGAACCTGACCGTCGAGGCGATGCACCGGGCTGGGCTGACCTACCTCAACGTCAGCGTGCACAGCCTCGACCCGGACCGCAGCGCGCAGATCATGGGCGGTGGTGACCCGAACCGTTCACTCGCCACGCTGCACTCGGCGCTCGCGCTCGGCATGGCGGTCAAGGTGAACTGCGTCCTGCAGCGCAGCTACCTCGACGACGCGTTCGCCGTGCTGCGCCTGGCGCGCGATCTGCCGATCTCGGTGCGACTGATTGAGCTGCAGAACATCGGGCCCGCGGTCGACCTGTTCGCCGACGAGTTCGTGCCTGAGGCCGAAGCAGTGGAGCACCTGTCTGGCCTTCTCGACGGTGCCGGTGAGGTGAGCCGCGCCGAGCTCGGGGTGCGCAGCCCCGGTCGCTACCTCTGCCCCACCGGCTGGGCGGGCAATTTCGCGTTCATCTCCAACTCCAGCTGCGCGTCGTGCTCGGACGCCAACCGGATCAAGATCACCCCGACCGGTGTGGCGCGACCGTGCATCCTGCACAACCGCGATATCGAGCTGCGCGAGCACCTGGCCGACGGCACCGTCGACATCGCGTTCGCGCATCTGTTCCAGGCGATCCTGGATCGCGACGTCAACCCGGCGTGGGAGGGCTTTCACTACGTCGACTACGACCTGCGCTGGGACCGCCTCGCGCGGCCCAAGGGAGCGATGGTCCTGCCTCTGACCCCCATCGGCGTCACGGAGGGACCGTCGTGCCCGACGCGCTGACCGACACCACGGGGCGAGCTGCCGACGCCCTCACGTCACCGTCCCAGGACACCGCCTACCAGCAGGTCGAGACCGCTTACACGACCGCGCTGCGGGCGGAAGTCGGCACCGCGGTGACGGTAACGAAGAAGTGGCCGAACGAGGACCTGCTGTGGCCGCACTCCGATCTCGACCTGCGCATCGTGCTCGACGAAGCGCTGGCGGACTGGGTCTCGTTCAACGACGGGCTCGCCCGGGTTCACCGTCGTGTGTTGGAGGCGGACCCTGTGCGGCGGCGGGTTCTGGAACACCCGCCGGGCTGGGTGTTCCTTCGCAGCGAACTCGATCGAGGCCTCGTCCCAGCGGCGGAAGTCGCCACGTGGAGCAGCTCGGGCGGTGATCCGGCCGCGCTCCAAGCCTGGCAGATCGAGAGCGGGGCACGGCCATGGGGCGGCGAGGACGAGCGGTTCTATCGGGGCATTCTCGGCGGCCGGACCGGTGGCCGGTACCGGTTGGCAGCGGACTCCGCCGACAACGTCGTCACCGGCCGTGAGCGGTACGGCGTTCACTGCGTGGTGTGGCACTTCCTCGCCCCGGTCCTGTTCGCCCACACCGCCCTCGTCGAACGCCGTCGACCGGCGGGCAAGTCCGCCGTACTCGGTCACCATCCGAATCCGCAGGTCAGAGATATGTACCACGCCGCGACCGCCGCTCACCCGGCCGTCACGGACCCAGACCGACTCCTGGACCAGGTGACTCAGCTGGTCGACACGCTCCGCCCGATTTCGGCCGGGAGTGATCAGGACAACGGTCCCACCCGCGCCGAGTTGGTGAGTGCGCTGGGGGTGCTGCGCTGCCGGATAGCACGCTACGGCTACTACCTCGACCCACCCGCCGACGTTGCTACCGGCTACCTCATCGACCGGGAGAGCAAGGATCTCTACGCGGCCACGTCAGTGCTCGCGGCGGCTGCGCCGATGTTCGTTGGGGAGACCCGCCGGGTGATCAACCGGTTCCTCGACCTCGTCCCGGCCCCGCCGACCAATCGCGCGAGCCTGGGCGCATTCATGCAGCGGCTTCGTGCCGACCCCGGACTGGTCGAGGCGCTGTCCTCGCTTGCACTCGGCGACCCGGAGCCGTCGCGGTGACGACGACTCTGCGACCCGATCCGAGGCGAGCCGACGGCCGCGTGCTGACCACAGCCAAGATCAAGATTACGACGAAGTGCAACCGGGACTGCAACTTCTGCATCTTCGCCGCCCGCAACGAGGGCGTGAACATGCCGATGGACACCGTGCACGCCATCCTCGACAGACTCGCCACGATCCCCTACCAGCAACTGCACATCAATGGCGGCGAGCCGACGGTGCACCGCGACTTCGTCCGCATCAGCGAGGCTGCGCGCGAGGCCGCTGCCGGGCGGGTCATGGTGCTGGGCACCAACGCAATCACCATCGCCCGCAACCGGCGCCTGTATGACGCAGTCCTCGCCTACTACGACCAGGTCCTGATCGGCAGCGACGACGAGCACCACAATGACGAGCACGTGGCCCGCGTGGTGCCACTGCTGCGGGCAGCCGGGAAAACGGTCGTGGTCAACAGCGTCCTGGAAGGCATCTCGCCGGACCGGCTCCGGCGCCTCGCGGACCTGTGCGAGGAGCACGGCGCGATTCACGTCACCAACCACGTGCACCACATCGACGTCGGCCAGCCGGACAACGCGCTGCGCGGGCTGTGCCACCGCAACCTCGACCAACACCTCATGATCGCCGAGGACGGGCGGTGCTACCGCTGCTTCAACGCGATGGCCGGTGTCGACAGCGAGTTCAACATCTGGGATCCCGACTTCGCCAAGAAGGTGTTCGCCGAGCGCGACCGGCACTACCGGTTCTGCCTCAAGTGCCACGAGTATCAGGACTCGGGCACCGCCGGGAACGCGGGATGACGGTGGCGCTGGGCCTGAACTTCCACCACGACACCGCGGCCTGCCTGATCGTGGATGGGCGCATCGTGGCCGCGGAGGAGGAACGCTGGTCGGGTGTCAAGCACAACCGGACCCGCCGGAATGACTACCTCGCCGCCCCGACCGAGGCGCTGCGCTTCTGTCTCGACGTGGCCGGCGTGGCCCCGGAGGAGGTCGGCGCGGTGTGGGCGGCGTCGATGGCACCGGTTCCGCCGACCGGGTCGTGGGCCAGCACCGAGCGGGAGCGACTCGCGGGCTGGCTGCCGCCGCCGTTGGGTGAGCGGCTCCGGTTGCTGAGCCACCACACCGCGCACATCCTGTCCGGCTATCCACTCGCCGGGGTCGAGCGTGCGGCCGGACTGGTCGTTGACGCGGGCGGCAGCGCCCTGGGCGGCGATCTGGCTGGGCGCGAGCGGATCAGCGGCTTCCATCTCGTCCCGTGCGGGTGGGAGCGGGTCCACCAGCAATTGCCGACCTACGAGCCGCTCGCGGGGGACGACAAGACCCGGCAGGGCTCTGTCCGTCACGAGCACTCCCTCGGGCACCTCTACAGGAACCTGGCCGCGCGAGCCGTCCTTCCCGGTGACGAACCGGAGGGCAGCATGATGGCGATGGCCGCGCTCGGCGCGCCCGACCGCTTCCGCGCAGCGGTCCAGGAGCTGGTCACCCTGGAGCCATCCGGCAGGGTGCACGTCCGGTTCCCGTGGGGCTGGTACCGGCCCGGCGGGCCGCTGGCTCTGGGCGGGCTGGAGTGGGATCGGAACGAGCCCCAGACCGAGCGGAACCGGTACGATCTCGCCGCGGCGGCGCAGGTCGTGTTCGAGGACGCAGTCGTCCACGTCGCCGCCCACCTGCGGGCAGTGACCGGCGCCGATACCCTGGTCTTCGCTGGCGGATGCGCGCTCAACACCCGCCTCAACGCCACGCTGGCCGACCGGGCCGGGTTCACCGGGCTGTTCGTGCCGCCCGCCCCGCACGATGCGGGCACCGCGCTCGGCGCGGCCCTCTACGGGTGGTGCGTCGACCTCGGCCAAACCCCGCCAGGGCCCGTCACCGATGCCGACTGGGGCCCAGACCCCGGCACCGTCGCCCCCGGGCTTCTGGAGCGGGTCGCCGCGTCCGGAGCCCAGGTGCGTACCGATCTCGATCACACCGAGCTGGTCGACCGAGTTGCCGCCCTGCTTGCCGAGGATCGCGTGCTGGGCTGGGTGCAGGGCAGGATGGAGTTCGGTCCCCGCGCCCTTGGGCACCGTAGCATCCTCGCCCACCCCGGCAGCACCGCCACGAGGGATCGCGTCAATGCGATCAAGCAGCGCGCCCCGTACCGGCCGCTGGCCCCGGCCGTGCTCTCCGAGCACGCATCGACCTACTTCGCCGGTGAGGTCGACCCGTTCATGAACCGTACCGCGATCGTGCGGCCGGAGTATCGGGCCGCGCTCGCCGGTGTCGTCCACGCCGACCACAGCGCCCGGGTCCAGGCCGTGCCGAGCGGCCACACCGGGCTGGCCGAGCTACTCCGCCGGTTCGCCGCCCGGACCGGGACACCAGTACTGATCAACACCTCGCTGAACCGGAAGGGCACACCCATCGTGCGGACTGGCACGGATGCGGTCGCCGCGTTCGATGCGCTCGGGCTCGATGCCCTTGCGGTCGGGACCACGCTGATCGAACGTGCGCACCCGGGCGGTACCCGCCGGTGACCCCGGAGGACGTCGTCGCCGCCCTTCACGCGGACGACTGGCCGCAGGCGGACCGCGAGCGTGGGCACCGCGCCGCTGCCCTCGCTGTCGCGGTCTACAACGGCGTCACCAGGGACCAGGGCACGCCGTACCTGCTCCACCCGGTCGCCGTCGCCGAGATCGTCCGCGACGACGCCCGTCTGGACCGCCCGGATCTGCTTGTCGTCGCCGTCCTGCACGACGCCCTGGAGATCCGGCCCGACCACGAGCACCGCATTGCACGGGGCCTCGGCCAGGCCTGCACCGCCGCTCTACGGGCCCTGACCCCCGATCACCGGCTCGTCGGGCGACGACGCGGCCCGGGCGACGATGACGCCTACCAGCGCAAGGTCTGTGCGCTGCCCGACGGCCTGCTCACGGTCAAGCTCGCCGATCGCCTCCACAACCTGCGCGACCTGCTCACCAGCAGCGCCCCCGGGCGCGCAGACCGGTTCCTCGCCCAGCTCACCGGGTTCTACCTGCCGCTGGCCGACCGACGGGCGGCCGACAACCCCGCGATCGACGCTCTCGCCCGGCTGCTCCGCTCGGACCTCCCGTCGTGATCCCACCGCCGGTCACCGTCCACAGCCTGGAGCCGACCGGCTACACGGGCGGACGGATCTACCTGCGCATGGTGCACGCCGCGCTGCAGGACGTGGCAACGCTGCACACCCTGCCGGACCCGAAGCGCAGCTACCGCCACCGGCGTTGGCGCAAGCTCCGCCACCTCGCCGCCCTCACCCCGCGCGTCCGCGCATTGCGCCACGCCGAAGGCGTCTTCGTGTGGGACGACCTGAGCGTCCTGCTGTTCACCGCAGACATGCGACGCCGGACGGTGTTCGTCCTCCACCACCACGACCGTCTGCACTACGACTCCCAGCCCGTCGAGCCCCTGCTGTGGAAGGCCCTGCCCGCCGCGCTGCGCGAGTGCGCAGCGGTGGTGTGCGTGTCGCCCTACTGGGCCCGCCGCCGCGCCCGCCACGGAATCCGGGCCCAAGTCGTCCACAACACCTACGACACCGACGTTCTGGCCGCCGTCCGGGCCGAGGACCGCGACGCCCTGCGGTGCCGGTTCGCGCTGCCCGACGACCGGCTGCTCGTCTACGTGGGCAAACCCGTCTCAGCACCGGCAACAACACCATCGGCGCCCGCACCCGACACCTAGGCTGGCTTCCCTACCGCGATCACCTGCGCGTCGTCCGTTCCTGCGACGTCGGGCTGTTCCTTCCACAGCTGCGCGAAGGTTGGAGTCGGTGCGCGGCCGAGGCGTTCCTGCTCGACCTACCCTGCCTCACCAACACCTCCGGTGGCCTCGCCGACCTCGCCGCCCTGACCGGACAACCCGCCGCCGAACCCGCCCGCCTCGCCGAGCAGCTGCTCGATCGGGCTGCCACTCCACTTTCCGAACGTGTCGTCGCCCGGGAGCGGCTGGAGGTTTCGACCTGGCCCGTTTCGGTCGCGAGTGGCGGCAACTCGTCGGGAGCACCGCACACCGCGCGGTCCTCGCGGGCGACCCGACCACGGCGCCCGAACGACTTCGGGGGCGTTGATAACGTCGACAGCCGTACAACACGACATCCGCATCGCGCGCCGCACCGTGTGGCAGCCGCACCCCCATGCGCCGCGCGAAGGTCACCATGCACGACGAGCGGGTCCTGACCCGGAAGCGAGACCGAACCCGATGCCCGACGGCCCCCGCCTGGATCGCGACCTCATCGACTCCCTGTTCCCCACCGAGCTGCCCGACCCGGCGCACTGGGAGACTCGCTACCCGCTGCGCGCGCTGCCCGAGGGAGCCCAGGTCACCCGCTTCGGCCCGTCACCCACCGGGTTCGTGCACATCGGCGGTGTATACGTCGCCATGATCGACCGGGATGTCGCCTCGCGCAGCGGCGGCGCCTACCTCCTCAGGGTGGAGGACACCGACCAAGCCCGCGAGGTCGCCGGCGCCCTGGAGCAGTTCGACCGCGCCTTCGACTACTTCAACCTGCACCCCGACGAGCAGAGCACCGGGGGCGATGAGACCGGCGACTACGGCCCTTACCACCAGTCCGCGCGGGAGATGATCTATCTCACCTACGTCCGCGAGCTGCTGCGTGACGGCGCGGCCTACCCGTGTTTCGCCACCAAGGACGAACTCGCCGACATCTCCGCCCGCCAGCAGGACGCCAAGCTGCCCACCGGCTACTACGGCAACTGGGCCATCTGGCGCAACGCCGACCCGGCCGCCGTCGCCACGAAGCTCACCGCGGGCGCTCCGTACGTCGTCCGGTTCCGTGCCCCCGAGCTCACCGCAGGTGGGCGTACCCGGTTCACCGACGCCATCCGCGGCCCGTTGGAGCACGAGGCCAACCGCAACGACGCGGTCATCCTCAAGTCGTCCGACCAGCTCGTCCGGTTGCCTACCTACCACTTCGCGCACGCCGTGGACGACCACCTGATGCGCGTCACCCTGGTGATTCGCGGCGAGGAGTGGATCTCCTCGGTGCCGCTGCACCAGCAGCTGTTCACAGCGCTCGGGCACCCGCCGGTCGCCTACGCCCACATCGCGCCGCTGATGAAGACGATCCCCGGTGGCAAGCGCAAGCTGTCCAAGCGCAAGGACCCCGAAGCGGGCGTCGACTTCTACATCCAGGCCGGCTACCCCGCCGCCGCGGTGCTGTACTACCTGCGTGGCCTGGCGAACGGGCGCCTTGCCGAACTGCCTCTGCCCGAGGCGCTCGCCGAGCCGATCCACCTGGACCAGTGCGGCGTCGCAGGGCCGTTGGTCGACCTCGTGAAGCTGGAGGACATCAGCGCCGACCACATCGCCACCCTGTCTGGTGAGGAGATCCTCGCCGACGTCACCGAGTGGGCCGTGGCGCACGACCCCGAGCTTGCCGACGTCCTGCGGGCGCACCGCGACCTCGCCCTGCGGGCGCTCGCCGTCGAACGTGGCGAGGGCGTCGCCAACCCGCGCAAGGACCTGCGCAAGTGGTCGGACTTCCGCACTGCGTACGGCTTCTTCTTCCCCGACATGTTCACCCCGCTGAACGGCCCGAACGATGAGCGCGTCACCGCCGTGTCACCCGTCCCGGCCGACGTCGCCGCCGCCCTCGCCCGCGACCTGGCCGAGCATTACCAGCATCTCGACGACCCCACCGAATGGTTCGACCAGGTCCGCGCGCTCGCCACCAAGCACGGCTTCGTCTCCAGCCCGAAGGACTACAAGAAGGATCCCGACGCCTACCCCGGCTCCATCCGCGAGGCCTCGCAGCTCGTTCGCCTCGCCCTCACCGGCTCCACCCGCAGCCCCGACATGCACGCAATCACCCGCGCCCTCGGAGCCGAGGAGACCCAGACCCGAATTCGCGCGCTCATCGGCTGACGGCGGCTCCTGGTCGTGCTCGAAGCCGCCATGCCCACCGCGCTCGACCGTCGACACGACCCGGCTGGAACGGCAGGACGTCGAGGATGAACAGCTATCCCGCAACTTGCGATGGCAAGGTCCCCACGGGTGTGCTGGTCAGCATGAACAGGCGGTCACGAACCCATAGCAGGGCAGGGCACGCAGGCATCGCGCCAGGCGAGGCCGCCCGAGAATCTCGATCGTGATCACCCGGATGAACCCGGCGTCGCGGTAGCGGATCGGGCGTCGACGATCACACCATCCCCGTTTGTGAGCGAGACATCGTGCCGCGTCGGACGGTGTGCGCTCCGCGAGCCGATCCCGCGCTGCCTCGACGAGGTGGCTCGACGCGCTCGACCAACTCCCAGTCCGCGGGCACTGAGCTTGACCCCCTGCGCCGGACACTGGCGCGAGAACCGCCTCGACCAACCTGACACGGCACTGCCGGGCGGCGAGAGCGTCGCCGCGTTCGCCCCGCAGGGCCCGCCTCGCGGCGGTCCTCTCCGGCGAGGCTGCCGCGCTCGGCACCGTCGTGGTCTGCTCGCACCGGCTGCTCATCGGTGCCGTCACGGACCTCGCGAACGGGCTTACCGACCCGGCCGCGCTGTTCGGCGCCGCTTCCTCGTTCCCGCTCGCCCCCGCGGCCACCTGGACCGCCGCCGGTCCCGGAGATCAAGCGGCGGGGACGCCTCCACCAGCAGCGCAGCACGATTGGCGAGAATGAACTCCTTCAACGCCGCCGGCTTGAGATCGATCCCGGCGAGCGCATCCCCACGGAGATCGACGTGATCCAGCTCGTAACCGCCTCGGGACGGGTCGGTGTACTCCGCGCCAGTCCGCGCCTGCTCGTCGATCCCGGCCAAGCGGGCAGCAAAGATGTGCTGAACCGACACACCGCCGTCCGCGGGCGAGCTGACCAGGAACACCTGCGACACCGCTGACACCGTCGCGCCCAGTTCCTCGGCCAGCTCCCGATGCAAAGCGGCCTCCACCGATGCGTCAGAGTCGTCGACCCCGCCGCCCGGCGCCGTCCAGTATGGCGGCTGCCCCGGCCCGACGACACCCGGCCCGACGACGCGCACGGGATATACGTGTGCCGATCCACCGACGACGAACACCAGCCCTACAGCATCGACGCCCAGGACAAGCAACTCCGCGACTACATCACCAGCCAGCCCGGATGGCGCATGGTCGCCCGCTTCCACGACGACGCCTCCGGCGCCACCACCACCCGCCCCTACCTGCAACGCGCCCTGTCCGCCGCCCGCGCCGGACTGTTCGACGTCCTACTCGTCTACCGCGTCGACCGGTTCTCCCGCAGCCTGCGCGACACCGTCGCCTTACTCGAAGAACTCGATGACGCCGGAGTCGTGTTCCGCTCCTCCACCGAACCCTTCGACACCTCCGGCCCCATGGGCCGAATGCTCCTACAACTCCTCGCCATGTTCGCCCAATTCGAACGCGACACCATCATCGAGCGAGTCATCGCCGTAATGGAACGCAAAGCCACCCGCGGGAAATGGAAAGGCGGACGCCGCCCCTTCGGCTACCAGGTCGACACCACCACCCACACCCTCGTCCCCGATTCCGATTCCGGGGAGGCGGTCATCGTCCGCACCATCTTCGACCTCTACACCCGCGACCGGCTCGGCTCCCGACTCATCGCCACCACCCTCAACGAACGCGGGCACCGCACCACCACCGGCGGGCCCTGGTCCGCCCACCAAGTCGTGCGCGCCCTGTCCAACCGCGCCTACCTCGGCGAGCTCACCTTCCGCGACCACACCGTCACCAACACCCACCCGCCCCTCATCAGCCCGCAGGTGTGGGCGCAGATTGCCGAGACCATCCTCGCCGCCCGCGGGGATTCCGCCGCCCACCGCGCCGCGTCCGGCTCCGACTACCACCTCACCGGGCTGCTCCGCTGCCCCCAGTGCGGCAAAGCCATGCTCGGCACCCGCGCCACCGGCCGCACCCGCACCTACCGCTACTACACCTGCTTCGCCCGCGCCCGCTACGGCACCACCCACTGCGACGCGCCCCGACTCAACGCCGACGCCGTCGACACCGCCATCCTCGACGCCCTCACCCACTTCTACCGCACCCAACACACCCTGATCACCGACGCCGTCACCACCGCCCAACGCGACCACCACAACGCGCACGCCGACCGACACGCCGAACTCGCCACCATCACCGCCGAACTCACCAAGACCCGCAACGCCACCGAGCGCTACCTCCGCGCGTTCGAGAACGGCACCCTCGACGAAGACCTCGTCGCCGAACGCCTCAACGCACTCAAGGCCACCACGCGGCAGCTCACCGCGCGGCGCGCCGAACTCGCCGCCGACCTCCAGAACGCCCCCACCGCGCCCGACCCCGCCACGCTCAACGACGTGGCCGAGCACCTCGCCGAGATCATCACCAGCGGCACCCCGAACCAGCGCAAGGCCCTCGTCGAAGCCCTCGTCGCGCGCGTCATGATCACCAGGCCTGACCGGCTCGTCCCCGTGTTCCGAGTACCCCAACCCGGACACAACGAAGGGGCCGCACCCACCCAACCAGCAGGTACGGCCCCCAACGCGCCGGTTCGCACACCGACTAATTTGGTGGAGGTCCGGCCTGTGCTCGCCCATATCACCGGTCACACCAGGCGACTTCTCGAGATGACCGACAGCTGGGTGCCGGTAGTTGATGACGCAGCTCAGCACCAGCCAAGCTACCGTCCTCGACAGCAGGAATCGGTCGCGGTCCAGCTCGGCGAAGCGGGCGTCTACCGCCTCATCTCGCGGTTCCTGGCTGGCGAGCGCCAGGCCGAGCTGGCACGTGAGTACGGCTGTAGTTTGAGCACCGTCCAGCGACTACTTCGTACACGCGGGGTCCGACGGTGGATGGTCTCCAAGTAGGTATGCACATTGGGCACGACTCCGTCGCCGTCTATCGGTCAAATCGACCACTGCCCGCAGTCTCACGAAAGAACGTCTGAACGGTCGTCAACGCCTTAGCAAGATCGGATTCGAACTCGGCAAGCCCTCTGCCATCAAAACACTGCTCAGTCATCGCATACAGAGGCTCGTCGATTCGCATGGCCGACAGGTCCATTCGACTGTCCGGGCCATAGTGCATCAAAGTATTTCGGAACGGTCGCACTGCTTCACCCACCATCTGCGCAACCTCGGATCGGCGAATCAGCTCATTTGCTTCGTTAGTCCACGCATCCGATACTGCATCCGCCCGATCGCTAGCCAGGAGGATCTCAAGGCTGCGAACCACCTGATAAAGGGTCAGAAATCGAATCTTTGCAACCGTCTGCCTCGACTCTTCGGCTTGATCGAGCGGCACTACGTCTTGCACGAAATCGATAGAACACGCAAAATTGAGTAACAAGCCGGTCGCAGCTGAGTCACCGACCCCAGGAAAGATTCGTCCGTACAGCTTCCAGCTCTCCCTGTCCAGATTTCGAATCGGAGAGCCAGTCATGCCAGACACGAACGATGACGCTCCCGACACCAGCTGCGCACCGATGATACCGAAGTACTTGCCATATCCGGACGATACTTCCTGCATCCTCTCCTTGTCCCCAGCCAAGAGCTCGTTAAGCTCCATGCCCATCGACAGCGAAATGCCATGTGTCGTCCCGATGCATGACCGCTTTCCCCACTTGTACAATCCAAGGTCAGTCTCGAACCTCCGTGCCGGTCGGAACCATGTGTTACCCAGGAAGCGGTCACGATGCGCAGGGATGAGAATGTCGTCAAAGTATGCGAGCTGGTCGTCGACGCTCCGCTGAGTATCTTCGAAAAGCTTCAAGGAGTGCCGCGAACGTTTGATGACCTCTCTAAGATCATCCGGCAATTCGGCAGGCGTGGCCGGTCGCAACGACCGTAGCTTAGGAAGTGACTCATGCATGAATAATGCCAGGTAGGGCGCCATTAAAAGCATGGCAAGTCCGGCGTTCCGGCGAGTCGCCCTCTTTTGCGTTGAGCTCACGAGTCTACCTACGAATTGAACGTCCCGATCGATAGCGTCCAGAGTAAAAGCGTTCGCGCTCGCTACACGTGTAGAGGCTGCGCCACTTAGATCATCACTCATCGTCCGGAACCTCACCACGCTCTGACCGAGCAACGATGTCATCAATACCGAATGAGCCAACCAGCAGAAGACCATCAAGCACATCCAGCAGCCTAGATCGCATTTCCGCCTCTTCGGATTGCGCGAGCGCCCTAATAACTAGTTTCCCGACCTGCGAAGCATCGCCTGCAGCACCCGTCCGGATATCGGCTGAGTCGGCTCCAGAGACAGTCACGAACCGCTCAGCACATAACGCGATTAAGTCGTCCACTCGGTCGGGTGCACGTTCCAACGTGAACAAGATCTGTGGCATTGCTGCATCGAACGCGGCGGATTCGAGCACTGTACGCAGAGTGCTCGCGAACGGACGGAGCGGCTTTCCGCGCAAAGCCAAAGCAACCGTTGCCGCAGCCTCTCGGACGACCTTCTCCTCATCGCCCGTGAGATCTTCTATAACCCGCTTTGCGACGGATACATCGCTTGTATGGCTTAGCCGACCTGCGCACATCTCAGCCGCGCCCCGGCGGCTTTGCACATTCTTCGAATCCAGAATCTGTTCGAGTAGGCCAGGTTCCGTCCACTCCATCGCAGCTAACGCTGCCATCTGACCACCGACTCGATTGACGTTGTCCTGATCTGATCGCAACATGCGCTCAATCATCGGCATAACTAGCCCAGTCGATGCCGACTCGCTTCCAATATAAAATAGAAGGTGCTGGGTTGGCGTCGCCGTAAAAATGCTGTCGTCGGTCTGCGTAAGTACCGGTAGCAAATCTACAGCGGTTGGCCGATCGTGCCGCAAGACCGCGGCAAGCAAGTGAGCGACGGACACTCGTACAGCCACGTTGAGGTCTGAGGCGAAACGCTTAAGCACCGGCGCAACTGCAACGGTTCTTGAGCCGTCGGCGTCGGACACGACTAAGTCGCCGAGGGCTTCGATAAGGCTTCCCCGCGCAGTGTTCGTGGCTGTCATCTCCAGGTCTGAGTTCGGCCCCATATCGTCGTTTCCACTACTGAAACGGAGACCGTCGCCCTCTGGATCCCGAGCAGAGAGGGCGTGATCCCGTACCAGCTCAACAATTTCGAGTGGCGCCACAGATTGATATGGCCGCAGTGCCCACCCTAGCCATCGGTCATTCTTTTCTTTGCCTAATGACGCGATGTGCTTAACCGCGCGAAGGATGGCATCTTTATCTTCTTGCGCTTCGGCATCACCTATCCCCATTAGAACAGCGTCACCGTACGCCGGATTCGTAGTCGCATCAAAGTTAAGGCATAAGGATGCAAACCTAAGCGGTTCCTCTTTTGTTCTTTCGCGGAGGAGATGTGAAAGCTCGCGAGCACCACCCTTAAAAGTATCCCAGTTAGACCGGTCGGCCGCGTGCTTTTGGATAGCCTCTAGCCAATTCTGATCGCTCATCAGCTGTGCGGACGCCGGAGGGATTGGTGGGCCAATGGATCCACCTGTCACGCCTTGCGGCTCTGGCGGTTGCTGATAGCCGAACTTCCGCCGATACTCTCCGAGTCGCCGTCCCCCGAGGTCGGATAGCCGAGTCTCATCGAGGGCGCTTAATAGTGCGAAAGCGTACCAGCCGTTTGCCTTTCGCTCCCACGGAAAATGCAGATCTCGGACCATCACTTCAAGCTGTTCAAAGCTCGATGCCGTGATATACGGGGAGGTCACTTGCAGGAGGCGGCGGGTTGTCCACACAGAGTGGCCGCGATAACCACAGAACAGCCTCTTGATCCCTCCTAGCATGTGGAGCGCCGACTGTTCAGCACTGGCTCGACCTAGCCCGATCAGCCCCGTATACAGGAGATACTGAGCTGTATCGAGTTCTACCGCGGCGAGCTGATCTAAGAACGGCTGTAGCGACGCTTGGTCGGAAGCTGCGAGTTTCTCAATTGCATGAACCGCTCCGGACAACAAGGCATCATCTAGCTCGTCAGCCAGGCGTTCTCCACGATTGCGCCACCAAAAATGTTGGTCAGTCGGGTAACCGAACCCATCAGTGTCTCGCTCTGTCAATCTCATCACGCGGACGAGATACGGAATAACCACTTCGCAAAACTGACGCGGCACCGCCTCAGCGACGTACCGGACAAACTCACTAGCGGAGTGCTCGCGAAGCGTCAGTAGCGCGACTTTCCCGTCCGCAGCGACGTCGAACGCACCTTCTTGCTCCTCAAGGTAGACGCGTAGCAGCGCGATTGCACGGTCTGGAGCGCGGCTTGGGAGCTCGTGGATGCTCAGCCATAGCCAGTTCGCGAAAACCGAGAAGACGCCCTGCCGGAGAGCATCGAGAAACAGCGCAAAAATGGAGTCATCGTTCTCGAGGCTCGCGAATCGAAGCACGTACCGAATCGCATCTGGTTCGATATGCTCTTTGCTAAGCACTTCGGATACTCGATCCGGATAGATCGCCACTGCACGAGCCATCAAATCAACAGCGATAGCTTTATTCTCGGCTGTGGATAGTGTCCATTCTTCGATGCGACCGCCTCGATCAAAAGCGTCAAACCAAGCAGGAGTGCTGATCCGTCGCCAGATTCTTTCGGTGAAATCGACTGAGAGTATCACTCGAAGTACTGCATCGGCCTCTTGAGAGCTCGGGTTGATCAAAGTGCCAAGCACACTTAACGCGACATCCTTGAGGTGGAAGCGGATCCTGCTCGATAGAAGCAACTTCTCAAACTCACCAGTAAAGCGGGACGGATCAGCCTGCCGAAGATATATCAGAATCTGCCGAAGCTGACCACGACGAAAAAGTTCCTGGTCATCTTGCTCAAGGAACGTTGTAATCGACGCACCCTGCGCAGTCCATGCCCTCGCAAACGCATAGTCAAACATCGCCTCATGAGCAAAGGCAACACGAGTGCCATCCCGCGTCAAGATGTGTTCCGAAACAAGGACGTCGGCGTCATCCAATAAGTCGCTGTTGTCGAGAACCGAGGCCGGAATGGACAACGTCTGCCGAGCGCTCATCTCATCCGCGACCAGTCTGACTACGTCTCCAAACCTGGTACCACTGCGCCTTCGCCGAGCATCACGGCGCTTGCGCTCCCAGTAGGCTTCAAGCAGCCGATTTATCCCATCAAAGCCCAGAATGGTTGCGTCGTCGGCAACCGCACTGAGGAGGCTCAGATTGAACGGGGTACGCAGCAGCTGCCTCTGATCAGGTCTCAGAGATGTCGAAGGTATTCCCATCGCTTCAGCTGCTGCGTTTACCTGCTCATCGGTGAGCAGATCAACGGCAACGGCCTTAGCCTTCCGCTGATCGATGAGCGATCTAATTCGATCGTCGTTTTGGACGTCGAACTTGCGGCATATCCATACAACTCGCATTTTCGGGAAGGCTTCAGCCTCACGGACCAGGTCAGCAACCGCATCGAGGCTGTCTGGCATTCGTCCAGAAGCGAAGCTTACCGCATCGAGCTGGTCGACCATCAGAACAGAGGACTTGTCGGCAGCAGCAGCGAGTGCGAGCGCAGCGACCGGCGATCGATCAAGACCAAGTCGCTCCCCGAGGTCCGATGTCGTCGAGAACTGGTCCAGCCGGTCAAGGCGGAAGCAGAGTGTCGTCAACTCAATCTCGGCTAATATGGCAACTGCTTGCCGCGCAACACCACTCTTGCCACCCCCCGCTGTACCGGTGACGAGTGTGAGCTTGGCGCCATTGTGAACGATGTCGGCAAGCTCGGCCGCCTCTGGCCTTGAAATTACAGGCTGAATTTGCTGGCGCTCGACAGATTCTGACCATGATCTCGTCAACTCATTGACCCGAGACACTAGTGCCGGAAGTGTAACCGCAGATACTGGGCGTATCGCGTACTCGGGAAGCTTGCTGAGAACTACATCTCGCGTGAGCACTTTACCTAGGTTCCGAAGGATAAGAGTTGCGAGGTTAGATGCAATGGCTCGGCCGTTTCCGCCATCGAGGATGGTTTCGGCTAGCACCTCGTTCATGCTATCGATGTCTTGCTCGTCGTAGGTTCGGAAGTACGTACCCTTTAATGCCATGTAGGCGTCTACCGGATTATCAAGGACGCCTGTGGCTGCGAGTTCGTCGAAAGCCGACTGTAGCTGCTTATTACCGGAAAGCCAGTCTTGTATATAGCTTTCAAGGTTGGCGGCTTGTCGCGACTTATCAGCGAGTTCCCGAAATGGCTGCGCAGGAACGGTAGAGACAAAGTGATACTGGCGGCCTGCCACTACATGCGACTTTGCGCTTGCCCACACCCCTCGTGACTTGAGCGATGCAACGGTCCAGTGATTATTCAGCCCATGCTGTCGTTTCAGCTGATGCGCTTGAGTTGATGTAGCGTCCCGGTAGGTAAATTCCGACCCCTCAGCTGCATCACCGACGCCTTCAGGCTCCACCGAGTGCCCGCGGCCGTGGAGCACGTAGAGCAGGTGCATGACGGTCCAGGTCGACTCATACAGGTTCCCGACCTTGTCTGCTTCACCACCAGCTCGAGGGCTCATGTCGTGCTCCCTACTCGGTCCACAGGCGCTGCTCGACTTGATCGACTGTCGATCTCCGGCCTCAGACGCCCATGATGCCGGTAACCCCCGACGGTTTCTGACCGGAGTAACTCGTTACTCCGCATGGCCGTGCTCGGCAGCCGGTGCCGCAGAGTTCAGGACCTCCCCGTCCAGCACCCACACGAACCCGACCCCCGACTTGGCGAACACCCAGCCGTCGAAGCTGACGTCGATCGTCTTGGCCGGTGTGCCGCTCGGTGCTCGGAGCACCTGCGTTGGCCGGCTGCTCGCGACGAAGTCCAGGACGCTGACGTAGCGGATGCCGCTCCCGGCGTAGTTGAGTGAGACCTTCAGAGGCACCCCGAACCAGCGCAAGGCCCTCGTCGAAGCCCTCGTCGCGCGCGTCATGATCACCGGGCCCGACCGGCTCGTCCCGTGTTCCGAGTACCCCAACCCGGACACAACGAAGGGGCCGCACCCACCCAACCAGCAGGTACGGCCCCCAACGCGCCGGTTCGCACACCGACTAATTTGGTGGACCTTCTTATAGCTTACTCGAACCGGTGCGACCTCCTATCTGGCCTGGTCAGCGCCACGGAGCAGCTACGAGGTAGTGGTGTCGACGAGCCTCGCGAGGCGCTTAGCGTGAGTTCGGGGCGTGCTCTCCGTGTGTGGCGGGTCAGTGATCGGTTGAGCGATGCGGACGTGTGTCGCTTGGTATCTTGCTACCGTGCTGGCACGACTGTGCGGGAACTTGCCGAACGGTTCAAGGTCAGCAAGAGCAGCGTTAAGCGGCTGCTCCGAGAGCGCAAGGTGAACCGCAGCGACGCCACCTAGTCAAATGCGCGTGCAGTTGTGGTCGGAAGCTCGGAGCATCCATCGACCGTCATAGCTACCGCGCAGTCGTCCCGGCGCGGCAGCAAGTGACCAGATGTACTCAACGTCGAGGTCGCGCTCCTCCCTCTAGAAGTAGGGTTCGATGCCGATGCTGCGGGCAATTTGACGGACGCGCTCGCGCGTGTAGCCGGAAAGACTCACGATTTCCTTCGGTCGCAGACCCGCCCTGAGCGCATCTTTAACGGCAGCTTGAAGCTGGTCGCGGGCGTCCTCAAAGCGTGCGCGAGCCTTTTGATACTCAGCACCAGCGGGCCGGAGTCTATTGCGCGCAGTTTCCAGATCCATATGCCAACAGTTTGGCATAACTACAAAGAAAAGTCTATGCCAAACTGTTGTAATAAATACAAACGATTTGGCATGGTGAAGGTACGCAAATAACAACGTTTGCACAGCGCAAGGGGACCTTGGTTTCAACCAGTGAGAGCGCCATCGGCGTTTCCTAGTAATTCGCTGAGCTTCTCGCTCGGCGTGGTCCATTCTAGCGTACGGCGTGGGCGGCCGTTGAGGCGGTCGGCGATCGCGTCGAG
>JBOHEO010000008.1:0-57357 GCA_050701055.1 Pseudonocardia sp. | reverse complement strand
CTGCTGCTCGTGGGGGGCGGGCTGGGCGCGGGGTTGTGGGCGCTGCGCACGGTGATCGAGGACGGGTACCGGGGAACCGATGGCGATGTCGACCGATAACGGCCCGATCAGCGACGGTGCGATCGCCGCGGTGCTGGCACCGTTCGTCCGCGCCCCCCGGCCGGTGCTCGCATGAACAGCACCCCCTCCGCGGCGGTGAACGACGCCAGTTAGGAGTGCATGACGTCGTCCTTGCGCTGGCCCCGAACAAAGTCGACCATGGGCACACGGTGATCGCGGGCGTAGCAGCGGATGTCGGTGGTGAACCTGTCGCTGATCTTCCCCAGCGGCTTGGTCGACGCGATCGGCAGCCCAGCTGCCGGTGCACGAACCGACCAGCCCCGCGGCATACTGCAGCTACGGCACGAAACACGTTGAGGTACATCCGGTCGAGGCTCTCGATCTCGAAGACGGTGTGATCATCAAGGACATTAGCGATACTGCTCGCTACGGTCATGGCTGGGCTCCGGTCGGTCGGGCGGCCAGTAGGCCCCCCGACCGCTCCAAGCGGTTCGTATACCGGACCGGCGTGCTGGCCACGGTCTCCGCGCCGACCGGAGTTCGCTCACCCAAGCCGGCCACGGAACATGCCCGTCGGGATGGGCGAAGCCCGGCTAGTACTGGTTGCATGTGCCAGCGATAGCTCGATAGCTACAGATAGTACACAGTAATGACGCAGGTTACACGAAAGAGTGAGCCAAGGTAACCCGATAGTTGAGTGCGGCGTCGAGGGGGTACTCTGAGTCGGTGGTAGCCGCCGATCTACCCCCATTAGGGGCGTACTGCTGGATTGTTGCGTGGATGACTTTTATCAACTTAAGCGTGTGTGACGCCAACTACCCGATGCGACAGGCCGGCGACACCAGGCATGACTACGGTCTGTGTGGAGCGCGCAAGACAACAAGGGGCCAGTAAAGTGGCGCGGTCTACTGGGCAGAGCCCGTCCGGGGTGGCTGGCGAGCTAGTCAAACGCCCGTCAGTTGACGAGCTCTTGGACCGTGCCGCGACGCGCCGGATTTGTGTGGTGATCGGCGCAGCCGGCTGGGGCAAGACCACGGCGGTGGCGGCCTGGTCGCACAGCCGTCCAACTGCGTGGCTGTGCTGCGAGGACCATGAGGCGGCTGCGGATCGCCTTCTGGCCAGCCTGCTTGGGACATTGCAGGCCCACGTGTCGGTGCCCGCGCCGAGCCTGGGTACCACGGAGCTGAACACAGGCCAGGTGGAGTCCTCGGTCAAGGGAATCTGTGTCTGGTTGCGCAGTGCGCTGAGCAAGGACGTCGTTCTGGTCATCGACGACCTGCACCGGCTGCAGCCCGGGAGCGACGCGGCGAGCGTCGTCGAGGGTCTGTGCCAGCAGGCACCGGACCGGCTGCATCTGGTGCTGGTATCCCGACAGGAGCTCCCGTTCTCCTTGCAACGGCTGCGGGGTCGCGGTCTTGTCGTGGAGATCCACGCGCCGGATTTTGCCTTCGATGTCGCCGATGTCGAGACGCTCTTGCGTAAGACCGTGGGAAAGTATCCGCCTGGCTTGTCAAGACGAGTGTGGGAGCACACCGGTGGCTGGGCCGCGGCCCTGCACTGTGCGGTGGAAATGCTGCGGCCGGTCGAGCCGGATCAGCGCCTAGCCGCGATGGGACAGCTGTCGTACCCGGGGCAGTGATTCCATAGTTATCTGGCGGAGGAGGTCGTTGGTGCCGCGTCCGAGTGGGTTCAGCAGGTGCTGCGCAGGCTGGCGATCTTCGGTGAGGTCAGATTCGCGACGGAGGTTGCGCGAGGGCACGATGATCCGACGACAGTGCTCGCCGAACTGAGCCGCCAGGGACTTAGGCGGCGCACCAGTGGGTGCGGGTGGTCGCTCGTGCGTCCGTTGTTTGACTTCTTCGAGCATGAGGCGGCGCAGTCCGCAAGCGAGCGGAGCGCGCTGCACGTGACGGCGGCCCATGACTGTATCGGGCGGGGAGCACAGGCCGAAGCCCTGCGACATCTCCTCGCAGCGGGCGATCACGCCGCGTGCGCCTCGCTACTCGTTGATCATGGTGGCGAGATGGTGGACCGCGGCCAACTCGACGCCGTGTTGGAGGCTGTCGAGTTGTCGGCCGAGTACCTCGACGACCCGCGAATCCAACGAGTTCTGGGACAGGCGCAGCAGGTACGAGGACAGTGGGCGCAGGCGCTGCAGTATTTTCAGCGCGCTCGCGACGATCGAGAAGAGCTAGAGCCTGCGCTCTCCTGGCGAATCGGCTTGATCGCTTTCGCCCAGGGCGAGTTCGAAGAGGTCCAAGCGCTGATCCGGCAGACCCAACTAGATCGGGAGGACACGCTAGACGAGACTCGGGTGCTGGCGTTGTCGGCGAACGTCCACCGGATGGCCGGTGACGTGCCGAGTTTACGGAAAGTAGCGGTTCGAGCACGTGCTGCGGCCCGACGGTGCGGCGATCCCCGCGCGTGGTCCAGTGTCCACCAAGTCTTCGCAATCCTTACTGCTGCTGAGGGTGACGGGCGGCAAGCCGACGCCCACTACATTGATGCCTTACGCAGTGCCGAAGCGAGTGACGACCTGCTCCAGCTGATGTGGATCCAGGCTTGCCGGGCGTTCCACCAGTTCGAAATGGGGGTGCCCCGCCAGGCGTTGGCCGACTCCCAGATCGTGCTAAGCCTCAGCGAGCGATGCGAGGACCCGTTCCTCGTCGCGCACGTGCTAACCACCCGCGGCCGTGCCTGCGGGCGCGTCGGGATGTTGGCGGCGGCGGCGGACAACTTCGCCACAGCTATTGACCTCTTTCAGCGCCTCGACTCCCGATTTCTGGCATGGCCACTGTGCGGTCTCGGCGATCTGCATCGGACCAGGGGCCAGTTGGTTCGAGCCCGGGCGGCGTACGAAAAGGCCCTGACCCTCGCCGAGCCATGTCACGACGTGTTCGGCCTCAGTTCGGCGCTGATCGGTCTCGCGCGTATCACTGCGGCTGATGACCTGAAGCGAGCTCGTGAGTTTGCGGACCGGGCCGTGCAGTTGGGTGAGGGCCTTCGTGAGGTGCCAGCATTGCTGACCCGGGGCTGGGTCGAGTTGATGGGCGGCGACCGGCAGGGCGCTTCGGCGGATGCCGACCGGGCTGCCGTGGCCGCGCGGCAACGGGAGGATAACCCAGGACTGGCCGAGGCAATCACCCTGGGCGTGCTGGCCTCCAGCAATCCCGCCGTGGATACCACCCCGCTCCGAGGCGATCGACATCTGGCAGGAGACGGGCTGTCGCCTCGAGGAGGCCGCGACCAGAGTCGTGGCCGGTCGCATCCGCGCGCCCATTCCCTGCATCGACGTCGATCTCGCGGACCGGATGCTTCAGGATTATGGCGTCGACGTCGAGTCGCACCGGGCCGCCGGACCGCTAGGCGTGCTGGTCCGTTCCGCGCCCGCGGTGTCCATCCAGACGCTCGGCGTGTTCCAGGTGATTCGCGACGGGGTCCCGGTTCCCCATACCGCATGGAAGTCGAAAAAAGTCCGCGACCTGTTGAAGATTCTCATTGCGCGGCGCCGGCCGACCCCCCGTGATCAGCTGATGGAGCTGTTGTGGCCGGAGGCGGATCCGGCCGTGGCCGGCAACCGGCTCTCCGTGCTGCTGTCCACGGTCCGCGATGTGCTGCAATCCCAATCGGCAGGGGAGGGCCCCTTGGTCACCACCGGCGGCGCGGTGTCGTTGAACCGCGCCCAGGTCAGCGTCGACGTCGATGACTTCCTCACTCGAGCCACCGCTGCCCTCGATGCGGACCGGGCAAAATCGCCGGATGCGACCGCGCGACTTGAGGCCACCCTTGCAGCCCATACCGGGGATTTCCTCGAAGAGGACCCCTACCAAGAGTGGGCAGCCGCGCTCACCGAAGAGGTCCGGGCCACCCACATCGCCGTCCTTCGGGCGCTGTCTGCACGGCTGCGCGATGCCGGCGATACCGACGTAGTCGTGCGGTACACGCTGCGCCTGCTCGAGCTGGACCCCTACGACGAGAAGCCCATCTCAACCTCGTCAGAGTCCTGCTCGACGCGGGTAGCCTCGGCGAGGCACACCGACACTATAAGATCTACGTCCGTCGGATGACGGATATCGACGTCCAACCGAGCCCGCTGCCGAATATGACGTTCGAGATCAGCCGCGGATAACGGGTACGGTCCAGTTCGATGGGGGGCGTGCGTGCGGCGGCTGGTGGCGTAGCGGTACTGCTGCCGGTCAGGCTCTCTCTGGTCCCGAATCCGCGAGTAGCTGCGCGACACGGCCCCGCAGATGGCGATAGGTGACCTGCTGACCACCGACACCGGCACCCCGATCCCCGGGCTGTGGTTCACCGACCGACGCGTCCAAGCGCTGCTCCACACCCTGCTGGTCTTTCGGCTCCTGCCCCACGGCTTCGCCAACCGCGACCTGCGCGCCCTGCTCGCACCCCTGCTGTGCCCTTGCGCCCGCCACCATCCCCGCGGGATAGATGAGCTACGACCTCGCGCCGGCTCCGCGCCCACGAGCTGATCACCGCATCCCGGGTAGCCACCACTACCGCGTTACCGACACCGGGCTACACCACGCGATGTTGCTGACCCACATCCACACCTGCCTGCTGCAACCCGGCCTGGCCGCACTCACCGACCCCGACCCAGCCCTGCCCACCCACTACGTACCGCCGCCCACAACGTACCGCCGCCCACAACTACCAACGAGCCCTCGACCGACTCACCCAGGAGGCCGGACTCGCCGCATGAACCCGAACTTGACTCGATCTTACCGACTTCGTCGGCCACAGCCCGCTAGATCGGTCGGCTCCGCAGATCGGTCGCGTACGTGGCTATGCGTAGCACCGCGGCCGGCCGAGTGCCATCACCTGTGCGGCTTGACTACACTTTGTGATCAATCGGGTGGCACGAGTACGGCGGAAGTGGGCCGACGCCCCCACAGTCCTGGACTATCGGTCTAACGACTACCTAAGCGTGCCTGAAGGTCATCGAAAGAGTGTATCTGTAGCGTCCTGCCCGACACGCGAGTACAGGGCTCGTATCGAGGCCGAAGTGCCGTGATGGACGCGCGAGGGGTCGCGACCAGGCACTGGAGGCGGCGAGGTCTTCTGCCAACGCCTCGGTCCGTACTGTTGACCTTCTCAGGAGAGGATTTTCGTGGGAGACACGTCCGCGATGAGTTCATGTCATGATCACCGCGGGGCTGCCAGTCAGAGCCTCTGCTCCACCGACCAGATGCCGCCGTGCACCGGGAAAGTGTCCCGCAGGGACGTGGTCATGGTCGCGCCGGCCGGGCACGCTCTGACTGCCGAACAGCAGTTCGAGCAACTATTAGACCCTGATCGTCTGTCCGACACGCTGTCCGCACTGGCGCGGAAACATCAGGTTCCCGGCGCTCAGCTCGCCATCCATCACGGTGGCGAGACGGTGGCGGTCGAGGTCGGCGAGCTGGAGTACGGAACAGGGCACCGGGTTACCCGAGATGCGGCGTTCCCCATCGGGTCCATCAGCAAGACCTTCACGGCAACTGTGGCGATGATCCTGGTCGCGGACGGGGATCTCGAACTCGACGCTCCGCTCGGTGAGCACCTGCCCGAGTTGGGTGACCTCGGAAACGGGCTCACCCTTCGCCAGGTGCTGAGCCACACAGGTGGTCTAGCCGAGGGACCTGACTCGGTGGAAGTGCTCGCTTCCATACGGCGATACGTACTGGACCACTGCCACAGCCAGAACCTGGTTCTACCGCCAGGCACCGGCTTCTCATACTCGAACATCGGCTACGTCCTGGTCGGCCACCTGATCGAAACGATTACTGGTATGACCTGGTGGGACGCCATGGAGTCGATTCTGCTGCGGCCGCTGCGAATTGAGTCGACGTTCATCGGCGCGGCTGGGCGCCACCCGCCCGATCGCCAGCTTGCCACGGGTCACTCGGTCAACACCGCCGTCGGCAGGACCCGGCCCGTCACACAGTCGTTGACGCTCGCCGAGGCACCGGCCGGCGGGCTGGCGGTGAGCGCTATGGATCTCCTGACTTTAGGGCTGACCCAGCTCGATGGCCGTGGGTCAGCGCTTCTACCGACCGCGTACGCCGAGCAGATGCGCCTGGCCGTTCCCAGCGCGGAACCGTTCGGACTAGCCGACGGATGGGGACTGGGCCTGGCGGTCTTCCGTAATGAAGACGCCGTCTGGGTGGGTCACGACGGCAACGCGGATGGCACGGCATGTTACCTCCGAGTCGATCCCGTCAATGGCAGCATCGTTGCCTTCACCAGCAACGCGAACCTCGGAGTTCTTATGTGGCAGGAGCTGGTCGCGGAGCTGTGCAGGGCGGGCCTGCTCGTCGATAGTTACTCCACAGTCGAATCGGGACGGCCGACGACTCCCCCACCAGGCTGCGTGGGCAGCTACCGGAACGGGGATACCGAGTACTTGGTGACTCTTCAGGGAAACGGAAAGCACTGCCTCGTGGTCGACGGTGAGGTAGTGGCGTGGTTGAGGTTCTATGAAGATCTGATCTTCTCGCAGCAAGACGTGACTTCGGGGCAGTGGATGCGCCCTGGGTGTTTTCTGCGGAATCCGGTTACCGGAGATCTCGGCGGAATTTTAGTCAACAGCCGCGTTGGTCGTCGTCAATCGGCCACGGGCGAGAACGGGCCATGTTTGATAGCGGCCCAGACTGCGTCCGTTTAGTAGACGTCCCATATCGCTGCTGGTGTCATTGGTGGACCGGCCTGAAAGGTCGAAGCATTCATGGTTGCCCACAACAGGTCCTTGCAAACTGAGCAGAGTTCCGATCGAGGCGGGCCGCCGACGTCATCGTTCGCCGAGCAACTCCATTACTGGAGAAGGCAACTCGAAGGCGTGTCGGTGCCCGAGTTGCCCATCGACCAGTCACGGTCAACCAGCATGACTTCGACCATTACCGCGCACAATTTCTACGTTCCACAGGAAGTGACCACGCGGGTTACAGACCTGAGCGGCCAGTGGGGCATCTCCCTGCTTGAGTTCACGGTGGCCGTCTTCCAGATCGTCCTGGCGCGCTACACCGGCCGCGACGACATCACCGTGGTCACCCCGGCTCCGGGGCAGAGTCATCCGGTGGTGCTGCGGTCCCGGTTAGCCGAGTCGACCTCCTTTCTGGACTTTGCGCTGAAGATTCGCGCCACGGTGACGGCAGCCTTCGCGCATTCCGACGTTCCGTTCGAGCGCCTTGCCGAGGAGTTGGGCCTGGAATCCGAGTTGGCGCGGACAATGGTGATGTGTGAACGGCCCGCCGTGTCGCTCGCTGCGGACGTCACGGTGCTCATCGAGCAGCGGGGCAACGAACTGTCCGGCGTCGTTGAGTACCGCCGTGACCTATTCGACCCGGTCATGATTGAGCGGTTAGCTGGTCACCTGACCCATGTTCTCGACGTCGTCACTGCCGATCCTGTCATTGCGCTGAGCCAGATCGACATCCTGACTGAGGCCGAGCGCGCGCTTCTGCTCGTCGAATGGAATGACACCTATCGGGACGTAGGACCGGCCACATTTTCTGAGCTGTTCGAAGCCCAGGTGGCGAGGACGCCGGACTTTCCAGCCCTGTTGTTCGACAATTCCCTCAGTCGACCCTGCGACCAGGTCTTTGGCGGGGCGCTGACCTACGCGGAGCTGGAGGCTCGCGCGAACCAGTTGGCCCACCTGCTGATCGCGCGGGGCGCGGGACCGGAGCGGATCGTGGCGTTGGCGTTACCTCGGTCGGTGGAGATCGTGGTGGCGCAGCTGGCAGTGGTGAAGGCGGGATCGGCGTTCCTACCGGTGGATCCGGCATACCCACCCGAGCGGATCACATTCATGCTGGCCGATTCGAGGCCGATGCTGGTGGTCACCCTGTCAGAGTTGGTGTCCCAGTTGCCATGCCCAGCGGGTGTGGCCGTGGTGGCCCTCGATGATCCGGACACGGTGTCGGCGGTGGGGTCGATGCTTGATAGCGCCCCGACCGACGCGGCCCGGTCGTCGCCACTGACCCTGGCGCATCCGGCCTATGTGATCTACACGTCCGGGTCGACGGGGTGGCCCAAGGGCGTAGTGGTCTCTCATGCCGGCTTGGCGAGCTTCTCGGCTGCCGAGATCGACCATTTCGAGGTACACCCGGGCGACCGAGTGTTGCAATTCTCCTCGCCAAGTTTCGACGCGTCGGTGTTGGAATTGTGCATGGCGCTGCCGGCTGGTGCTGCGCTGGTGGTGCCACCGTCAGGTCCGTTGCTCGGCGAGGCACTGGCCGAAGTACTCGCGGAGCGTGCGGTGACGCATGCACTGATCCCACCGGTGGCATTGGCGACGGTGCCGCAGGTGGTGGCGCGGATGGGTCTGCCGCAGTTCCATACGGTGATCGTTGGCGGTGATGCGTGCGCGCCGGAGTTGGCGAATCGCTGGGCCTCGGGCCATCGATTGATCAACGCTTACGGGCCGACCGAGGCGACTGTGGTGTCGACGTGGAGTCGGCCGCTGGCTGCAGGTGATGGGGGTGTACCGCCGATCGGTCGGCCGATTTGGAACACCCAGGTGTACGTGCTCGACGACGTTTTGCGGCCGGCGCCGGTAGGGGTGCCCGGTGAGTTGTACGTGGCGGGTGGCGGGTTGGCGCGGGGCTACCTGAACCGTCCGGGATTGACCGCCCAGCGATTCGTGGCCAACCCGTTCGGCGAGCCTGGTTCTCGGATGTATTGCACCGGGGACGTGGTCCGCTGGACGGTCGAGGGTGAGTTGGCGTTTGTTGGTCGCGCCGACGAGCAGGTCAAGATCCGCGGATTCCGCGTCGAGCCCGGCGAGATCGAGACGTTGCTCCGAAAGCATCCCGACGTCGGCGAGGCCGTGGTGATTGCCCGCAAGATGTCGCCAGAAGGAGACAGCGGGCCTGGTTTCAAGCGGCTCGTCGCGTACGTTGTCCCAGCCGGTGAGGCAACACCGGTTCCTGGCGAACTTCGCGCAATGGTCGCAGACTCGCTGCCCGACTACATGGTGCCGTCGGCTTTCATGGTCCTGGATAGCTTGCCGCTAAGCCCCAACGGAAAGCTGGATCGGCGTGCCTTGCCGGAACCCGGGGATGCGACACCGCGGAGGGGGTCCGTCGCTCCCCGCACCGGTAACGAGCGAATCGTGGCGCAGATCTGGGCTGAGTTGTTGAGTATGGAGCAGATCGGTGTCGAGGACGACTTCTTCGAACTTGGTGGCGATTCGATCCTGAGTTTCCGGGCACTCTCCCGGATCCGTGCGGCGTTCGGGGTGGCACTGTCGGCCCGGGCGGTGTTCGATGCTCGGACCGTCGCGCGGCTCGTGGAGCTGCTGCCAGCCGCTCGTCCTGCCGACCAGGACGAGGGGATCCGCTCCGTTTCGCGCGAGCGGCCGCTGCCGCTTTCTCCTGTTCAGCAGCGGTTGTGGTTCCTGGACGACCTGACCTCCGGCGGGACCGAGTACAACACCGGGGTCGGGCTGCGGCTGTCTGGCGCGTTGGACCTCGACGCGTTGCGGGCGGCGCTGGACGCCCTGGTCAGCCGGCACGAGTCATTGCGGACGACGTTCGACACCGTGGACGGACACGGCATGCAGGTGATCGCCGCGGGTGGTGACATACCGCTGCACGCGGTCGACCTGTCCACCGTCGACTCAGCTGAGCGCGATGCTGCGGTGGAGCAGGCGCTAACGGACGAGCTGAGCTGTCCTTTCGACCTGCGGCGCGGCCCGTTGACCAGGGCGGTGCTGGTGCGCCTTGCCGAGGACGACCACGTTCTCATGCTCAGCCAGCATCACATCGTCACCGACGGCTGGTCGGTCGCGGTATTGGTGGACGAGCTCGCCGAGCTGTACGCCGCCGCCGTACGGCGAGTTCCGGCCGGCTTGCCGGAGCTACCGGTCCAGTACCTGGATTTCGCCGGGTGGCAACGCGAACGGCTGTCCGGCCCGGCTCTGGAGGAGCACCTCGGCTACTGGAAGCGCAAGCTCGCCGACCTCCCCGTGCTCGAGCTGCCGACCGACCGACCCCGGCCGCAGCTCCGCACCACGTCGGGCGCGGTGCACCGCCGTGACTTGTCAGCTGACCTCGTCACAGGTGTGACCAGGGTGGGACGCGAGCAAGGCGCCACGCTGTTCATGACCTTGGTTGCCGCGGTGCAGCTGCTGCTGTCGCGGTACACCCACCAGCAGGACGTCGTGATCGGTACCGCGACGTCCGGCCGCAACCGCAGGGAGCTGGAGAACCTCGTCGGCTTCTTCGTCAACACCGTCGTTCTGCGGTCCGCAGTGGATGGTGCAATGACGTTCTCCGAGCTAGTCGCCGAGGTCCGGGAGACGGTGCTGGAGGCGTTCGCGCACGACGAGGTTCCCTTCGATCGGTTGGTCGAGGAACTCCGACCGGAACGCGATCCCAGTCGTACCCCGCTGGTGCAGGCCATGGTCGTGCTGCAGAACGCACTCGTGCGGTCGCGAGAGGTCGACGGACTACGGATCGCCGAGCACGATCTGCCCCGGCCGTCCGCCCGGTTCGACCTCGTTGTGGAGTTCTTGCCCCGGGATGACTCGCTGAGCCTGGTGATCGAGTACAACACCGACCTGTTCGACCCCGGCACGGTTGAGCGGATGGCGGGGCATCTGCAGGTGCTGCTGGCGGGAATCGCGGCCGACCCGGATAGCCCGCTGGCCGAGCTTCCGTTGCTGACCGAGGGGGAGCGGCATCGGTTGCTGGTGGAGTGGAACGACACCGGCCGTGCGGTGGCACCGGTGCCGTTGGCGGAGTTGTTCGAGGTCCAGGTGGGGCGGGCTCCCGATCTGCCGGCGGTGGTGTTCGACTGCGGGGTGTTGACCTTTGCGGAGGTGGAGGTTCGCGCGAACCGGTTGGCTCATCTGCTGATCGCCTGTGGGGCGGGGCCGGAGCGGGTGGTGGCGCTGGCGTTGCCGCGGTCGGTGCAGATCGTGGTGGCTCATTTGGCGGTGGTCAAGGCGGGGGCGGCGTTCCTGCCGGTGGATCCGGCCTATCCGGCGGAGCGGATCGCGTTCATGCTGGCCGACGCCGAGCCGGTGGTGGTCCTCACGCTGGCCGGGCTCACGCCGCCGCTGCCGTCCCAGGCGGGGATGGCGGTAGTGGTTCTGGACGACCCGGACACCGAGTCCGCGTTGGGGCGGATGCCAGATCGCGCTCCGAGCGATGAGGATCGAGCCTGCGCCCTGCTGCTGGAGCATCCCGCGTATGTGATTTACACGTCGGGGTCGACGGGGCGGCCCAAGGGTGTGGTGGTTTCGCACGCCGGTCTGGCCAGCTTCTCCGCCGCGGAGGTGGAGCGGTATGCGGTGCGCCCGGGAGATCGGGTGCTGCAGTTCTCCTCACCGAGTTTCGACGCTTCGGTGTTGGAGTTGTGCATGTCGCTGCCGGTGGGAGCGGCGTTGGTGGTGCCACCACCGGGTCCGCTGCTGGGTGAGCAGCTGGCTCAGGTACTCGGTGAGCAGCGGGTGACTCACGCGCTGATCCCGCCGGCCGCGTTGGCCACCGTGGCCGACGAGGTGGCGCGGACCGGGCTGCCGGAGTTCCGGACGGTCATCGTCGGTGGTGATGCGTGCACAGCTGAGTTGGTCGCGAGGTGGGCACCGGACCGACTCATGATCAACTCCTACGGGCCGACCGAGGCCACGGTGGTCTCGACCTGGAGCCGGCCGCTGATCCCGGGAGCGACCCCGCCGATCGGCCGGCCGATCTGGAACACCCAGGTCTATGTGCTCGACGCGGCGCTGCGCCCGGTGCCCACCGGGGTCCCCGGTGAGCTGTATGTCGCCGGACCCGGGCTGGCCCGCGGCTATCTCAACCGGTCCGGGTTGACCGCCCAGCGGTTCCTGGCCAACCCCTTCGGACCGCCGGGCTCACGGATGTACCACACCGGGGACCTGGTGCGCTGGAACACCGGGGGGCAGCTGGAGTTCGGCGGTCGGGCCGACGAACAGGTCAAGATCCGCGGGTTCCGCATCGAACCTGGAGAGATCGAGACCCTGCTCCGACAGCACCCCGACATCACCGACGCCGTGGTCGTCGCCCGCGGGGAGGCGCCCGGCGCCAAGCGGCTGGTCGCCTACCTCGTCCCGACCCAGGGCACCACACCCACAGCCGGCGGGTTGCGGGAACTGTTGGCCCAGTCGCTGCCGGAGTACATGGTGCCCTCGGCATTCGTCACGCTCGACGAGCTGCCCTTGACCCCCAACGGGAAGCTGGACCGCAAGGGGCTGCCCGCCCCCGACCCCACCACCACGACCAGCGCCGGCTACCAGGCCCCCCGCACCCCGACCGAACACGCCCTCACCCAGATCTGGGCCGACGTCCTGGGCCTGCAGCAGGTCGGCATCAACGACAACTTCTTCGAACTCGGCGGCGACTCCATCCTGAGCATCCAGGTGGTGTCCCGCGCTCGCCAGTCCGATCTGTGCATGACGTCCAGAGACATCTTCCTGCATCAGACCGTCGCGTCGCTGGTGCCGAACGTCGTTGCGGCGGCCCCCGAACCGACCGAGCAGGGTCCGGTGACCGGCGTGGTGCCGCTGACCCCGATCCAACGCTGGTTCTTTGACACAACTTCGGTGTGTCCGGAACGTTTTAACCAGTCGCTGACGGTCGAACTGGTCGAGTACCTCGACGAGGCCGCGCTGCGCACGGCGCTGGCTGCGGTGATTGAGCACCATGACGCGTTGCGGTTGCGGTTTGAGCATCTTGACGGGCAGTGGCGGCAGGACAATGCGCCGGTCGAGCCGATGGATGTATTGCGGCGGCATGATCTGTCCACCACCGACGTCGATGAGCAAACCGCCGTCATGGCGCAGGTCGCTGGGCAAGCGCATTCCAGTTTCGATCTCGGTCGGCCTCCGCTGCTGACGGCGGTGCTGTTCGCTTTGGGTTCGGGGCGGCGGCCGGTGTTGTTCCTGGCGGTGCACCACCTGGTCGTTGATGGGGTGTCCTGGCGGGTCTTGCTGGAGGACCTGGACACCGCCTACCAGCAGGCCGCGCACGGCCAGACCGTCCAACTCGGACTCAAGACCACCTCGTTCCGGGACTGGGCGCAACGGTTGACCGAACACGCCGAGACCGGCGGGTTCGATCACGAACTGGACTACTGGAGCGGCGTGGGTCGGGGCTGCGACCCGAGACTGCCAGTCGACAGTGACAGTGACAGTGCGGGCGCCAACACGATCGCCTCGATGCGTTCGGTCACTGTCCGGCTCGACCCGGAGGAGACCCGGGCGTTGCTCCAGGACGTCCCGGGGGTCTATCGGACCCAGGTCAACGACGTGCTGCTGGCCGCATTGGGTCAGGTACTGAGCCGGTGGACCGGGCGCGAGCGGGTAGTGGTTGACCTGGAAGGTCACGGCCGCGAGGAAATTCCGGGTGGCATGGACCTGTCCCGCACGGTGGGCTGGTTCACCACGATGTTCCCGGTCACGCTCGACGTCTCCGGCGCCAAAGACTGGGCCACCGTACTGAAATCGGTGAAAGAGCAACTGCGTGCGGTGCCTGGGCGTGGTCTGGGGTACGGCGCCCTGCGGCACCTCACCCAGACTGTGGGGCTGGCCGACCATCCGACACCGCAGGTCAGCTTCAACTACCTCGGCCAGTTCAACTGGGCCGCCCCCGGGGACGGGTTGCTTCAGGCGATACCCGGTGGGCTGGACGGCGATGCGAGCCCGCAGGCCACCCGAGCTCATGTGCTTGACGTGGTGGGCCGGGTGGAGCGCAACTGTCTGGAGTTCGACTGGTCCTATTCCCAGCATCTGCACCACACCAGCAGCATCACGGCCCTGGCCGAGGATTTGCTGACTGCGCTGCGGGAGATCGTCGAGCACTGCACCCAGCCTGGCACCGGCGGCCGCACCCCCTCGGACTTCCCCCTGGCCCGCCTCGACCAGTCCGCCGTGGACCTGATGGTAGACGACGGACGCTCGGTGGAGGACATCTACCCACTCACCCCCATGCAGGCAGGCATGGTGTTCCACGGGCTGTCCGAGGGCGACCAGGGCGTCTACTTCCAACAGGCCACGTTCGTGCTCGACGGCGTTCGTGACCCTCAGGTGCTGGGTGCGGCCTGGCAGCACGTGGTCGACCGGACACCGGTGCTACGCAGCCGCGTGGTCTGGGAGGGCGTGAGCGAACCGCTACAAATCGTGCACCGCAAGGTCAGCGTGCCGGTGCGCCACCTCGACTGGATGCAGCTGTCCAAGGCTGCCCGGCAGGACGAGTTGCAGCGGTTACTCGACCATGACCGTGCGGAGGGCCTGGATCTGGGTGCGGCGCCGTTGCTGCGGCTGGTGGTGGCCCGCCTCTCGGCGACCGAGGTGCAGGTGGCCTGGACCTTCCACCACGTGCTGCTCGACGGGTGGAGCGTGTTCCAGGTGCTGTCCGACGTCAGCGCCTGCCACGCCGCGCTGGTCAACGGCCGGCTCCCCGAGCTGGTGGTCCGGCCTCCGTTCCGGGCCTATCTCGAGTGGCTGGACGGCCAGGACAACCGTGCCGCCGAACAGCACTGGCGAGGAGTGCTCGAAGGTTTCGAGTCGCCCACCCTGTTGCCCTACGACCGGCAACCGGTTGAGGCGCACACCACGCGCTCGGCACAACGGATCGCATCCGACTTGGGAGCGGATGAGTTCGGCCGACTGCGCGAGGTTGCCCAGCGCCACGGGTTGACCGTGAACACCATTGTGCAGGGGGCGTGGGCGTTGGTGCTGTCTCGGTACAGCGCCCAGCCGGATGTGTGTTTCGGTGCGACGGTATCGGGTCGTCCGACCGATCTCGCCGGTGTGGAGGAAATCGCCGGCATCTTCATCAACACGCTGCCGGTTCGAGTCGAGGTCGACGACGACGCCCCCGTTATCCGATGGCTGCAGGAGCTGCAGTCCGCCCAGGTCGAGGCCCGGCACTTCGAGCACCTACCGCTGACGCAGTTGCACGCCTGGAGCGGGGTATCCGGCGGGGTCAACCTGTTCGACAGCATCATGATATTCGAGAACTACCCGATCAATGACGAGGCCGCCGCAGCGCACGGCCTGCGGTTGCGCGAGCTGGACGCCATCGAGACCACCAACTACCCGCTCAGCGTCATGCTGTCCCCTGGCCGGCAGCTGTCGATCGAGTTGGGCTATGACCCCGCCCTGTTCGACGCCGACACGGTCGAGCGGTTGGCGAGCCACCTGGTCGGTGTGCTGAGCGTGGTGGCTGCTGATCCCACGATCGCGGTGGGGCGGATTGACCTGCTGAGCGAGGAAGAGCGGCGGCGGGTGTTGGTGGAGTGGAATGGCGCTGGTCTGGATGTGCCGGCGGTGACGTTCCCCGAGTTGTTCGAGGCTCAGGTTGCGTCCGCTCCGGATGTGGCGGCCGTGGTGTGTGGGGATATCGGGCTGAGTTTCGCTGAACTGAATCGGCGGGCAAATCGGCTGGCCCGTCACCTGGTTGCCCGGGGCGCGGGGCCCGAGCGGGTGGTGGCGTTAGCGCTGCCGCGCTCGGCGGAGATGGTCGTGGCCATCCTCGCGGTGCTCAAGGCGGGGGCGGTGTACCTGCCGGTGGACCCGGAGTACCCGGTCGACCGCATTGAGTTCGTGCTGCGTGACGCCCAGCCGGTGCTGGTGGTCACCACCTCCGAGGGCGGTAACGTGCCCTCCGCGCTGCCCGAGGGCACGGCCGGGCTAAGGCTCGACATGCCCGAGACCCGGGCAATGTTGGGGCGTTATTCCGACGTCGACCTGGCTGACGCTGAGCGGATCAGTCCGCTTCGAAGTGATGACGCGGCCTACGTCATCTACACCTCGGGCTCGACCGGGCGACCGAAGGGTGTGCTCGTCGAGCACCGCAACCTGACCAACCTGTTCTACGACCACCACGTCGAGTTCGCCGCCCGGGGACGTCGCCTGAGCGTCGCGCTCACCGCAGCGTTCTCCTTCGACGCCTCGTGGGACGGGCTGCTGTTGATGGCCGATGGTCATGAGCTGCACCTGATCGACGACGATGTGCGGCTGGACCCGCAGGCGCTGGTCGACTACTTCGCTACCCGAGGTATCGACTATGTGGAGGTCACGCCTTCCTATGCCCAGCAGCTCATCCCAGCCGGCTTGCTGACCGGTGAGCGAACCCGGCCGATGATCTTGGTGCTGGGAGGAGAGGCGATCGGCGAGGGGTTGTGGCGGGAGCTGTCCGGCGCCCAGAACACCGTGAGCTACAACTTCTACGGCCCCACCGAGTGCACCGTCGACTCCGTGTGGTGCCGGCTGCCCGGCCCAGGCCGGCCGGTAATCGGTCGTCCTGGGCACAACCTGCAGTGCTACGTGCTCGGTCCTCAGGCGCGCCCGGTACCGGTCGGGGTTGCCGGGGAGCTGTGTCTGGCGGGTGCCCAGGTGGCCCGCGGGTACCTGAACCGCCCGGGGTTGACCGCGGAGCGGTTCGTGGCCAACCCGTTCGGGCCACCCGGGTCGCGGATGTACCGCACCGGCGACCTGGTCCGGTGGACGCCCGACGGGATGCTGCAGTACCTGGGTCGTGCCGACGACCAGGTCAAGATCCGGGGCTTCCGGGTCGAGCCGGGAGAGATCGAGGCGGCGCTGCTGCGCCACCCGGAGCTGGCCGAGGCGGTCGTGGTGGTACGAGACGACGACGGCCACCAGCGGCTGGTGGCCTATGTCGTACCGGCCGTTTCGACCGCACCCGGCGGGTCGGAGTTGCGGTCCTGGCTGAAGCGGGACCTGCCGGACTACATGGTGCCTTCGGTGTTCGTCACGCTCGACGAGCTGTCGTTGAGCCCCAACGGGAAGCTGGACCGCAAGGCGCTGCCCGTCCCGGACTCCAGGACCGCCACCAGGCACGGGTATGTCGCTCCGCGCACGCCGGGCGAGCGGGAGCTCACTGACATCTGGTCGCAGGTACTGGGTGTCGACCGGGTTGGGGTGGAGGACAACTTCTTCGAGCTCGGCGGTGATTCGATCCTGAGCATCCAGGTGGTCTCCCGGGCCCGGATGGCTGGGCTGGGCCTCATGCCCAGGGATGTGTTCCGGCACCAGACGGTGGCGTCGTTGGTCGCGAGCGTGGTTCAGGAGGCGCCGAGCGTAGTCGAGCAGGGTCCGGTGACGGGTGGGGTGCCGTTAACCCCGATCCAGCGTTGGTTCTTCGACACCCAGACGGCGCGACCGGAGCGTTTCAACCAGGCGCTGACCGTCGAGCTGGTCCAGGACGTCGATCGAACGGCGTTGCGCACGGCGTTGACCACGGTGATCGAGCACCATGACGCGCTGCGGATGCGGTTTGCGCATCTCGAGGGGCAGTGTCTCGAGGGGCAGTGGCGGCAGGACAACGCTGCGGTGGAGCCGGTGGACGTGCTCCGACTACGCGATCTGTCCAAGGTCGATCCCGCCGAGCAGGCCGCGATCCTGGCGCAGGTCGCCGAGGAGGTGCACGCGGGTTTCGATCTCGGTCGGCCCCCGTTGCTGGCGGCGGTGTTGTTCGACCTCGGCTCGGGGCGGCGACCGCTGTTGTTCCTGGCGGTGCACCACCTGGTCATCGACGGGGTGTCCTGGCGGATCCTGCTGGAGGACCTGGACACCGCCTACCGCCAGGCGGTACGCGGCCAGACCGTCCAGCTCGGACTCAAGACGACCTCGTTCCGGGACTGGGCGTTGCGGTTGACCGCGCATGCCGCGGACGGCGGGTTCGACGACGAGCTCGGCTACTGGAACGGCGTGGGCCAGGGCTGTGACCCGAGGCTGCCGGTCGAGGGCGAGGGGCCCAACACGATCGCCTCGGAGCGGTCGATCACGGTCCGGCTCGGAGCGGACGAAACCACCGCGCTGCTGCAGGAGGTGCCGGGGGTCTACCGGACCCAGATCAACGACGTGCTGCTCGCAGCGTTGGGTCGGGTGCTGGGCCGGTGGACCAGACGCGACCGGGTGGTCCTCGACCTGGAAGGCCACGGCCGCGAGGACCTGTTCGACGGCGTGGATCTGTCCCGGACGGTCGGCTGGTTCACCACCATGTTCCCGGTCGCACTCGACATGTCTGTCGACGACGGGTGGGACAGCGTCCTGAAGTCGTTGAAGGAACAGCTGCGTGCCGTGCCCCGGCGTGGCCTGGGATATGGCGTGGCGCGTTACCTCACCGCGACTCCTGGGCTGGCCGAGCAAGCGGCGTCGCAGGTCAGCTTCAACTACCTCGGCCAGTTCCACTGGGCCTCGGTCGGGGACGAGGGGCTGCTCCACGCCATGCGCGGTGGGCTGGCCGGCGACGCCAGCCCGCAGGCCACCCGAGCCCATGTGCTCGACGTGGTGGCCAGGGTCGAGCACAACTGCCTGGAGCTCACCTGGTCCTACTCCGAACACCTACATCAAGCGTCCAGCATCGCTGCCCTGGCCGAGGAACTGCGCACCGCGCTGCGGGGCATCATCAAGCACTGCTCCCAGCCCGGCGTCGGTGGCCGCACCCCCTCGGACTTCCCCCTGGCCCGTCTGGACCAGTCCGCCGTGGACCTGCTGGTAGGCGACGGACGCTCGGTGGAGGACATCTACCCACTCACCCCCATGCAGGCAGGCATGGTGTTCCACGGGCTGGTCGACACCTTCTCCGGTGCCTACCTCAACCAGCTGCAGCTCCGGTTGTCCGGTGTCTCCAATCCGGAGGCCTTGGGGGCGGCCTGGCAGCAGGTGGTGGACCGGACGCCGGTGTTACGCAGCCGCGTGGTCTGGGACGGGGTCGACGAGCCGCTGCAGGTGGTGCAGCGGGACGTCACGGTGCCGATCAGTTACCACGACTGGGCAGATCTGTCCGAGTCGCGGTGGCGGGAGAGGCTGCAGCCGCTGCTCGCCAGTGACCGGGCCGAGGCCTTCGACCTGGCAGAGCCTTCTTTGCTGCGGCTGGCCATCGCCGCGCTGCCCGATAATGAGGTGCAGTTGGTGTGGACCATCCACCATGTGCTGCTCGACGGGTGGAGCTCGGCTCAGGTGTTCGGCGAGGTGTGCGAGCGGTACGCGGCGATCGTCGGTGGGCACGAGCCGACGATGGTGGCGCGGCGTCCGTTCCGGGACTACCTGCAGTGGCTCGGCGAACGCGACCACGGCGAGGCCGAGCACTACTGGAGAAAGGTGCTCGATGGTTTCGAGTCACCCACGCCGTTGCCCTACGACCGTCAGCCGGTTGAGGCGCACCGCGCCGAGTCTCGCGACACCGTATGTGTCGCGCTGTCCACCGAGCGGTCCCGCCGGCTGCGCGAGTTCGCCCAGCGCAACGGGTTGACGGCCAGCACGGTCGTGCAGGGCGCATGGGGCCTGCTGCTGTCCCGGTACAGCGGTGAGCGCGGCGTGACGTTCGGGACCACGGTTTCGGGACGCCCGGCCGACCTGCCGGGTGCGGAGTCGATGGTCGGGCTGTTCATCAACACGGTGCCCACCCGGGTGCGCGTGCAGAACGGGCAGGGCGTGGTGGCGTGGCTGCGCGAGCTGCAGGCCGCGCAGTCCGAGTCGCGCCGGTTCGACTTCATGTCGCTGGCCCAGCTGCAGACCTGGAGCGGGGTTCCCGGCGGGGTCAACCTGTTCGACAGCATCATGGTGTTCGAGAACTATCCGCTCGGCGGCGAGGCCGCGGCAGCGCACGGCCTGCAGCTCGGTGAGCTGGAGGTTATCGAGCCGACCAACTACCCGCTCAGCATCGTGGTGTCACCCGGCGATCGGCTGTCGATCGAGCTGGGCTACGACCCTGCCCTGTTCGACACCGCCACCGTCGAGCGGTTGGCCGGGCACCTGATCCGGGTGCTGAGCGTGGTGACCGCTGATCCCCAGATCCCGGTCGGGCAGATCGACCTGCTGGACGCGGACGAACGGCGTCGGGTGCTGCTGGAGTGGAACGACACCGGCCTTGCCGTGGCACCGGCCACCTTGCCGGACGTGTTCGAAGCTCAGGTGGCACGGACACCGGATTCCGTGGCTGTCGTGTTCGAGAGCGCTGAACTGTGCTACCGGGAGTTGAATGAGCGGGCGAACCGGCTGGCGCGGCTGCTGATCCAGCGCGGGTCGGGTCCGGAGCGGTTCGTGGCGTTGGCGCTGCCGCGATCGGCGGATCTAATCGTCGCGTTGCTGGCGGTGCTGAAATCGGGTGCGGCGTACCTGCCGATCGACCCGGCCTATCCGGCGGAGCGCCTCGCCTTCATGCTCGAGGACGCCCAGCCGGCGCTCGTGTTGACCACGAGCGAGGTGGCCGACCGGGTGCCCACGGTGACGGGTGTGCCCCGGCTGGTTCTGGACGCCGTGGCGACCGCCGAGGCGTTGGCTGGTCACTCGGGTAGTGATGTGGCCGACGCCGACCGGGCGCGGTCGCTGTTTGGGGCGCATCCGGCGTATGTCATCTACACCTCCGGGTCGACGGGTCGGCCCAAGGGAGTCGTGGTCGCGCAGGACAGCGTGGTCAACCTGGTGGTGTGGGCAGCCTCGGACGTCGGCGCCTCGGGGTTGTCCAGGGTGGTGGCCTCCACCTCACTGAACTTCGACGTCTCGGTGTTCGAAATCTTCTGCCCGCTGATGCTCGGCGGCAGCATCGAGGTGGTCCGGGACCTGCTCACCCTGACCGAACCGCGGGCCGGTCAGTGGGCGGTGAGTCTGGTCAGCGCGGTGCCGTCGGCGTTTGCTCAGGTCCTGACCCAGGGCAGCGTGGCGGTGGCTGCCCAGAGCGTGGTGCTGGCGGGCGAGGCGCTCTCGGCGCGGGCGGTGCGCGAGATCCAGGCAGTCATGCCGGAAAGCCGGATCGCCAATATCTACGGTCCGACCGAGGCCACGGTGTACGCGACCGCGTGGTATTCCGATGCAACCGTGCGTGAGCAGGCGCCGCCGATCGGCCGGCCGATCACCAACACCCGGGCCTACGTGCTCGACGCCGCACTGCAACCGGTGCCACCCGGTGTACCCGGAGAGCTCTACCTCGGCGGTCGCGGGCTGGCCAGGGGCTATCTCAACCGTCCTGGCCTGACCGCTGAGCGGTTCGTGGCCAACCCCTTCGACGAACCCGGGTCGCGGCTCTACCGCACCGGGGACGTGGTGCGGTGGAGCGCCGAGGGTGAGCTGGAGTACCTGGGTCGGGCCGACTATCAGGTGAAGATCCGGGGGTTCCGGATCGAGCTGGGTGAGGTCGAGGCCGCTCTGCTCCGCCACGATGACGTGGCTGAGGCGGTGGCTGTCGTCCGACAGGAGGACCTCGGGCACCAGCGACTGGTCGCGTACCTGGTGCCGGCACCAGGCGCAACGGTGAGCCCGGCTGCGCTGCGCGGGATCGTCGGGGACGCCCTGCCGGACTACATGGTGCCCTCGGCGTTCGTGATGCTGGACGAGCTGCCGTTGAACCCTAACGGGAAGCTGGACCGCAAGGCGCTGCCCGCGCCGGACGTGGCTGGGGCACTGGCGCCGGGCTACGTGGAGCCCCGCACGGACGGCGAGCGGATCCTGACGGGGATCTGGGCCGAGGTGCTCGGGGTGGAGCGCGTCGGGGTCGAGGACAACTTCTTCGAGCTCGGTGGTGATTCGATCCTCAGCATCCAGGTGGTATCGCGGGCCCGCCGGGCCGGCTTGGACCTCATGCCCAGGGACGTGTTCCGGCACCAGACGGTGGCGTCGTTGGTCGCGACCGTGGCCGAGGTGGCGCCGGTCGCGGCGGAACAAGGTCCGGTGAGTGGCGAGGTGCCGCTGACCCCGATCCAGCACTGGTTGTTCGACACCCAGCCCGCCCGACCGGAGCACATCGACCAGGCGGTGACGTTCGAGCTGGGCGAGGGCGTCGACGAGGCGGCGCTACGCACGGCGCTGGCTGCGGTGATCGAGCATCACGACGCGCTGCGGATGCGGTTTGAGCACGTCGACGGCTGGTGGCGGCAGGTCAACGCGCCGGTCGAGCCGGTGGATGTGCTGCGACGGCACGATCTGTCCGCTGTGGACGCTGGTGAGCAGCGCGCGGCGATGGACAAAGTCGCCGGGCAGGTTCATGCGGGGTTCGATCTCGGTCGACCTCCGCTGCTCAGCGCGTTGCTGTTCGACCTCGGCACCGGGCGGCGGCCGGTGTTGTTCCTGGCGGCGCACCACCTGGTCATCGACGGAGTGTCCTGGCGGATCCTGCTGGAGGACCTGGACACCGCCTACCGGCAGGCAGTACCCGGCCAGACCGTCCAGCTTGGACTCAAGACGACCTCGTTCCGGGACTGGGCACTGCGGCTGACCGAGCACGCCCGCTCCGGCGGGTTCGACGACGAGCTCGACCACTGGACGAGGGTGGGCCACGGCTGCGACCCGACGCTGCCGGCCGACGGGATCGGGCCTAACACGATCGCCTCGACCCGTTCGGTCACCGTCCGGCTCGACCCGGAGCAGACCAGGGTGCTGCTGCAGGTGGTGCCCGGGGTCTACCGGACCCAGGTCAACGACGTGCTGCTCGCTGCGCTGGGTCGGGTGCTGAGCCAGTGGACCGGCCGCCGGCGGGTGTTGGTCGATCTGGAAGGGCACGGCCGCGAGGAGATCCTCGACGGGGTGGATCTCTCCCGCACGGTGGGGTGGTTCACCACGATCTTCCCGGTCGCGCTCGACGTCTCCAACGCCGAGGACTGGGGCGCCACGCTGAAGTCGGTGAAGGAGCAGCTCCGTGCGGTGCCCGGACGGGGTCTGGGCTACGGAGCCCAGCGTTACCTCACCGAGACCGGCGGGCTGGCCGATCACCCGGCATCGGCAGTGAGCTTCAACTACCTCGGCCAGTTCGACTGGGCCTCGGCCGGGGACGGCGGGCTGCTCCACGCAATGCACGGTGGGCTGGAAGGGGATGTCAGCCCGGAGGCCAGCCGAGCACACGTGCTCGAGGTCGTGGGCCGGGTCGAGCACCGGTGCCTGGAGTTCACCTGGGCCTACTCCGAACACCTACATCAGACGAGCAGCATCGCTACCCTGGCCGAGGAACTGCTCACCGCGCTGCGGGACATCATCGAACACTGCTCCCAGCCCGGCGTCGGTGGCCGCACCCCCTCGGACTTCCCGCTGGCCCGCCTCGACCAGTCAACGGTGGACCGCCTCGTTGGCGACGGACGCTCGGTCGAGGACATCTACCCACTCACCCCCATGCAGGCAGGCATGGTGTTCCACGGGCTGTCGGATGGAGACCAGGGCGTCTACCTCGAGCAGATCATGTTCGTGCTCGAGGGTGTCGAGGATCCGCGGGTACTGGGGGCGGCCTGGCAGCACGTGGTCGACCGGACGCCGGTGCTCCGCAGCCGCGTGGTCTGGGAGGGGGTGCGTGAGCCGCTGCAGGTGGTGGGTCGGCACGCCACGATCGCGGTGCGTCACCTCGATTGGACACACCTGTCCCCGGCTGCGCGGCAGGACGAGTTGCGGCGGTTGCTCGAGCGTGACCGCGCCGACGGTATTGACCTGGGCAGTCCTCCGTTGCTGCGGGTGGTGCTGGCCCGCCTGTCGGAGACCGAGGTGCAGGTGGCCTGGACCTTCCATCACGCGCTGCTCGACGGGTGGAGCGTGTTCCAGGTGCTCTCCGATGTCGCTGCCTGCTACGGCGCGCTCGCCAACGGCCGAGTGCCCGAGTTGGCGGTTCGGCGTCCGTTCCGCGACTACCTGCAGTGGCTCGACGAGCGCGACCAGGACGAGGCCGAGCAGTACTGGCGGCGCGTGTTGCTCGGCTTCGAGTCGCCCACCCCGTTGCCTCACGACCGGGCGCCGGCGCCGGCGCACGCCACCCGATCGGCGGAGTGGCTGCCCTTCGAGCTGGAGGACGGGGTGTTCGGTCGCCTGTCCGAGTTCGCCAAACACCACCACCTGACGCTCAACGCGGTCGTGCAGGGTGCGTGGGCGTTGGTGCTGTCCCGAAACAGCGGTCACCGGGACGTCTGTTTCGGCGCGACGGTGTCGGGTCGCCCGGCGGATCTGCCCGGTGTGGACGAGATCACCGGCATCTTCATCAACACCCTGCCGGTCCGGGTTGAGGTGGACGACGACGCCGGTGTCGTCCCGTGGTTGCAAGAGGTGCAGTCGGCGCAGGTGGACGCCCGGCGGTTCGACTTCGCCTCACTGGCCCAGCTGCAGGCCTGGAGCGAACTGCCGGACGGGGTCAACCTGTTCGACAGCATCGTGGTGTTCGAGAACTACTCGATCAACGACGAGGCCACCGCGGAACACGGCCTGCGGTTGCGTGAGGCACACGCCGTCGAGACCACCAACTACGCGCTTAGCCTGGTGGTGTTGCCGGGCCAGCGGTTGGCGATGGAGCTGGGCTACGACCCTGCTCTGTTCGACGCCGTGACGGTCGAGCGCATCGCAGGTCATCTACTGCAGGTGCTGGATGTCGTGGTTGCGGATCCCGCGATCATGCTCGCCCAGCTCGACGTCCTGACCGAGGCGGAGCGCGCTCGGTTGCTCGTCGAGTGGAACGGCGCCGACCGTGCCGTGCCACCGGCCACCTTGCCGGAGTTGGTCGAATCGCAGGTGGCGCGGACACCAGATCTGCCGGCGGTGGTGTTCGAGGGCGGCGCGTTGAGCTATGCGGAGCTGGATGCTCGCGCCAACCGGCTCGCTCGACTGCTGATCCAGCGCGGGGCAGGGCCGGAGCAGATCGTGGCACTCGCGCTACCACGATCGGTGGAGATCGTCGTAGCCCAGGTGGCGGTGGTCAAGGCGGGCGCGGCGTTCCTGCCGGTGGATCCGGCCTATCCCCCGGAGCGAATCGCGTTCATGCTGACCGACGCCGCGCCGGTGCTCATGATCACGCTGGCCGAGCTCGCGGCGCCGTTGCCGTGCCTCCAGGGTATGACGGTGCTGGCCGTCGACGACCCGGAGACGATCTCAGCACTAGAGGACCTGCCCGATGGGGTGGTCACCGATGCGGACCGAGCGTCCCCCCTGCTGCTGGAACACCCCGCGTATGTGATCTACACCTCAGGCTCGACCGGTCGACCCAAGGGGGTGTTGGTCTCGCACGCGGGGCTGGCCAGCTTCTCTGCAGCCGAAGTGGGGCAGTACGCGGTCCGGACCGGGGATCGGGTGCTGCAGTTCTCCTCGCCCAGCTTCGACGCGTCCGTGCTGGAGCTGTGCATGTCGCTGCCGGCCGGGGCGGCGTTAGTGGTGCCCCCACCGGGGCCGCTGCTGGGTGAGCAGCTGGCCGAGGTACTCGCCGAGCAGCGGGTGACGCACGCACTGATCCCCCCGGCCGCGTTGGCCACCGTGCCGGTGGACGTGGCCGAGACCGGGGTACCGGACTTCCGGACCGTGGTCGTCGGTGGCGACGCGTGCACCGCTGAGCTGGTGAACCGGTGGGCTCCCGGGCGCCGAATGATCAACTCGTACGGCCCGACCGAGTCCACTGTGGTCTCGACGTGGAGCGGGCCGTTGGTGCCGGGCGGAACGCCGCCCATTGGCCGGCCCATTTGGAACACCAGGGTCTACGTGCTGGACGGGGCACTGCGGCCGGTGCCGGTAAGGGTGCCCGGCGAGCTGTACGTGGCCGGAGCTGGGTTGGCCCGCGGTTACCTGGACCGGCCGGGGTTTACCGCGGAGCGGTTCGTGGCCAACCCGTTCGGCCCGGTTGGCGGGCGGATGTATCGCACCGGGGACATGGTCCGGTGGAGTTCCGACGGTCAGCTGGAGTTCGCGGGGCGGGCCGATGATCAGGTCAAGATCCGGGGATTCCGCGTCGAGCCCGGTGAGATCGAGACCCTGCTCCGCCGCCACCCCGGCATCGACGAGGCCGTGGTCGTCGCCCGGGGGGAGACATCCGGTGTCAAACGGCTGGTGGCCTACCAGGTCCCGGTCCAGGGTGATACCGCACCCAGCCCAGGCGAGCTGCGCGAGCTGGTCGCCGCAGCGCTGCCGGATTACATGGTCCCCTCGGCGTTCGTCACGATCGACGAGCTGCCGTTGACGCCCAACGGGAAGGTGGATCGTCAGGCGTTGCCGTCCCCCGACTACGGGTCCGCCACCGGTGACGGTTATGTCGCCCCCCGCACCGAATCCGAACAGGCCCTGGCCGAGATCTGGGCCGAGGTCCTCGGCGTGGGACGGGTCGGCGTCGAGGACGACTTCTTCGAGCTGGGTGGCGATTCTCTCCGCAGCTTGCAACTCACCTCCAGGACGAAGGCGACCTTCCACGTGACCCTGACGCCGCGCGAGGTCCTGATGGCGCGCACTGTCTCCGTGCTGGGGGAATTGATCGAGGAAAAGATTATCGATGAGCTCGAACGAGTTGCCGTCTTGGCCAGAAACGACGAGGAACGCTGAGGAAACGACGATGACGTCATCGCGACAGAGCCGTATCTCCGCGCTGCCCGCCCATCTGCAGGAACAGCTGCGCCGCCGGCTGTCGGGCCGGTCCGAGCAGCTTGACCGGATCGTCCCGGCGCCGCGCACCGGCCCGCTACCACTGTCCTTCGCCCAGCAGCGGCTGTGGTTCCTCAACGATTTCCAGCCGGGCGGTGCGGAGTACAACAGCACGCTGCCCCTGCGACTTGTCGGCCCGCTCGACGTGGCGGCCCTCGCTGCGGCGCTGCAGGCCCTGCCGGCTCGCCACGAGTCGTTGCGGACCACCTTCGATCAGGTGGACGGCAAGGCAGTGCAGCTCGTGCACCCGGCAGGCGATCTACCCGTGCCGCTGGTCGACCTGTCCGACTCCTCGAACCGGGCATCCGACGAGCTGGACCGCGTGCTGTCCGAGGAGTACTCCCGCCCCTTCGACCTACGGAGCGGACCGCTGTTCCGGGCGCTGCTGGTACGCCTATCCGAGCGCGAGCACGTGCTGCTGATCACCGCGCACCACATCGTCACCGACGGCTGGTCGATGGGCGTGCTGACCGACGAGCTCGGCTCGTTGTATGCAGCGGCCCTGCGCGGCGAGGAGGCCACGCTGCTGCCGCCGCCTTTGCAGTACGGGGATTACGCGGTATGGCAACGAACGCAGCCGTCGGACTCGGCGCTGGACGGGCAGCTCGACTACTGGAAACGGCAGCTGGCCGGGATCTCCCCGCTGGAGCTGCCGACGGATCGAACGCGCCCGGCAGTGCGCACCTCCGCAGGTGCCACCCACGACTTCCTGGTGCCGACGCAGGTCACCGCCCGGCTCGGCGAGCTGGTCCGCGCTGCGGACGCCACGCTGTTCACCGTCCTGGTAGCTGCGTGCCAGGCGCTGTTCGCCCGGTACGCAGGACAGGACGACGTCGCCGTGGGCACGGTCGTCTCCGGCCGCAACCGGCCCGAGCTGGAGCGGACCGTCGGTTTCTTCGTCAACACCGTCGTGCTGCGCGCACACGTCGACGGATCGCGGACCTTCCGTGAGTTCCTGGGCAGCGTGAAGGACACCGTCCTGGATGCCTTCGCCCACGACGAGGCGCCCTTCGAGCGGCTGGTCGACGCGCTCCACCCCGAGCGCGACATCAGCCGCAACCCACTGTTCGACGTCATGGTGTTGGTGGACACCGCTCAACGGAAGCTGCCGGTGCTCGGCGGGTTGCGGATCGAGAACATCGACGTGTCACGGCGGGCGGCCCACTTCGACATCACTGTCGGGTTCCAGCAGAGTGACGGGGTCCTCGCTGGCCAGCTGGAATACAACACCGACCTGTTCGACGCCGCCACCATCGAGCGGATGGCCGGGCATCTGCAGATGTTGCTGGCCGGAGTGACCGCTGATCCGGATCGGCCGTTGGCGGAGCTTTCGTTGCTGACTGGGGCGCAGCGGCGCCGGCTGGTGGTGGAGTGGAATGACACCGAGTGTGAGGTGCCGGCTGCCACGTTGGTGGAGTTGTTCGTCGCGCAGGTGGCCCGTACGCCGGAGAGCACTGCGCTGGTGGTGGACGGTGTCGGGCTGTCCTACGCGGAGCTGAACGCGCGGGTGAACCGGTTGGCGCGGTTGTTGATCGGTCGGGGGGTGGGCCCGGAGCGGTTCGTTGCGATTGCGTTGCCGCGGTCGGAGCAGTTGATCGTGGCGATGTTGGCCGTGTTGAAGGCCGGTGGGGCGTATCTCCCACTGGATATGGAGTATCCGCCCGAGCGGATCAGTTTCATGCTCGCCGATGCGGAACCGGTGCTGGTGCTCACGACCAGCGCGTTGGCCGAGGATCTACCGTCGGGCGGCGCCGGTTGTGTGGTCGTTGACCAGGCCGACACGCTCGCGCAGCTGGCCGCATACCCTGATATCGACATCGAGTCCGATGAGAGCCATCACGGGGCGTCCCCGTTGAATTCCGCTTATGTGATTTACACCTCGGGATCGACGGGTCGTCCTAAGGGTGTGGTCGTGTCGTTGGGGGCGTTGGGTAATTTCCTGGTGGCGATGCAGGACAGGTTCGCGTTCGGTGCGGGTGACCGGTTGTTGGCGGTGACCACGGTCGGGTTTGATATCGCGAACCTGGAGGTTTTCGCTCCGCTGCTCAGTGGTGCTGCGGTGGTGTTGGCGGGTCGTGATGTCGTTGCGGATCCGTTGGCGTTGCGCCGGTTGGTGGTGTCGGCGGGTGTGTCGGTGATGCAGGCGACGCCGAGTCTGTGGCGTGGCGTGGTTGCCGAGGCGGACGACGAGTTTGCCGGTGTGCGGGTGCTGGTGGGCGGGGAGGCGTTGCCCGCTGACCTGGCTGCCTCGTTGGTGGACCGTGCGGCGTCGGTGACGAACCTGTACGGCCCGACGGAGACGACGGTCTGGTCGACGGCGGCGGTGATCGACGAGCGTGTCGGGCAGGATCCGTCGATCGGCCGGCCGATCGCCAACACGCAGGTGTACGTGCTCGACGCGAGCTTGCGTCCGGTCCCGCCGGGTGTTGCCGGTGAGTTGTACATCGGCGGTGCCGGTGTTGCCCGGGGCTACTGGAAGCGGGCTGGCCTGACCGCGCAGCGGTTCATCGCCGACCCCTTCGGTGACCCGGGCTCGCGGATATACCGCACCGGGGACGTGGTCCGGTGGAGCGCCGCGGGTGAGCTGGAGTACCTGAGCCGGGTCGACTCCCAGGTCAAGATCCGCGGCTTCCGCATCGAGCCGGGCGAGATCGAGACCGCCGTGCTGCGTCACGAGGACGTGGCCGAAGCGGTTGTCGTCGCCCGCGAGGAGGACTCCGGGCACCAGCGGCTGGTGGCCTATATCGTGCCCGCGGCCGACGAAACCGTGGACCCCAACGAACTGCGCAGTTTCCTCCGCGAGGTACTGCCCGACTACATGGTTCCCGCGGCGTTCGTCACACTCGAGGAGTTCCCGCTCAACCCCAACGGGAAGCTGGACCGGCGTGCCCTGCCCGCCCCGGACTACACCACCGCCACCAGGCACGGGTATGTCACGCCGCGGACCGCGGCAGAGCAGGCGTTGGCTGGTATCTGGGCCGGGGTGCTCAAGGTCGACCAGGTCGGGGTGGAGGACAACTTCTTCGAGCTCGGTGGAGACTCGATCCTCAGCATCCAGGTGGTCTCCCGGGCCTGGCAAGCCGGCCTGGCTCTGACCTCCAAGGACATCTTCCTGCACCAGACGGTTGCCGAGCTTGCCGCCGCCGTCCAGATGGCGGCCCCGCCCGAGGCACCCGCGTATCAGCCGATCGTCGGCCCGGCGCCGCTGGGTCCGATCCAGCACTGGTTCTTCGCCACCCACGGGGCACTGCCGCACTTCACCCAGTCGATGCTGGTCGAGCTGGCCGAGAACCTCGATGAAATCGCGCTGCGCACGGCCCTCGACGCAGTGGTGGCGCACCACGACGCGCTGCGGCTGCGGTTCCTTCGCACCGACAACGGGTGGCAGCAGGACACCGTGCCCGACGAGCAGGCCGAGGTGCTCCAGCGCCGTGACCTGTCCACTCTGGACGACGCGCACCAGCAGGCCGCCGTCGACGAGGCGGCACTGGCCGCGCAGACGGGTCTGCACCTCGATGCCGGTCCGCTGGTCCGCGTCGTGCTGTTCGATCGGGGAGCGGGACGGCGTCCGCAGCTGTTCGTCACGATCCACCACCTCGTCGTCGACGGGGTGTCCTGGCGGATCCTGTTCGACGATCTGGAGACCGCCTACCGGCAGGCCCGCACGGGTCAACCAGTGGAGCTGGACCCGGTCGGTACCTCGTTCACCCAGTGGTCGCACCGGTTGACCGAGCATGTCCGGTCAGGTGGGCTCGACGACGACCTGGCGTACTGGTCCGAGGTGTCCCGTAGCGCACCGGCCGAACTGCCAGTCGATCACGGCGGCGCCAACACTGCCGGTTCCGCTCGCACCGTCACTGTGCGGCTGGGTCGCGAGGACACGGACGCGTTGTTGCGCGACGTGCCCGGGATCTATCGCACCCAGGTCAACGACTTGCTGCTCAGTGCGCTGGGTCGGGTGTTGTGCCGGTGGGCGGGGCGCGACGGTGTGTTGGTCGCCCTGGAGGGTCACGGCCGGGAGGAGATCCTTGACGGTGTCGGCCTGTCGCGGACCGTAGGATGGTTCACCACACAGTTCCCGGTCGCGCTGCGCTGTGGTGCGGACTGGGGTCAGACCATCAAGTCGGTCAAGGAGCAGCTTCGCGCTGTGCCCAGCCGGGGGCTGAGCTACCTGGCGTTGGGCTATCTGAGCCGGCCGGACTCGCCGGCTGGTGTTCTGCGCAACGCGGCACTGCCGCACATCTGCTTCAACTACCACGGCCAGTGGGACCTGGCCGCTGGCGAGCAGGGTCTCATCCGGGGCGGGGACGCCGGCGCCGGTCAGAACATGGCGCCGGAGGAGCTCCGTTCCTACCTGCTGGATGTCACCGGCGTGGTGGACGGCGGGCAGCTGGAGCTGAGCTGGCTCTACTCCGACCAGGTCCATGACGAAGCCACGGTGCAGCGGCTGGCCACCGAGATGATCCAGGCACTCCGGGAGATCGTCGAACACTGTGCCGCGCCGGAAGCTGGCGGCCGCACCCCGTCTGACTTCCCGCTGGCCCACCTCGACCAGTCGACTGTGGACCGTCTCGTCGGTGACGGACGCTCGGTGGAGGACATCTACCCGCTCACTCCGCTGCAGACCGGGATGCTGTTCCACAGCCTGGTCGACGGCACCTCGGGCGCATACCTCGACCAGGCCAGGGTGACGCTCGACGGCGTATCCGACCCGGAGGTTCTGGGGCAGGCGTGGCAGCGCGTGGTGGACCGCACGCCGGCGCTGCGCACCTCGCTGGTCTGGGACGGGAGAGGCGTCGACGAGCCGCTGCAAGTGGTGCAGCGCCGGGCCGTGATCCCGACGGTGTACTACGACTGGCGTGGTCTGTCCGATGAGGACCGTGATCGTGAGCTTCGGAGGGTGCTGGCCGCCGACCGTGCGGCTGGGATGGACCTCACCGCAGCGCCGTTGATGCGATTGGCGATCGCTGACGTCGCCGAGGGCCAGGTGTTGCTGGTCTGGACTTGGCATCACGTGGTGCTGGACGGCTGGAGCCTGACCCAGGTGTTCGACGAGGTGTGTGAGCAGTATGCGGCGATCGTCGAGAGCCGGCCGCCCCGGCTGGTCTCCCGCCGCCCGTTCCTCGACTACCTGCAGTGGCTGCGCGCCCAGGACGTCCCCCAGGCTGAAGAATACTGGCGGTGGGTGCTGTCGGGTTTCGACTCTCCCACCCCATTGCCCTACGACCGCCAGGCCGTCGAAGCGCATCGGGCCGAGTCCTCCGAGTCGTTTCGTACGGGGCTGCCCGTCGACCAGTCCAACCGGCTGCGCGAGGTTGCCAAGCGCAACGGCTTGACGCTGAACACGGTGGTGCAGGGGGCGTGGGCGCTGCTGCTGTCGCGCTACAGCGGTGAGCGTGACGTGGTGTTCGGTACCACTGTGGCGGGGCGGCCGGCTGAGCTGCCCGGTATCGAAGAGATGATCGGCATGTTCATCAACACCGTGCCGACCCGCGTCGAGGTCCACCCCGGCCAGGACGTCGTGACGTGGCTGCGTGGGCTGCAGGACGAGCAGGTCGAGTCCCGCAACTTCGACTTCGTCTCCCTGACTCAACTCCAGACCTGGAGTGATCTGCCCGGTGGTGCCACCCTCTTCGACAGTGCGGTGGTGTTTGAGAACTACCCGATCGACGATGCGTCCGCGGATGGCGCGGGTCTGCGGGTGCGCGATGTCCAGGCGCTCGACACCACCAGCTTCCCGCTGACCCTGAGTGCCTATCTCGACGACCGGCTCAGCTTCGGCCTCGCCTATGACCCGATGCTGTTCGACGCGGTCACGGTCGAGCGTATGGCCGAGCGGCTGTGCATGCTGCTGGCCGGTGTTGCCGCCGGTCCAGAACGGCCGTTGGCGCAGCTACCGTGGATGCTCGCCGGAGAGCGGGACCGGGTGCTGGTGGAGTGGAACGACACCGCCCTGGACGTGCCTGTGGCGACCTTCCCGGAGATGTTCGAGGCGCAGGTGGCCCGAACGCCGGACGAGACAGCGCTGGCGGATCGGGAGACGGAGTTGAGTTTCGCGGAGGTGAATGTGCAGGCGAACCGGCTGGCGCACCACCTGATCGGTCTGGGCGCGGGACCTGAGCGGGTCGTGGCACTGGCGCTGCCGCGGTCGGTGGAGTTGGTGGTGGCGCTGCTGGCGATTTTCAAGGCGGGTGCGGTGTACCTGCCGGTGGACCCGGAGATACCGGCGGAGCGCATCGGTTTCATGCTGCGCGACGCCGCACCGGTGCTGGTGGTGACCACCACCTCCACAAGTGCCAGGGTGCACGGCGCGTTGCCGGAGGCAACCGCCGAGCTGGTGCTCGACGAGCCGCAGGTCGCTGTCGCGCTGCAGCGTTGCCCGGACTTCAACCCGACCGACGGCGAGCGACTCGGGTCGCTCGATCCGAGCAGCTCTGCTTATGTGATTTACACCTCGGGATCGACGGGCCGGCCGAAGGGTGTGGTCGTCGAGCACCGCAATCTGGTGAACCTGCTGTTGCACCATCGTGTTGACTGGGTGGCCGCCACGGTCGGCGACGGTCGGTTGCGGGTGGGGTTCACCGCGGCGCTGTCCTTCGACGGCTCGTTGGAGGGACCAGTGCTGATGGCCGATGGCCATGAGCTGCACGTGATCGACGATGACGTCCGTCTGGACCCCCCTGCGCTGGTCAACTACGTCGCCGAGCACCGGATCGACTTCTTCAACCTGCCGCCGTCCTACCTACAGCAGGTGATCCTGGCTGGGTTGCTGACGGATCAGCGGCACCGTCCGAAGGCGTTGATGGTGGGCGGTGAGGCGCTGGGTGAGTCGTTGTGGCGGGAGCTGGCCGCCGCTGTGGACACCGCGAGCTACAACTTCTATGGCCCCACCGAGTGCACCATCGACGCATTGTCGTGCCGGGCGGGGGACGTGGCGCGGCCGGCGGTGGGCCGGCCGATTGCCAACACGCAGGTGTACGTGCTCGACCAGGCTTTGTGTCCGGTACCGGTCGGAGTGGCCGGTGAGCTCTACCTGGCCGGTGCCCAGGTGGCCCGCGGATACCTACGTCGCCCGGGGTTGACCGCGGACCGGTTCATGGCGAACCCGTTCGGCGATCCGGGCTCACGGATGTACCGGACTGGGGATCTGGTGCGGTGGACGGCCGAGGGTGTGATCGAGTTCCTCGGCCGGGCAGATGAGCAGGTCAAGATCCGTGGGTTCCGCATCGAGCCCGGCGAGATCGAGGCCGCGCTGCGCCAGCAACCGGACGTGGCCGACGCCGTTGTCGTGGCGCGGGAAAGCGACGGCGGGCACAAGCGGCTGGTGGCCTACGTCGTGGCGCCGGTCGGCGAAGCGGTGCCGGCGGCCGGTGAGCTGCGGGCGCGGCTGAGCGAGGCACTGCCGGACTACATGGTGCCCTCGGCGTTCGTCACGCTCGACGCGTTCCCGCGGACCCCAAGCGGGAAGCTGGACCGCAAGGCGCTGCCCGCCCCCGACGTCGACGCGGCGCGGCCCGGATATGTGGCGCCGCGCACTGATGTTGAGCAAGTCGTGGCGCAGGCCTGGGCCGAGGTGTTGGAGCTGGAGCGGGTCGGGGTCGAGGACAACTTCTTCGAACTAGGCGGCGACTCCATCCTGAGTATCCGGGTGATTTCACGGTTGCGGGGTGCGCTTGAAGCAGACATGTCCCCACGGGCGCTGTTCACCCACCCCACGGTCGCCGGGCTGGCCACCGCGATCGGCGCGCAGATCGAGACGGGCGACGCCGGGGCGCTGTCCGCGATCCCGCTCGTGGCGCGCGATGGCGATCTGCCGTTGTCGTTTGCTCAGCAACGGCTGTGGTTCCTCGACCAGTTCGAACCCGGCAGCACCGAGTACCTCACCCCGCTGCCGATGCGGTTGCGTGGTGCGCTCGACGTCGAGGCGCTGAACACGGCGTTGACCGGTTTGGTGGCACGGCATGAGTCGTTGCGCACCACCTTCGACGCGGTGGACGGCCGGGGGGTGCAGATCGTCCACCCGCCGGCTGAGATGCGGGTGCCGGTGCTGGACCTGTCGGGCTTGCCCGAAGCGCAACGTGAGGCCGAGCTGGCCGGGATCCTCCATGAGGAGAGCACCAGGCCCTTCGACCTGCGTGTGGGTCCGCTGTTGCGGGTGCGGCTGGTGCGGTTGGCCGTCGAGGAGCATGCGCTGACGTTGATGCTGCATCACATCGTCACCGACGGCTGGTCGACGGGGGTGCTGGTCGAGGAGCTGGGCGCGCTGTACGCAGCAGCGCTGCGTGGTGAGGTGGCGAAGCTGCCGGTGTTGCCGGTGCAGTACGCGGATTTCGCCGTCTGGCAGCGGGAGCGGCTGGCTGGCGCGGGTCTTGACGAGCAGGTGGATTACTGGCGTGGTCAGTTGGGTGGGGTGGCGGCGTTGGAGCTGCCGGCCGACCGGCCCAGGCCGGTGGTGCAGACCAAGAACGGGGCAGTGCTGGAGTTTCAGGTTCCCGTGGCAGTGACGGCTGGGCTTAAGGAGCTCGGGCGGCGCCATGACGGCACCTTGTTCATGACGTTGATCGCGGCGTGCCAGGTGTTGTTCGGTCGGTGGTCAGGGCAGGACGACATCGCGGTGGGCACCGTCACCTCGGGCCGGGAGCGGGCCGAGTTGGAGCGGCTGGTCGGGATGCTGGTCAACACCGTGGTGTTGCGGTCCCAGGTGGACGGGCGGCGCACGTTCCGGGAGTTCTTGGGTGAGGTGCGGGGCACCGTGCTGGATGCCTTCGCCCACCAGGATGTGCCGTTTGAACGGCTGGTGGACGAGCTGCAACCGGACCGGGACACCAGCCGTGCGCCGCTGTTCCAGGCCATGATCGTACTGCAGAACACCCCGACCCAGGAACCGCAGCTGCCCGGCCTACAGGTCGAGGGCCTGCAGATGCCGTGGGCGACGGCGAGTTTCGACGTCAGCATCGACTTCCAGGAGCAGGGCGATGTCCTGGCCGGGGTCATGGAGTACAACACCGATCTGTTCGATGCCGCCACCATCCAGCGGATGGCCCAGCACCTGCTGGTGTTGCTCGAGGGTATCGCCACCGACCCGGACCGCCCACTGGCCGAGCTGCCATTGCTGACCGAGGACGAGCGGCAGCGGGTGCTGGTGCAGTGGAATGACACCGAGCTGAAGGTGCCGGCGGTGACGTTCTCGGCGGTGTTCCAGGACCAGGTGGTGCGCACCCCGAGGGAGACCGCCGTGGTGTGCGGGGATACGGCGTTGAGCTTCGCGCAGCTCAATGAGCGGGCCAACCAGCTGGCGCACCATCTGATCGGTGCCGGGGTGGGGCCCGAGCGGGTGGTGGCGCTGGCATTGCCGCGCTCGACGGAGATGGTGCTGGCCCTCCTCGCGGTACTCAAGGCCGGGGGGGTGTACCTGCCGGTCGACCCGGTCCTGCCAGCGGAGCGGATCGGGTTCCTGCTAGAGGACGCGGCCGCGGTGCTGGTGGTGACCACCAGCGAGAGCGCCAACGTCCACGACGCGCTCACCGCGGACACCGATTGCCTGGTACTGGACGACCCGGACACCGTTGCGGCGCTGCAGCGTTGCCCGGGTACCGACCCGACTGACGATGAACGGCTCGGTCGGCTACGGCTGGAGAACACGGCGTATCTGATCTACACCTCGGGCTCGACCGGGCGCCCCAAGGGGGTGGTCATCGAGCACCGTGGGCTGACCAACCTGTTCTTCGACCACCGCGCCGAGCTCATCCACCCCGAGGCCATCGCTGCGGGACGCCGGTTGCGGGTGGCATTGACCTCGGTGTTCTCCTTCGACACCTCGTGGGAAGGCCTGCTGTTCTTGGCCGATGGCCACGAACTGCACGTCATCGACGACGATGTCCGCCTCGACGCCCAAGCCATGGTGGACTACGTCGCCGGGCACCGCATCGACCTGCTGGACCTCACCCCGACCTATGCCCAGCAGCTGCTGCCGGCCGGGTTGATCACCGACCAGCGGCACCGCCCGCGGGTGATCATGCTGGGTGGGGAGGCGGCCGGTGAGGCGCTGTGGCGCGAACTGGCCACCGCGCCGGACACCACCGGCTACAACTACTACGGTCCCACCGAATGCACCGTCGATGCGGTGTGGTGCCGGTTGGACGGCCAGGACCGGCCGGTGATCGGCCGACCCGGGCACAACCAGCAGGCCTACCTGCTCGACACGCGGCTGCGACCGGTACCGGTCGGAGTCCCCGGTGAGCTGTACCTGGCCGGCGCCCAGCTGGCCCGCGGCTACCTCAACCGGGCCGGCCTGACCGCGCAGCAGTTCATCGCCTGCCCCTACGGGCCGCCCGGCAGCCGGATGTACCGCACCGGCGACCTGGTGCGCTGGACCGCCCAGGGGGTGCTGAAATACCTCGGTCGCGCCGATGAGCAGGTCAAGATCCGGGGGTTCCGGGTGGAGCCCGGTGAGGTCGAGACCGCGCTGCTGGAACACCCCGAGGTGGCCGAGACCATCGTGGTCGCCCGCGACGACGGCGGGCACACCCGGCTGGTCGCCTACCTGGTGCCCGCGGACTCCACCGTGCCCGGCTGGTCGCAGTTGCGGTCCTGGCTCAAACGCAGCCTGCCCGACTACATGGTGCCCTCCGCGTTTGTCACGCTCGATCGGCTGCCGCTGAACTCCAGCGGCAAGCTCGACCGGCAGGCGTTGCCCGCGCCCGATCCCCAACCTGAGCTGGAATCGTCCTACCTGGCTCCCCGCACCCCGGCCGAGCAGGAGCTGGCCGATATCTGGGCCCAGGTCCTTCGAGTGCAACGGGTCGGGGTCCAGGACAACTTCTTCGGCCTGGGTGGCGACTCCATCGTGAGCATCCAGGTGGTCTCCCGAGCCCGGCAAGCTGGCCTGCGGCTGACGTCCAAGGACATCTTCCTCTACCAGACCATCGCCGAGCTCGCCGCCGGCGTCGACCTGCAGCCCATTCCCCAGCCGGTGCACCACGACCTCGTCACCGGCCCCGTGCCGCTCACACCCATCCAGCAGTGGTTCCTGGACACCGAGACGGACACGCCGAGCCACTACACCATGTCAATCCGGGTCGAGCTGCCCGAAGATCTTCACTACGACACTCTGCGGGCAGCCCTCGACACGGTCATGGACCACCACGATGCGCTACGCATGCGCTTCCACCACGTCGACGGCCAATGGCGCCAAGACGTCGCCCCCAACGAGCCGGTTGCCGTGTTCGAGCGCCGTGACGTGTCGGGTCTGGACGTGGAGGCGGCGCAGGCCGTCATGGAGCAGGCCGCGGTATCCGCTCAATCCAGCATGGACGTCGCGGCTGGTCCGTTGCTGCGAGCGGTGCTGTTTGACTTCGGATCCAGGCGCCGACCACAGCTATTCCTGGCCGTGCACCACCTGGTGGTCGACGGGGTGTCCTGGCGCATCCTGCTCGATGACCTCGAGACCGCCTACCACCAGATCACCTCGGGCCGGCCGGTGGACCTGGGCCCGAAGACCACCGCCTACCAGTACTGGTCCTGGCGGCTCGCCGAGCATGTCCGCACTGGTGGGCTCGATGACGACCTGGCGTACTGGGCCGAGGTGTCCAGTCACGCCCCGGTCGAGCTGCCGGTGGATCGGGTCGGCTCGAACACCGTCGACACAGCCCGCACCTTGTCGTTGCGGCTTGGCCGGGACGACACGGATGCGTTGCTGCACCAGGTGCCCGGGGTGTACCGCACCCAGGTCAACGACGTGCTGCTCAGCGCCCTGGGCCGCGCGCTGTCCCGCTGGACCGGCCGCGACAGCGTGCTGATCGGCATGGAGGGCCACGGCCGCGAGGAGATCTTCGACGACATCGACACCTCCCGCACCATCGGCTGGTTCACCACCGAGTTCCCCGTCGCCCTGCACCTGCCCACCGACCAGGACTGGTGCGGGGTCCTCAAATCGGTCAAGGAACAACTGCGCGCCATGCCCCACCGGGGCCTGAGCTACGGCGCCCTGCGCTACCTCAGCCCAGCCGACTCACCCGCGAGCATCCTGCACGACGACCTGCTACCCCAGATCTCCTTCAACTATCACGGCCAGTTCGACACGGCATCGGACTCCGAGGGCCTCTACCGCGCCTGGGGTGACGCGATCGGGCAGGATGCCGCCGGCCACAGCGTTCGCCCCTGCCTGCTGGACATCATCGGGCAGGTGGAGAACGGGGAGCTCGAGCTGGCCTGGACCTACTCCAGCCAGGCGCACGATGAGGCCACCGTGCAGCGGCTGGCCACCGAGATGATCCAGGCTTTGCGCGAGATCATCGAGCACTGCGCCCGACCGGAAGCCGGCGGCCGCACTCCGTCCGACTTCCCGCTGGCGCGCCTGGACCAGACAACTGTGGACCGTCTCGTCGGTGACGGACGCTTCGTGGAGGACATCTACCCGCTCACGCCGTTGCAGACCGGGATGCTGTTCCACAGCCTGGTGGACACCGAGGGACGCGCCTACTTCAACCAGCTGCGCTTACGGTTGTCCGGGGTGTCGGACCCGCTGGTGTTCGGCACAGCGTGGCAGCGGATGGTGGACCGCACGCCCATCCTGCGCAGTAGCGTGGACTGGGACGGCGTGGACGAACCGCTGCAGGTGGTGCACCGTGCGGTCACGCTACCCACCACTCACTACGACTGGCGAGATCTGCCGGTTGCCGACCGGGATCGGGAGCTGCGGCGGGTGCTGGCCGAGGACAACGCCGCCGGCATGGACTTGAGCCAGGCCCCACTGATGCGGATGGTCATCGCCCGGCTGCCCGGCGACGAGGTGGAGCTGATCTGGACCTCGCACCACATCGTGCTGGACGGCTGGAGCACCGGTGAGGTATTCGCCGAGGTGTGCGACCAGTACGCCGCGCTCGTCAACGACCGGACGCCCGAGCTGGTGACCCGGCGCCCGTTCCGGGAGTACCTGCAGTGGCTCGGTCAGCAGGATCAACAGGAGGCGGAGAATTACTGGCGCCGCGTGCTGTCGGGCTTCGACTCGCCCACCCTGTTGCCCTACGACCGTCAGGCTGTGGAAGCCCACCGGGCCGAGTCGTCTGCGTCGATGCCGGTCGAGCTCCCGGTCGATTGGTCCAGCCGGCTGCATGAGGCGGCCAAGCGCGGTGGTCTGACGTTGAACACGGTGGTACAGGGTGCGTGGGCACTGCTGCTGTCGCGCTACAGCGGCGAGCGTGACGTGGTCTTCGGCACCACCGTGTCCGGCCGACCGGCCGAACTGCCCGGTGTCGAAGAGATGGTCGGCATGTTCATCAACACCGTGCCGACCCGCATCGAGATCCACGACGGACAGGGCGCCGCGTCCTGGCTGCGCGGGATGCAGGACGAACAGACCGAGTCCCGGCGCTTCGACTTCGTGTCGCTGACCCAGCTGCGCTCCTGGAGCGACGTGCCCGGCGGGACCGCCCTGTTCGACAGCGTGGTGGTATTCGAGAACTACCCGATTGAGGACACGTCGGTCGACGACGCGGGTCTGCGGGTGCAGGACGTGGCGACGCTCGACACCACGAACTTCCCGTTGACCCTGAGCGCCCGCCTCAATGACCGGCTCTGTTTCGACCTCGCCTATGACCCGACGCTGTTCGACGCAGCCACGGTCGAGCGGATGGCAGCACACCTGATGGTGCTGCTCAAGGGCATTGCTGTTGGCCCGGACCAGCCGTTGGTCGAGCTTCCGATGCTGTCCGCCGAGGAGCGGCGTCGGGTGTTGGTGGAGTGGAACGACACTGAGTGCGACGTGCCGACCGCAACACTGCCGGACTTGTTCGTCGCGCAGGTGGCCCGTACGCCGGAGAGCACTGCGCTGGTGGTGGACGGTGTCGGGCTGTCCTACGCGGAGCTGAACGCGCGGGTGAACCGGTTGGCGCGGTTGTTGATCGGTCGGGGGGTGGGCCCGGAGCGGTTCGTTGCGATTGCGTTGCCGCGGTCGGAGCAGTTGATCGTGGCGATGTTGGCCGTGTTGAAGGCCGGTGGGGCGTATCTCCCACTGGATATGGAGTATCCGCCCGAGCGGATCAGTTTCATGCTCGCCGATGCGGAACCGGTGCTGGTGCTCACGACCAGCGCGTTGGCCGAGGATCTACCGTCGGGCGGCGCCGGTTGTGTGGTCGTTGACCAGGCCGACACGCTCGCGCAGCTGGCCGCATACCCTGATATCGACATCGAGTCCGATGAGAGCCATCACGGGGCGTCCCCGTTGAATTCCGCTTATGTGATTTACACCTCGGGATCGACGGGTCGTCCTAAGGGTGTGGTCGTGTCGTTGGGGGCGTTGGGTAATTTCCTGGTGGCGATGCAGGACAGGTTCGCGTTCGGTGCGGGTGACCGGTTGTTGGCGGTGACCACGGTCGGGTTTGATATCGCGAACCTGGAGGTTTTCGCTCCGCTGCTCAGTGGTGCTGCGGTGGTGTTGGCGGGTCGTGATGTCGTTGCGGATCCGTTGGCGTTGCGCCGGTTGGTGGTGTCGGCGGGTGTGTCGGTGATGCAGGCGACGCCGAGTCTGTGGCGTGGCGTGGTTGCCGAGGCGGACGACGAGTTTGCCGGTGTGCGGGTGCTGGTGGGCGGGGAGGCGTTGCCCGCTGACCTGGCTGCCTCGTTGGTGGACCGTGCGGCGTCGGTGACGAACCTGTACGGCCCGACGGAGACGACGGTCTGGTCGACGGCGGCGGTGATCGACGAGCGTGTCGGGCAGGATCCGTCGATCGGCCGGCCGATCGCCAACACGCAGGTGTACGTGCTCGACGCGAGCTTGCGTCCGGTCCCGCCGGGTGTTGCCGGTGAGTTGTACATCGGCGGTGCCGGTGTTGCCCGGGGCTACTGGAAGCGGGCTGGCCTGACCGCGCAGCGGTTCATCGCCGACCCCTTCGGTGACCCGGGCTCGCGGATATACCGCACCGGGGACGTGGTCCGGTGGAGCGCCGCGGGTGAGCTGGAGTACCTGAGCCGGGTCGACTCCCAGGTCAAGATCCGCGGCTTCCGCATCGAGCCGGGCGAGATCGAGACCGTGCTGAGGGGACATCCTGGGGTGGCCCAGGTCGCGGTGATCGCACGAGAAGACGTTTCCGGAGACCGGCGCCTGGTCGCCTACATCGTGGCCGCGACGGATGGAGAGGCACTGACGTCGGCGGCGCTACGCGAGCTCCTCGGGGAGGTGCTACCGGCGTACATGGTGCCCTCGGCATTCGTCACGCTCGATGCATTGCCGCTGACCCCCAACGGCAAACTGGACCGCAAGGCGCTACCCGCACCCGACGTCGACGCGACACGGTCCGGTTATGCGGCGCCGCGTTCCGACGTCGAGCGGACTCTGGCAGAGATCTGGAGTCAGGTGCTCTGCGTGCAGCGGGTCGGCGTTGAGGACAGCTTCTTTGAGCTGGGTGGCGACTCGATCCTGAGTATCCGGGTGATCTCGCGGGTGCGGGCGGCCTTCGGTGTGGACGTGTCACCCCGCGTCCTGTTCACCCACCCGACGGTCGCCGCACTGGCCGCCGCACTACCGATCGACGCCGTGGCCGACTACTCCGGCACGGTTACCACAATTCCGGTCCTACCCCGTGAGGGCGATCTGCCGTTGTCGTTTGCTCAGCAGCGGTTGTGGTTCCTTGACCAGTTCGAGCCCGGCAGCACCGAGTACATCCTGCCCAGCGCGGTGCGGTTGCGCGGTGTGCTGGATGTCGAGGCGCTGAATGCGGCGTTGACTGGTTTGATGGTGCGGCATGAGTCGTTGCGGACCACCTTCGACGCGGTGGATGGCCGTGGGGTGCAGGTGGTGCACGAGCCGGTTGAGGTGCGGGTGCCGGTGCTGGACCTGTCGGCTCTGCCGGAGGTGGACCGGGAGGCCGAACTGCACCGGGTGTTGGCGCAGGAGACAAACCGACCGTTTGATCTGCGTGAGGGTCCGTTGTTGCGGGTGCGGTTGGTGCGGTTGGCCGCCAAGGAGCACGCGCTGACGTTGATGCTGCATCACATCGTGACTGATGGCTGGTCGATGGGGGTGCTGGTCGAGGAGCTCAGCACCCTGTACGCAGCAGCGCTGCGTGGTGGGGTGGCGGAGCTGCCGGTGTTGGCGGTGCAGTACGCGGACTTCGCGGTCTGGCAACGAGATCGGCTGGCGGGTACGGGTCTTGCCGAGCAGGTGGATTACTGGCGTGGTCAGTTGGGTGGGGTGGCGGCGTTGGAGCTGCCGGCTGATCGGTCCAGGCCGATGGTGCAGACCAAGAATGGTGCGGTGTTGGGGTTCGAGGTTCCTGCGGCGGTCACGGCTGGGCTTAAGGAGCTTGGGCGCCGCCACGATAGCACGTTGTTCATGACGTTGATCGCGGCGTGTCAGGTGTTGTTCGGTCGGTGGTCGGGCCAAGACGACATTGCGGTGGGCACCGTGACCTCGGGTCGGGAGCGGGCCGAGTTGGAGCGGTTGGTCGGGATGCTGGTCAACACTGTGGTGTTGCGATCGCGGGTGGATGGCCAGCGGACGTTCCGGGAGTTTTTGGGTGAGGTGCGGGGCACCGTGCTGGATGGTTTCGCCCATCAGGATGTGCCGTTTGAGCGGCTGGTGGATGAGCTGCAGCCGGATCGGGATACCAGCCGCGCGCCGCTGTTCCAGGTCATGGTCGTGCTGCAGAACACCCCGGTGGGGGCACCGCAGCTGCCCGGTCTGCAGGTCGAGGGCCTGGGGATGCCATGGGTGACGGCGAGTTTCGATGTCAGCATCGACTTCCAGGAACAAGACGATGTCCTGGTCGGGGTGCTGGAGTACAACACCGATTTGTTCGACGCCGCGACGATCGAGCGGATGGCTGCGCATCTGCTGGTGCTGTTCGACGGCATCGCCACCGACCCGGACCGGCCGATCGCTGAGTTGCCGTTGCTGACCCAAGACGAGCGGCACCGGGTGTTGGTGGGGTGGAATGACACCGACCTGGAGGTGCCGGCGGTGCTGTTCGCCGAGGTGTTCCAGGACCAGGTGGTGCGCACCCCGGGTGAGACCGCTGTGGTGTGCGGGGATATCGCGTTGAGCTTCGCGCAGCTCAACGAGCGGGCGAACCGGCTGGCGCACCATCTGATCGGTGCCGGGGTGGGCCCGGAGCGGGTGGTGGCGCTGGCGTTGCCACGCTCAACCGAGATGGTGATGGCCATCCTGGCCGTGCTCAAAGCCGGTGGGGTGTACCTGCCGGTCGACCCGATCCTGCCGGTGGAGCGGATCAGGTTCCTGCTGCACGACGCCGCACCCGTGTTGGTGGTGACCACCGACGCCAGCGCCAACGTCCACGATGCGCTCGGCGACACGGGTTGTCTGGTGCTGGATCACCCGGGCACCGCCGCAGCGCTGGAGCTGTGCCCGGTTACGGATCCCACCGACGCTCAACGGGTCGGTCGGCTTGGGTTGGACAACACCGCGTATCTGATCTACACGTCGGGTTCGACTGGGCGACCCAAGGGTGTGGTCCTGGAGCACGGTGGCCTGACCAACCTGTTCTTCGACCACCGCACCGAGCTGATCCATCCCGAGGCCGCTGCCGCGGGCCGCCGGTTGCGGGTGGCGTTGACCTCAGTGTTCTCCTTCGACACCTCGTGGGAGGGGCTGCTGTTCTTGGCCGATGGTCATGAACTGCACGTCATCGACGACGAGGTCCGGCTCGATGCCCAGGCACTGGTGGACTACATCGCCGGGCGCCGCATCGACCTGCTGGACCTCACCCCGTCTTATGCCCAGCAACTGCTGCCGGCCGGGTTGATCACCGACCAGCGACACCACCCACGGGTGATCATGCTGGGTGGCGAAGCCGCCGGTGAGTCACTGTGGCGACAGCTGACCGCCGCGCCGGACACCACCGGCTACAACTACTACGGCCCCACCGAATGCACCGTCGACGCGGTGTCCTGCCGGCTCGACGACCAAGGCCGGCCGGTGATCGGCCGACCCGGACACAACCAGCAGGCCTACCTGCTCGATGCCCGGCTGCACCCGGTACCTATCGGGGTCCCCGGTGAGCTGTACCTGGCCGGTGCCCAGCTGGCCCGCGGCTACCTGCACCGCCCCGGCCTGACCGCGCAGCAGTTCATCGCCAACCCCTACGGGCCACCCGGCAGCCGGATGTACCGCACCGGTGACCTGGTGCGCTGGACCGCCCACGGGGTGTTGGAGTACCTGGGTCGCGCCGACGAGCAGGTCAAGATCCGCGGGTTCCGGGTCGAGCCCGGTGAGGTCCAGACCGCGCTGCTGGAACACCCCGAGGTGGCCGAGACCATCGTGGTCGCCCGCGACGACGCCGGGCACACCCGGCTGGTCGCCTACCTGGTACCCGCGGATTCCACCGTGCCCGGCTGGTCACAGTTGCGGTCCTGGCTCAAACGCAGCTTGCCCGACTATATGGTGCCCTCAGCGTTCGTCCCCCTCGATCACCTGCCGCTGACTGCCAGCGGAAAAGTCGACCGGCAGGCGCTACCCGCGCCAGATCTGTCTGCGGAGCTCGAATCGTCCTACCTGGCCCCACGCACCCCAGCCGAACAGCAACTGGCCGAAATCTGGGCCCAAGTCCTGCGAGTACAACAAGTCGGGATCGAAGACAACTTCTTCGGCCTGGGCGGCGACTCCATCCTTAGCATCCAACTGGTCTCCCGAGCCCGCCAAGCCAGCCTGCGCCTGACATCCAAAGACATCTTCCTTTATCAGACCATCGCCGAGCTCGCCGCCGGCGTCGACCTGAAACCCGCAACCCAACCGGTGCACCACGACCTGATCACCGGCCCCGTGCCAATGACGCCGATCCAGCAGTGGTTCCTGCAAACCGAGACCGACACCCCCAACCACTACACCATGTCGATGCTCGTCGAGCTGCCCGAGGACCTCGACCACGACAGCCTGCGCGCAGCCCTGGACACAGTCGTCACTCACCATGACGCATTACGCATGCGCTTCCAGTTCACCAACGGCCGGTGGGTGCAAGACGTCGCCCCCCGTGAGTCCGCCGAGGTACTCCAACGGTGTGATCTGTCCAGCCTCAGCAACGATGATCAACAAACCGCCATGGAACACGCCGCGTTCGCGGCCCAAACCAGCCTGGACATCACACACGGCCCGCTGCTGCGAGCCATCCTGTTCACCACCGAGAAGGGGAGCCGGCCAAGGCTGTTCCTGACCATCCACCACCTCGTCATCGACGGAGTGTCCTGGCGAATCCTGCTCGACGACCTCGAGACGACCTACCACCAGCTTGCTGCTGGCCAACCGGTGGACCTAGGACCCAAGACCACCGGCTACCAGCACTGGTCGCAGCGGCTCACCGAGCATGTCCAAGCTGGACGGTTCGACGGCGACCTCGCGCACTGGACCGCGGGACCCGCCACCGTGCCGGCGGACCTTCCGGTGGACCATCCCGGGCCGAACACCTACACCTCCGGCGGCGTCGTCTCGGTCCGGCTCGGCCGCGACGAGACGGATGCGTTGCTGCGCCAGGTGCCGGACGCGTACCGCACCCAGGTCAACGACGTGCTACTCAGCGCACTGGGTCGGGTGCTGTCCCGCTGGACCAGCCGCGACAACGTGCTGATCAGCATGGAGGGCCACGGCCGCGAGGACCTCTTCGACGACATCGACACCTCCCGCACCATCGGCTGGTTCACCACCGAATTCCCCGTCGCGCTCACGCTGCCGGGCCGGGACGACTGGGGCGAGGTGCTCAAGTCGGTCAAGGAACAACTGCGCGCAGTGCCCAACCGGGGCCTGAGCTACGGCACCCTGCGCTACCTCAGCCCACCCGACTCACCCGCCGGCATCCTCCACAACGACCCGCTACCCCAGATCTCCTTCAACTACCACGGCCAGTGGGATGTCGCGGCGGCCGAGGAAGGGTTCTACCGCGCCCGGTGTGACGACATCGGGCAGGAGTTCTCTCTCGAGAGCACTCGCACGTACCTGCTGGACATCATCGGCCTGGTCGAGAACGGGGAGCTCGAACTGTCCTGGACCTACTCCAGCCAAGTGCACGACGAGGCCACCGTGCAGCGGCTGGCCACCGAGATGATCCAGGCGCTACGCGAGATCATCGAGCACTGCGCCCAGCCCGACGCCGGCGGCCGCACCCCGTCCGACTTCCCGCTGGCTGCTCTGAACCAGCCGCAGGTCGATCGGATTGCCGGCAGCGGTCGGGGCGTGGAGGACATCTACCCGCTCACACCGATGCAGGCCGGGATGCTGTTCCACAACCTGGTCGACTCGTCCTCTGGTGCGTACCTGGACCAGGTATGCCTCCGGCTGTCCGGGGTGTCCGACCCGCAGGCGTTCGGCATGGCCTGGCAGCGGGTGGTGGACCGGACACCCACTCTGCGCAGCTGTGTGGTCTGGGACGGCGTCGACGAACCGCTGCAGGTGGTGCACCGTGCGGTCACGCTGCCCACCGTCTACCACGATTGGCGTCATCTGACCCATGAGGACAGAGAAGCCGAGCAGCGCCAGGTACTGGCCGAGGACCTCGCCGCCGGAATGGACCTCACGAAGGCCCCGCTGACCCGGTTAGTTATCGCACGTTTGTCCGATGACGAGGTCCTGCTCGTCTGGACCTCGCACCACATCCTGCTGGACGGCTGGAGCACCGGCGAGGTGTTCGCCGAGATCGGCGAGGAGTATGCGGCGATCGTCGAGGGCAGGCCGCCGCGGCTGGTGTCCCGCCGGCCGTTCCGCGAGTACCTGCAGTGGCTGGCTCGTCAGGATCAGCGGGAGGCGGAGGATTACTGGCGTCGGGTGCTGTCGGGCTTCGACTTGTCCACCCCGTTGCCCTATGACCGGCAGGTCGTCGAGGTGCACCGGGCGGAGTCCTCGGAGTCGGTGCGCCTCGAGCTGCCCGTCGACCAGTCCAGCCGGCTGCACGAGGTGACCAAGCGCAATGGCTTGACGCTGAACACGGTCGTGCAGGGCGCGTGGGCGCTGCTGCTGTCGCGCTACAGCGGTGAGCGTGAGGTGGTCTTCGGCACCACCGTGTCCGGCCGCCCGGCCGAGCTGCCCGGAGTCGAAGAAATGGTCGGCATGTTCATCAACACCGTGCCGACCCGCATCGAGATCCACGACGGACAGGACGTCGTGTCCTGGTTGCGCGGGGTGCAGGACGAGCAGGTCGAGTCCCGGAGCTTCGACTTCGTCTCGCTGGGCCAGCTGCAGACGTGGAGCCAGCTGCCGCGTGGGGCCAATCTGTTCGACAGCGTGGTGGTATTCGAGAATTACCCGATCCAGGACACGTCGGGCGAGGATGGCCCGCGGGTAGCCGATGCGAAGTTGGTGGATACCACCAACTTCCCGCTCACCCTCAGCGCCTATCTCGACGACCGGCTCTACTTCCATCTGGACTACGACCGGAAGCTATTCGACACGGTCACGGTCGAGTGCATGACCGAGCGGCTGCGCATGCTGCTGGCCGGTATCGCCGAGGACCCTCATCGGCCGGTGGCCGAGCTGCCGTGGATGGCCGCCAACGAGCGGCACCGGGTGCTGGTGGAGTGGAACGACACCGCCCTAGACGTGCCCGTGGTGACGTTCCCCGAGGTATTCGAGGCCCAGGTGGCGCGTACCCCGGGCGAGACCGCGTTGGTGTGTGGGGACACGGCGTTGAGTTTCGCGGAGTTGAACGCGCGGACCAACCGGCTGGCGCACTACCTGATCGGTCTGGGTGTGGGGCCCGAGCGGGTAGTGGCGTTGGCCCTGCCGCGGTCGGTGGAGATGGTGGTGGCGCTGCTGGCGGTATTCAAGGCAGGCGGGGTGTACCTGCCGGTCGACCCGGAGCTGCCCCCCGAACGGATCGGGTTCGTGCTGCGCGACGCCGAGCCGGTGCTGCTGGTGGCCGCGGATTCAGGCGGAAACGTCCATGGTGCGTTGCCGCAAGGTACGGCGCTTCTGGTGCTCGATGACCCCGAGACTCGTGCGGCGCTGGAAAGTTGCCCCGACTCGGACGTGACCGACGCGGAGCGGTTAGGCGCGCTTCGGATCGATGATTCGGCGTATGTAATCTATACCTCGGGTTCGACCGGACGACCGAAGGGTGTTGTCGTCGAGCACCGAAACCTGGTCAACCTACTCTTCAACCACCGCCACGATTTCGTCGCTGCTGGCGCCCGGCGCTTGCGGGTCGCGTTGAGCGCGGTGTTCTCCTTCGACACGTCCTTGGAGGGGTTAGTCTTATTGGCCGACGGCCATGAGCTGCACGTGATCGATGACGACGTCCGTCTCGACCCAGCGGCACTCGTCGATTACGTGGCCGAGCGGCAGATCGACTTCCTGGATCTGACGCCGTCCTATGCGCAGCAGCTCCTCCCGGCCGGCCTACTGACCAACGAACGGCACCGCCCGAAGATCCTGATGCTAGGTGGTGAGGCGCTTGGTGAGTCGTTGTGGCGAGAGTTGGCTGCCGCGGCGGACACCGTGAGCTACAACTTCTACGGCCCCACCGAATGCACCATCGACGCGCTGTCCTGCGACGTCGGTGGACTCGCCCGGCCTGCCGTCGGCCGCCCGCTGCGCAACCTGCAGGCCTACGTGCTCGACCACGCCCTGCGCCCGGTGCCTGTCGGTGTGCCCGGCGAGTTGTACCTGGCCGGTGCCCAGGTGGCCCGCGGATATCTGGGTCGTGCGGGGTTGACGGCGCAGCGGTTCCTGGCCGACCCGTTCGGCCCGCAGGGCAACCGGATGTATCGCACCGGTGACATGGTGCGGTGGACCGCCGAGGGTGTCATCGAGTTCCTCGGCCGGGCCGATGAGCAGGTCAAGATCCGCGGGTTCCGCATCGAACCCGGCGAGATCGAGGCCGCGCTGCGCCGGCAACCGGACGTGGCCGACGCCGTTGTCGTCGCACGGGAAAGCGACAGCGGGCACAAGCGGCTGGTGGCCTACGTCGTTGCGCCGGTCGGCGCTGCGGTGCCGACGGCCGGTGAGCTGCGGGCGGTGCTCGGTCAGTCGCTGCCGGACTACATGGTTCCTTCGGCGGTGGTGGTGCTGGATGCGTTGCCGCTGACTCCTAACGGGAAGTTGGACCGCAAGGCGCTGCCCGCACCCGACTTCGACGCGACGCGCCCCGATTATGTGGCGCCGCGCACTGACGTCGAGCGGGTCGTGGCGCAGATCTGGGCCGAGCTCCTTGAGCTGGAGTGGGTCGGGGTCGAGGACAACTTCTTCGAGCTGGGCGGCGACTCGATCCTCAGCATCCGGGTGATCTCGCGGGTGCGGGCGGCGCTTGAGGTGGATGTGTCCCCCCGGGCGCTGTTCACGCACCCGACGGTCGCCGGGCTGGCGGCTGCGATCGCCTCGCAGGCCGGGACGGGCGACGCCGGGGCGCTGTCGGCGATCCCGCTCGTGGCACGCGACGGCGATCTGCCCTTGTCATTCGCCCAGCAACGGCTGTGGTTCCTCGACCAGTTCGAATCCGACAGCGCCGAGTACATCACCCCGCTGGCGGTGCGGTTGCGTGGCCGGCTCAACGTCGACGCGCTGAACACGGCGTTGACCGGCTTGGTCGCGCGGCACGAGTCGCTGCGTACCACGTTCGAAGAGGTGGACGGCCGTGGTGTGCAGGTGGTGCACGAGCCGGTTGAGGTGCGGGTGCCGGTACTAGACCTGTCGACCTTGGCCGACGCGGAGCGCGAGGCCGAGCTGGCCACTGTCCTTCATGAGGAGAGCACCAGCCCGTTCGATCTACGTCGAGGTCCGCTGCTGCGGGTGCGGTTGGTGCGGTTGGCCGACGACGAGCACGCGCTGACCCTGATGATGCATCACATCGTCACCGACGGCTGGTCGACCGGCGTGATCAGCAATGAGCTGACCGCCCTATACACAGCGGCGCTGCGTGGTGAGGTGGCGGTGCTGCCCGTGTTGCCGGTGCAATATGCGGACTTCGCGACCTGGCAACGAGACCGGTTGTCGGACGCGGTTGTCGAGGAGCAGCTCGGCTACTGGCAGCGGCAGCTTTCCGCCATCTCACCGATGGAGTTGCCGACGGATCGGTCGCGACCGGCGGTGCGCACTACTGCCGGCGCCGTGCACGAGTTCGTGGTGTCGCCTAGCGTGACGGCTCGGCTCAAGGTGTTGGGTCAGCAGCGGAGCAGCACGTTGTTCATGACCCTGGTCGCGGCCTGTCAGGTGCTGTTCGGGCGGTGGTCCGGTCAGGACGACGTGGTCGTGGGCACCGTCACCTCCGGCCGGGAGCGGGCCGAGTTGGAGCAGCTGGTCGGGTTCTTCGTCAATACCCTCGTGCTGCGTTCCACCGTGCGCGGCGACTACACATTCACGCAGTTCCTTGACGAGGTGCGTGGCACAGTCCTGGATGCCTTCGCCAATCAGGACGTGCCGTTCGAACGGCTGGTGGACGAAGTCCAACCGGTACGTGACGCCAGCCGCACGCCGCTGTTCCAGGCCATGATCGTGCTACAGAACACCCCCACCCAGGCCCCTGATGGTCTGCCCGGCCTCGAGGTCGAGGACCTGGAACTGCCGGGGGTGAACGCGAGCTTCGATGTCATGATCGAGTTCCAGGAGTTCGACGGCGGCCTGTATTGCGTGATGACATACAACACCGACCTCTTCGACGCAGCCACTATCGAACACATGGCGGCGCACCTTGAGGTGCTGCTCGAAGGGATCGCCGCCGATCCACGCCGCAGCGTCGCCGCGCTGCCCATGCTGGTTGAGACCGAGCGCCACCAGGTGCTGACAGCCTGGAACGACACCGATCACAAGGTTCCCCAGGGCACAGTGTCGAGCCTTTTCGCTGCTCAGGTGGCCCGGGCTCCATCGGTGACGGCAGTGGTGTGCGGTGACGTCTTGTTGAGCTACCGGGAGTTGGACGAGCAAGCGAATCGGTTGGCGGCTCAGCTGATCGGGCTCGGTGTCCAGCCGGAGGACCGGGTCGGGGTGCTGATGGACCGGTCGGTGGATCTGGTCGTGACCGTGCTGGCGATCGTCAAGGCTGGCGGGGCGTACCTGCCAGTGGACGTCCGCGCCCCCGCGGACCGGATGCGGCTGGTGCTGACCGAGGCCGGCGCATCGGTGCTGGCAACAGATCGTGGGTGGGAGACGGCGGCCCGGGACGTGCATAGCGGGCACATCGTGGTGTGCGGCGAGCCGTCGCACACCGATCCGGGCAACGGACCCGATGTGGCGGTGGACCCCGAACAACTGGCTTATGTCATGTACACGTCCGGCTCGACCGGCACGCCGAAGGGTGTGGCGGTGCGTCATCGGGACGTGCTGGCGTTGGCGTTTGACCGGCGTTACGAGGGCGGCGCCCACCAGCGGGTATTGCTGCATTCACCAACGGCGTTCGACGCCTCGACGTATGAGCTGTGGGTGCCGCTGCTGCGCGGTGGACAGGTGGTGGTGGCGCCGCCGGGCGACCTGGACCCGGTGTCCCTGCGGCAGATGATCACCGACCACGGCGTGACCGGGCTCTGGCTGACCGCCGGCCTGTTCCGGCTGATCGCCCAGGACGTGCCGGAGTGCCTGGCAGGGGTGCGTGAGGTGTGGACCGGTGGTGATGTCGTGGCCGCCACGGCGGTCCGCCGAACCCTGGAGGCCTGCCCTGACCTGATTGTCATCGACGGCTACGGCCCGACCGAGACCACCACATTCGCCAGCTCCTACCCGATGTCAGCGACCAAGCCCGTGCCGGAGACGGTTCCCATTGGGCGCCCGTTGGACAACATGCAGGTCTACGTTCTCGACGGCCGCCTGCGTCCGGTGCCGGTGAGTGTTCGGGGGCAGCTGTACATCGCGGGCGCTGGACTGGCCCGCGGCTACCTCGATCAGTCGGGGTTGACCGCAGAGCGGTTCGTGGCCAACCCGTTCGGCGATCCGGGGTCGAGGATGTACCACACCGGGGACGTGGTGCGCTGGACCGCGGGGGGCGAGCTGAAGTTCGTCGGCCGGGCCGATGAGCAGGTCAAGATCCGCGGCTTCCGCATCGAGCTGGGCGAGATCGAGTCCGTGCTGCAGCGGCACCCGGAGATTACCGACGCCGTCGTGGTGGTTCGCCAGGAAATCTCCGGACACAAGCGTCTCGTGGCCTACCTGGTGCAGGCATCTGCAACGGACCCGCTGGGCACTGCCGCCCTGCGGGAGTTCCTCGGCCAGGAACTACCCGACTACATGGTGCCGTCGGCGTTCGTGGTGGTGGACGCCCTGCCGCTGAGTCCCAACGGGAAGGTGGATCGCGGGTCGCTGCCGGACCCCGAGCTCACGCTGGAGGTGGAAGCGGGGTACGTAGCCCCGAGCAGCCCGACTGAGAGTGCACTCGCCGAGATCTGGGCCGACATCCTCGGGCTGGACCGAGTCGGAGTGCGGGACAACTTCTTCGAGCTCGGTGGTGACTCCATCCTGAGTATCCAGGTGGTGTCCCGAGCCCGGAAGGCCGGCTTGCCGTTTACGACCAAGGACCTCTTCCTGCACCAGACCGTCGCGTCACTTGCGTTGATCGTCACCGCGACGGAGATCGGCGACGCTGAGCAGGAACCGGTCGTCGGCCCGGTTCCGCTCACCCCGATCGAGCGCTGGTTCTTCCAGACGCACACAGTCAACCCGCACCACTTCAACCAGTCCGTCCTCGTGGAACTGACCGACAAACTCGACGAGCGGTGCCTTGAGCGGGCGTTCGAGGCGTTGCTGGTGCACCACGACGCGCTGCGGATGCGGTTCGAGCAGGTCGATGGCGTTTGGCACCAGCACAACGCGCCTGTGCAGCCGGTGGAAGCGCTTCTACGGTGCGATTTATCCGACGTGGGCGCCGATGAGCAGTCCGCGTTGATGGAGAAGATCGCTGGCGACGTCCACACGGGTTTCGACCTGGCGCGTCCTCCCCTGCTGAAGGTGGTGCTGTTCGATCTGGGTGCGGGTCGGCGGCCTTATCTGTTCCTGGCGGCGCACCACCTGGTGGTCGACGGCGTCTCCTGGCGCATCGTGCTCGACGACCTCGAGACTGCATACCAGCAGGCAGTGCGCGGCGAGGCGATTGATCTAGGTCTCAAAACGACCTCATTCCGGGACTGGGCTATGCGGCTGGGCGACTACCTGACCACCGGTGAGCTCGACCACGAACTGGACCACTGGGAATCCGCCCTGGATGCCAGTGAACTCCCGGTAGACTGCGCGCGGCCGCAGCTAGGGACTCCAGCCCGCGCCGTGTCGGTGTTGCTGAACGCGGAGGAGACCGACGCGTTACTGCGTGGGGCGCCGACCGTCTACCGCACGCGCATCAACGACGTCCTGCTCGCGGCTCTCGCCTGGGCGTTGTCACGGTGGATAGGGCGAGGCAGGGTGTCGATCGACCTGGAGGGCCACGGTCGCGAAGAGATCCTCGACGGCGTCGACCTCTCCCGCACCGTGGGATGGTTCACCAGCATCTTCCCGGTCGCTCTCGATGTAGCGATCAGCGATGAGCCGAACTGGCGCAATCTGGTCAGGTCGGTGCGAAAGCAGCTTCGCGTCATCCCCCGCAATGGGTTCGGCTACGGGGCGCTGCGTTACCTGGGTTCCCCGGAGGCGCGGGAACGGCTGTCCGCACACGGCAGCGGCCCGCAGATCTCGTTCAATTACCTCGGCCAATGGGACGCACGGTCTGACGAAGCGGGGGGCGGCCTCTACCGCTCCATGCATGACTCGCTCGGTCAGGAGCACGATCCCGCCGATCAAAGCTCGCACCTGCTGGAGGTCGTGGGCGAGGTTCAGGGTGGTCAGCTGGGCTTCTTCTGGTACTACCAGCCTGGCCTGCATGACCAGTCCACCGTGGAGTCCGTCGCTGGCGACTTCGTCGACGCTCTCCGGCGTATCGCACGGGATTGTCGGGGGGAGAGTTGATAACTGCTCCGCTTTCCCGCAACCGCAACTACCAGGCGCTGTGGGGCAGCCAGGCGCTGTCAGCGTTCGGTATCAACGCCTCGACGATCGCGTTACCCCTGCTGGTGCTCGCGGTGACCGGGTCGCCGGCGGCAACCGGACTTGTGCTGGGTACGAGCGCCGCTGTTCAACTCCTCGTTGGTCTACCAGCGGGAGCACTGGTGGACCGTTGGAATCACAAGAAGGTCATGCTCTGTTGCGAGGCGGCGCAGGCGATTGCCGCCGCCAGCCTTGTCGTCGCGCTGTTATGGGATGTAGCGAGTGTGGCGTACATAGTGGTAGTGGCCGCCGTGATGGGTGTGTGCACGGCCCTGTTCGAGCCGGCGGAGGACGCGTGTCTGCCGAACCTGGTGCCGGCCGAGCAGCTGTCGACGGCTGTGGCGATGAACTCGGCACGAGGTCACTTGGCACAGCTGTCGGGCACCGCGGCAGGCGGCTTCTTGTTCGCTGTCGGGAGATTCGTGCCGTTCGCGGTGGACGTGCTGACCCACACCATGGCGTTCTTCATCCTGATGTTTCTCCGCATGCCGCCACGCAAGGTGCGGGCCGAACCGGTAGGTCACCTCGGCCGGGAGATGGCCGCTGGCTTGCGCTGGGTGTGGCGGCACCGCCCGGTTCGGGTCATTGGGCTGTTGGCGGTCGCCCTCAACCTGTTCCTGACCGCCTATTTCATCGTCATCATCGTGGTGGCCCAAGCCAGAGGGGTGCCGGCTGGGGAGATCGGCATCATGGCGGCGATGTTGGGTGTGGGTGGAATTTTGGGCGCCCTGAGCGCGCCGTATCTGCATCGGAGGATGAGTCCGTACCTGTCGATCATCGCCGTGTTCTGGGCACTGACGGCTCTCACTCCGCTTGCGGTCTTCATCAGTAATGGTTATCTTATGGGTGCACTGTTCGCTTGCATGGCGTTTTTGGTCCCGACCGTGAACACGACGATCGAAACCTACCTACTCCTCCTTACTCCCGATGAGTTGCGCGGCAGGATGAGTGGGGCGACAGGTGTGTTCACCGGCGTAGCCGGCGCGGTGGGGCCGGCGCTGGGTGGCTTGCTCATGGAGGTGGTCGCCAGCAACGACGCGATCCTGCTGTGCGCGGCAGGCATCGGGGCGGTCACGCTGTTGGGCACCATCAATCCCACCCTGCGTAAGTTTCCCCGGCATGCGGCCGCCGTGGTGCCCCTTTCGACCGTGCGGGTCGAGCCGTAGTGCAGACTGGCAGCTAGGCCAGTGTGATACCAGTTTTCCGAGAAAGGAGACAGTGGGATGGATGACGACGCCAGGTACGTGGTCCTGCGAAACGATGAGGAGCAGTACTCCCTGTGGCTGGCAGGCCACGATGTACCAGCGGGCTGGCACCAGGTGGGCAAGGAGGGCAGCAAAGAGGAGTGCTCCGCCTACGTCGACGAGGTGTGGACGGACATGCGGCCGCGTAGTCTGCGCGAGCGGATGGACGCTGCAACCCAATCCTGATCAATCAATATGAATTCTCGTCAGGAGTGCCTCGTTTTCGACGCCGATATCCGTCGGAAACGAGGCACTCCGTCGGGTTAGAATTGCGGCCGTTAAGATCAAGTACGTCGGCCTCATCAACATAAGGAAAAACTGTGTACGATGAATTTATCAGCGCCAGGACGGAGGGCTCCCGGTCAGCAACCGCACGTATGGCCCGGCCCCGGCGGTACCTGATGTGTCCACCCACCTTCTTCGATGTGACCTACTCGATCAATCCGTGGATGGAGCCGAACAAGCCCATTGACGCTGCCCTCGCAATGGCCCAGTGGGAGCGCCTGCGCGACCTCTACCTGGAGTTGGGGCATGAGGTCGAGTTCATCGAGCCGGTAGAGGGCCTACCGGACATGGTCTTTTCCGCCAACGGTGCGACCGTTGTCGACGGTCTCGTGCTGCTCGCCAAGTTCCGCTACGCCGAGCGGGCCAGCGAGGCCACGGCCTACCGGGAGTGGTTCGGGGTATGGGGATACCGGAAAATCCAGGAGCCAGTATTCATCAACGAGGGTGAGGGTGACTATCTGGTGACCGGTCGCCGGGTATTGGGCGGCACCGGATTTCGGACCGACCGGCGTTCGCATCACGAGGCACAAGCGCTTTTCGACCGTCCCGTCATCAGCCTGACGTTGGTCGATCCCCGTTTCTACCACCTTGACACGGCTCTCGCCGTGCTCGACGACGACGAGATCATGTACTATCCGGCAGCGTTCTCACCCGACAGCCGGGCGGTGCTGTGTGAGCTGTATCCCGATGCGATCCTCGCCACCGACCTCGACGCCGAGGTGTTCGGACTCAACGCGGTGTCTGATGGTCGGCACGTCGTGCTGCCGCAGGAGTCCGACCACCTGATCGGGACGTTACGGGACCGAGGCTTCGAGCCTGTCAGCGTCGACGTCTCCGAACTACTGAAGGCCGGTGGCGGCGTCAAGTGCTGCACGTTAGAGCTGCGCGGGCGGTGCGGACACGGTAAGCAGGCATTCTCATGAGAGTGGAGCCATCCCGCTCGTCCTGGGTCAGGGTCAGCTGTCCTCGACCGGCTGCGCGGGTGCGCCTTATCTGTCTCCCCTTTGTCGGGGGGCAGCTCGAACAGTTACCGGGAGTGGTCAACATGCCTTCCCAAACATGTGGAGGTCGTGCCGATACAGTTGCCTGGCAGGAAAAACCGTTTCGAATGAGCCCGCGATCGACTCGGCGGACCTGCTGGCCGGTCGACTGCTGGAAGGGCTCGTGAGCTACCTTGACCGGCTCTTCGCACTCTTCGGCCACAGCATGGGCGCACTGATCGCGTTCGAACTGGCTAGGCAGTTACGTACGAAGGGTCTTGAGTCGGTCCAGGTCTTCGTATCTGGTTGCAAGGCGCCGCACCTCCCGAGAGATCGGTCGAAACAGGGGTCTCCTGCCGTTCCCGTGGGCGCTTTTCATGATTGTCCGGGGAGTTTGGGGCAGCATCCGCCGCGGGTGAGGGTGGCCATGGCGATGAGCGCGTCGGGGCTGTGGTAGCCGTAGGCGCGGCGGGTGAGTAGCCGGATGTGGGTGTTGGTGGCCTCGGACAG
>JBOHEO010000007.1:0-57590 GCA_050701055.1 Pseudonocardia sp. | reverse complement strand
GTGGACGGAGGCGACGCCGAGGGCGAGCAGGCGCTCCTCGCCGGGCCACGCCTCCGTGACCGGTGCCAGCATCCCGCCGGCCACCCAGGACGCGCCGGACCCGGGAGCGGGGTCAAGCACCGTGACCGCCCAGCCGTCGCACGCCACGCGCCAGGCGCAGCTCAACCCGATCGCGCCGGCGCCGAGCACCAGCAACCGTGATCTGCTCGTCATCGCCACCTTCCGCTCCCTGCGCCGGCATGACCCGGGTCAGGTTCGACGGTCGGGATCACCGGATCCCCTCTCAGCCCGCTGTGCCTGGAGACCAGGCGCCGGGCTCCCGTGCGCTACCTGCCGTCCACCCTACGCCCGCGTAGGGTCCGAACCCGTGCCCGGACTCGACGCAGACACCCTGCGTACACGGCTCGACACCGCACGGCTCTACCTGTGCACCGACGCCCGCCGCGACCGTGGTGACCTCGCGGAGTTCGCCGACGCGGCGCTCGCGGGCGGGGTGGACATCGTTCAGCTGCGGGACAAGGGCCCGGACGGCCCGCTGGAGGCCCGCGCCGAGCTCGCCGCCCTGGAGGTCCTGGCCCAGGCCTGCGCGCGGCACGGTGCGCTGCTCGCCGTGAACGACCGGGCCGACGTCGCCCTGGCCTCCGGCGCGGACGTGCTACATCTCGGCCAGGACGACCTGCCGGTACCGTGGGCGCGCACGATCGTCGGCGACGAGGTCGTGCTCGGTCGCTCAGCGCACAGCGCGTCCGAGATCGAGATCGCCGCCGGCGAACCGGGGGTCGACTACTTCTGTGTCGGGCCGTGCTGGCCGACGCCGACGAAACCCCACCGTCCCGCCCCGGGCCTGAACCTGGTGCGCACCGTCGCCGACCGCGAGCCTTCCCGACCGTGGTTCGCCATCGGGGGCATCGACCACGACCGACTCGACGACGTGCTCGCAGCCGGCGCGGAACGCATCGTCGTGGTGCGTGTGATCACCGAGGCCGAGGACCCGCGGGCCGCCGCGGCAGCTCTGCGGTCACGGCTGCCGCGGCATGAGTAGATCATCGTCCGGTCAGCTCAGCCGACCTCCAGATAATCACGCATCGTGATTCTCTTCACCATGCGGCACCCCACGTTCCAGCGGATGCCGCAACCCGCCGTGACCGGGCGGCAGAGCCGACCGGAGCACCGGCCACGAGAGCGCCACACAGGCGATGATCAGCGGCCCGGTCAGCGCGACGCGGGCGATCCCCAGCGCGACCACCGCGCCGGCCAGGTAGAGCGGGATGAACACGACGAGCCGCAGAACGTACTGCATGACCCAGACCCAGCTGGCCCGCTGGTACCCGCGCAACAGGTGGGGATCCCGGCGCCACCGGGTGCGCTGACCGAGCGCGATGCCGACGACAAGACCGAGCAGCGGCCAGCGGACCACGATCGACACCGCCCAGACGAGGGCGCTGGCCGCGTTGCCGGCCATCTGCACGAGAAAGAAGTCGACGGCACGACCGGTGTAGAGGGCGACCGCCGCCGCCACCGCCACCCCGAGCAGGCCGAGCAGCACCGCCCGCGGACGGCGGCCGGTGGCCAGCCGGACCGCGCCGACCGCCGCGGCACCCACCACAGCCGCCCCCGCACCCCAGGCGACGGCCTGGATGGCGCCCACGGTCTCGGCGACCGACCAGCCGAGCACGAAGACGATCACGGGTACGGACGCGTCCAGCGCGCCGCCGCGCCCGCCGAGGATCTCCCGCAGCGACGGTTCGGCGACCCTCGGTGCGGGTTCGGAGCCGGGAGCCATACCGGCAAGGGTGCCCTACGGCGATCGATCGATCATCCCCCTGGCGCCGAGGCACCCCTTGGGTAATGCTGGGACGTTCAATCCGTGACCAGCGGGTGAATCGAACATGAACGAGGGAGGCGGTCGTCATGGGCGCCTGGAACAGCTTCGTGGCGATCGGCGACAGCTTCACCGAAGGTCTCGACGACTGGCGCGCGGACGGCACGCCTCGCGGGTGGGCCGATCGCGTCGCCGAGCGGATCGGGGCCCGGCGACCTGAATTCCGATACGCAAATCTTGCGGTGCGCGGCAAGCTGCTGAACCAGGTCGTCGCCGACCAGGTGCCCGCGGCCGAGCGGTTGCACCCCGACCTGGTCGCGTTCTGCGGCGGCGGCAACGACATCATCCGATTCTCCTGCGACATCGACGAGCTCGCGCGCCGCTTCGATGCCGCGCTCAGCCGGATCACCGCCACCGGCGCCACCGTCATCGTCTTCACCGGCTTCGACCTCGGCCGGATGCACCCGCTCATCCGGCGCTTACGTGGCCGGGTAGCGTGTTACAACGAGTCGGTGCGCGCGAGTGCCGAGCGGCACGGCAGCGTCCTGGTCGACCTGTGGGGGATGGCGGTGCTGACCGATCCACGGGCCTGGGGCCGCGATCGCCTGCACCTCACTCCCGAGGCACACCATCGGGTGTCGCTGCGGGTCCTGGAGGCGCTCGACGAGCCGGTGTCGGAGGACTGGCGCACGCCGTTCCCGGAAGCCGAGCCGGCGCCGTGGCGGCTGCGCAAGCAAGAGGACCTGCTCTGGATGCGCGAGTTCGTGATGCCCTTCGTCCGCCGGCGCATCCAGGGCCACCAGACCGGCGAGGGCTTCGTGCCCAAGCGCCCGAACCTGCTACCGCTGGACGACGGTCCACAGATCATGGCGTGAGCCGTGGCACCCGGTGGTAGCCGGCTGAGCTGCGCCGTGACGACGATGGACAACGGTCCTCCCAGGCTGTCACGATTCGTGTGCTGACAACGTCGCTCCTGACCTCGGCGACCGCAGAACGCGAGAGGGTGAGGTGATGAACGTGGCGAACATCCGGAGGCTCCCGGTGCCGGTCACGGCAAGCTGGGACTGGCAGTTGCGCGGGGCCTGTCGCGGGATCGACAGCGAGTTCTTCTTCCTCCCGAGGGCGAGCGTCGACGCGGGCGGACGCGCCGGGAGGCCATGGCCAAGCAGGTGTGCCGGGGCTGTCCGGTGCTGGAGCAGTGCCGCCGGCATGCGCTGGCCGTGCAGGAGCCCTACGGTGTCTGGGGAGGTCTCTCCGAGGGCGAGCGCAACGACATCATCCGTGGCCGTCGCACCATCTGGACCCCGCTCGCCGCGAAGGACTGCGAACGTCTACCAGGCGCACGGTGACCAGGCGCACATTCACCACAACGGCGTCCCCAGGAGCCGGGACGGGCATGGTTCATCAAGACCACGGCCTTCACGACCACGGCGAATCCGACTCGGCGATCCGCCGTCGACGTCTCGTCGTGGCCGGGGTGGGCGCGGCCGGCACGGGGTTGCTGGGCATGTCATTGTCGACGAAGCCAGGTTCCTCGCAGTTCTACGGCCTGACCCTCGGGGTGGCCGCGACCTGGATCGCAGGCGGTCTGGCGTCCGGTCCGCTGCACCTGGGCTGGATCCAGGATCGCAACGGCACATTGCGTCGGCCGGTGCTCACCCCGGTGGTGATCGGGGCGGGCGCGTTCGCGACGTTCTACGGGTGCGCGCTCACCGCCCGCGAGATCCCGGTGTTGAACCGGGCGATCTCGAACGTGCTGACCTACGCCGACCGCGGATCGGGTCCGTTCGTGCTACTCACCACCCTGGCGAACGGTGCGGCCGAGGAGGTCTTCTTCCGGGGCGCGGTGTATGCGGCAGCCGGCGACCGGCACCCTGTCGTCCTGTCCAGCGCGGTGTACGCGCTGGCCACGATCGCGACGCGTAACCCGACGCTGGTCCTGGCCTCGGTCGTGATGGGTGCCCTGTTCGGCCTGCAACGCCGGGCCACCGGCGGCATCCAGGCACCCATGCTGACCCACGTGACCTGGTCGACGCTGATGCTGCGCTTCCTGCCTCCGCTGTTCGCCTCCCGACCGACCTCCGATCACCGTACGCCCCCAGCCCGGCACTGACCCTCAGCGACACCAACGCCGCGTTCGATCGGTTACGGCGGTATGCACGCAATCACAACCTGCGGCTCAGCGACGTGGCCCGGCAGGTCGTCGAGACCGACCTGGCCGCCGACGTGCTGACCAGGCACGCAGCTGCCCGATCTGCTCCACGGCGGCGGTGATGGCGTCAATGCCAGTCCAGACAGACCGCGGTCGCGTCGTCGGTGAGCCGCCCTGAGCAATAGGTCACCACTGCCTGGGTGAGATGCCGGACGAACTCAACAGGCGGGCGGTGCGCGTGCGCGTGCAGCAGTGCCTCCACCCGTTCGACACCGAACGCGGGCAGGCCGGTGCCGTGTGCCTCGGAGATGCCGTCAGTGATCAACAACAGCCGATCGCCGGGGCGGAGACCGAACTCTTGCCTGTGGTGGACCGTGTCGCCGTACAGGCCCAACGGCAGATCAGGGGACAGCGGCAGATGGCGTACCGATCCCTCCCGCAGTAGCAGCGGTGGCGGGTGTCCGGCGTTGATGATCCCGCCCGTTCCTGCGGGCATGTCGAGCTCCAGGAGAAGTCCGGTCACATAGCTCGAGCCGGGAAACTGCTCGGCCAGGTGCCCGTTGGCCGCGCTCGCCTGCTGCACCATCCGCTCGCCGCAACGTCGAGCATTGCGCATCGCGGTGACGGCCAGGCTGCCCAGCAGCGCCGCACGCAAGCCATGCCCCACTGCGTCGGTGATCGACACGGTCAGCCGGGACGCGCTGACAGCGTAGTCGAAGGTGTCCCCGCCGATGTCATAGGTCGGTTCCAGGGCTCCGGCGATCGAGAACGCCGGCAACTCGTAGGCCAGGACGGGAAGCAACTCCCACTGGATTTCCGCGGCCAGCCCGAGGTCGCGGCGCCGGCGGAGAACCTCGAAGCGATCGGTGAACCGGTTGGCACCGGCAAGGACGTGCGCCAGCACCCTGGCGACGTCGGCCAGAATCTCTCGGACCTCGACCGGAGGCGGGCCCGGCAGCTCGACCATGAGCACGCCGATGCGTTCGGACCGGATCGTGACCGGCAGGTACACCACGACACCCGCGGTGCGACCAGGCCGGTCGCGGACCTCCTCCACCACCCGTTGTGCACGGTAGGCCGCACCGGCCGGGCCCGTCGTCACCTCATGTGACTGGCCGGTCGACTCGTTCCCCGTACCAGGTACCGGCTCCAAACTGCTCTGGCTGTAGTCGACGAGCAACAGAGTGCACGCGCACGCGTCCACGGCCTGTCGTAACCACCGGTTACACACCTCGACCAGCTCGTACGGCGCGGCGACGTCGAGTTCCTGCAGCAGTTGCCCGAGGGTGACGCCACCCGGTCGTTCCACAGCAGCACACTTATCCACGACGCCAATCTTCCACGGGATGGAGCCGGAGGCCGGACGGCGGCGTGGTCATCGCCGCGAAGCTCCACGAGCTCGGCGTGCGCACCGTCGGCGAGGTGGCCGGGCTCGGCGAGCAGGCGCTGTGTCGATCCTCGGCCGAGCCGCCGGGCGCCATCCGCACGCCCTGGCGCACAATCTCGACCCGCGCCCCGGTCGACACCGGTAGGCGGCGCCGCTCGATCGGGTCGCAACAGGCGCTCGGCCGCCGGCCCGTATCGCCGAGGACCTGGACGCGATCCTCGCCGGCACCATCGACCGGCTGAGCCGCCGGCTACGGGCAGCCCACCGCGCCTGCACAGACGTACCAGGACATCCCGATCTTCGGGGCCAGTGCGGTGGTCAAGCTCACCGAGACCCGAACCTCGTGAGCGTGAGCGCACAACTCGACGAGGTCCGGTGTCGATCCCGTCGAGTCCCTCAGCCGCGCCGAGGCGCTGGAGCGGGTCGCGCAGTACACAGCGACCGGTACACCCAGCGGCCGGGCACGTACGGCTCCAGCATCGTGTCCCATGATGTCGCTCCGGCCGCCGACCGGCGTTGGGCGAGGTCGCCGACCACGGTGAACGATCGGGCCGGGCAGTGCCGCATCAGCACCCTCCAGTCCATCTCGGACAGTTCTTGGGCCTCGTCGACCACGACGTGCCGGTAGGTCCAGTCCCGGTCCGCGGCGGCGCGTTCGACGAGCTCACGGGTGTCGCGCTCGCCGAACCGGTCGGCCAGGTCCTCGGCGTAGACCATGTCCTGGGCGAGCAGGTGGTCCTCGTGAGCACCTGGGGAGCGCTTATTCGAACCGCTCTGACCTGCTAGAACGGCTTCAAGATGTGCTCGGGAAGGTCCACGCACCTGTTCGGCGTCGTGCAGGTGGCCGGAAGTGACTTGGGGGGTCTACTGGCTTGTCCGAGTGGTCGCGTCCGGTGACAGTTCTAAGCCGTATAGCCGTCGGGTCAGTTCGAGTTGAGCAGGGCGAGGGCAGCCGCGTGGTAGATGGCTTGAATGGTGGGGATGGTGTTGAGTTCGATACGTTCGTTGGTGCCATGTAGGCCGGTGTGGGTGACGCCGAATCCTGCGGTGGCGGGGATGCCGAGTCCGGCGAGGTAGTTACCGATATTGGACGGTCCGGCGATTTTGGGTTCAACATCGATCCCGAGTGCCTTGGCCGCGTCGGTGATGGCAGTGCGTAGCCGGGAATCTTGGTGGAGGGCGTAGGCCGGCCAGCGCGTTTCGACTTGGGTAAGGGTGGGGCGGGTGCCGGGCCAGGCGTCGTCTACTTCGGCGACAAGTCGTTCTAGCAGGCGTGCGGCGGCTTTGTCCTTGAATGTGGGTGTGGTGCGGATATCGACGTTCAGCGTGCACAAGTCGGGCGTGACGGAGTAGCCCTCACCGCCGTTCATGGCGGTGACGGTGAGCTTGCCGGGTAGTGGGAAATCCGAGCTTGCACCGTCGGGGAGTTCGACGGTGGACAGGGCGCGAATGAGGTGGGCGGCTTTCTCGATGGCGCTGGGGGTGGTTTTGCTGCCTCCTGAGTGGGAGGCCACGCCATGCACGTGCAGCCGGGCGCGGTACACGCCGCGTCCGCCGACGACGAGTTTGTCCATGCCGGGGTAGCCGATCATCACACCGGCTACGTCTTCGGGTGCGTCGGAGCCTTCGAAGTAGCGTTTTGCGCCGCCGAAACCGCCGGTGTGCTCGTCCACATCGAACAGAAGCACTAGGCCGCCGTGAAGTTGGTCAGGGATGGCAGCGAGGCGGGCGGCGATGTGACAGAAGATCGCGGCGCCGGATTTGGAGTCGGCGCTACCTCGTCCGTGGAGCCATCCGCCGTCGATGACAGCGGAAGTCGGTGGGTGGGTCCAGGCGCTTTCGTCGCCGAATGGCGCGGTATCGAGACAGGCATCCAACACCCAGCGGGGGCCGGGGTGCGTTCCGGTGACTTCGCAGGTCAGACCAACCGTGGCACCGGTTTTGTCTCGAAGAACGGTAGTGGGCAGGTTGCGTTGCGTGAGCCAAGCACGGAGTCGGTCGAGTACCGGTTCGTAGAGATCAATGCCGCCCCGGCTGGGGAGGGTGACCAGATCACGGGTCAACTCGATCACGGACTCATGGTCTTCCTTGGCGGCGGCCTGCACATCGTGCATACCGCCGGGGTTGATCGCGTTCATGACCGTCACCTCCTCTTCGTCCAGTTCTTCCGTTGGGCGTCTCGTCGTCTAGCTTCGCACCGTCGGCAAGTCACGCACAGCTTGTTCAGTCTCCACTCTGCGGGCGCCGGCGTAGCATTGCCGGGCGTGGTCAATCAACCTCGTGGCTACGCCTGTCTCGAACAGCACCCCGGAGTCAAAAGCTTCTGATGAGGTGAGCGACGGTATCGGTACTACAGCGGTGGATTCTGAGGCGCAGAAGAAGCGTTCCGGGGTGCCGGGCTCGTCTTCGATGATTCCGATGTGTAGCGTCTTCAATCCGAGGCTACGGTCGTGCGGGTCGCGGATCGTCACCAGGCGCTCTAGGTGATCTTTAAGCACCCGATGGCGGGGCGGGCCAAATAGCACCCGGTAGTGCACCAGCTCCGGTGTGAGCGCGAGCACAGTTTCGATGGCTTCCAGGTACACCTCATCCCGAGACCGTGAGCCGACGACAGCTAGGTACTGTTTGGCGTCACGAACGACCTGGGTCATGGCCTCACGCAGATCACGGTGCCCGACCAATAATTGTGGAGCCTCCGAAGCTGCGGTGAGTTGCTGGTCCTGGTGAGCGAATAGTACGTCCGGCGGTTGGGCGTAGTAGTCGGCGAGCATCTTGCGGTACTTGATGCTCGTGATGTGTTTCCCCAGCTCCCAACCGGACAACATGCCTGGAGTTACGCCGGAAGAACCTTCTTTTGACTGTTTATCTAGGTCTTCGCATACCTGCTCCTGCGTGGCAGGAATGGACATCCGCGCCTGTCGGAGCGGAGAAGCACCGTGGCCACTAGCCAGGGTCTTGCTGTGCCTACGCCCGACCATAGTCGCTGCCTTTCTCTGCCCATGTGATCAGCTTATGGAGGCGGGGTGATTTACAGCCAGCTCGCGAACTACTCCAGTGGTTACGAGCTTATCGCACACGTCGGACAAGGCGGGGTTTCGCTTGATAAGGGTGTAGCCCTGTGGCGGGTGGAACGAGCCGAGTTGCCCGGCTAGGTCTTCGGCGGTGAATCCTGAGTACTCGCGCACCACCATTATCGGGATCGCGAACCCACGCTCTAGGTCTTTGAGATATTCGTAGACGGACTCGCCGTTACCGGTGCGGGCCTGTTCGGCGATCGCAGCGATCCGGGCTGGCGCGTCCACGACCGCGGTGTCGAGGTCGATCACCGCCGCCAGCTTCGAGACGGAAGCCGTGAGGTAGACGAACCACTTCGTAGGCCGACCGGTGACGTAGCGGCGGCGGAACTCGTGCCGCTTGAGTCCTTGCCAGATCAGCTCGTAGTACTCCGGGTTGAGCGACATCATCACCCGCTCGACCGGGATATCGAGGTCAGCGACGCCGAACAGATCGTCCTGCACTACGTGCTCCCGTCCTCACGATCGTGCCGCCAGTGACCAGCGGCCTACCAAGGCAACGAAGTGTAGCCACTCGGATGCACACTACTCCGCCCGCCCCGATGCCTGTTTTGCCTGGTCGCCTGCGGTTGCGACGCCAGCGTGAACAACTGATTCGCAACCGGTGAGCAACGGCCGCGAACGTGGTGACCTGGTTCTACTGGTCACGGTGCGTGACGCTTCTAGAACGTCCCGTCTAACAGGTCCCGGAGGTCCGATGCCCACCGCGAGCGAGCATGTGATCGGCTTTCCGCGCGAGTCCACGCCAGGCGACCGGCGGACGCTGCTCACCCCGACCGTGGCGCGCGTGCTCCGTGAGGCCGGGTTCGGTGTTCTCGCTGAGCCGGGTACCGGTGCTGGGGTGTTCTGTGACGACTCTGATCTAGAGGAACAGGACGTACGGTTCGCCGCCTCGGAAGAGGTGTGGGCCGCGCCCCTGGTGCTGCGCTACAAGTCCACCGACCCGAACGAACTGGCCCAGTTGCGGCCCGATCAGTCCATCGGCGCGCTGTTTCATGCCGAGGGCGACCGCGCCTTGCTGTCCGCCCTGGTTGCCAGCAAGGTAACGGCCTACAGCTACGAGTTTATGAACGAGGCTGGCCGGTTTCCGGCGGCAGCGCCGGGCGGGGAGATCGCCGGTATCCAGGCTGTTCTGCATGGGGCGCACGCACTTCAAACGGTCCATGGTGGCCGTGGAGTGCTGCTGGCGCAGGTACGCGGTGCGGTCACGCCGCGTGTTGTGGTGATCGGATGCGGCAACGTCGGTGCTGCTGCTGCCCGTACTGCTGCCGCGCTCGGCGCGCAGGTCGCGATGCTAGCGCGCTCGGAAGAGTCAGCGCGCCGGTACAAGCAGAGCGCTCCGGCTGGTATGCGGGTCGCTGTCAACACACCCGCGAATCGCCGCATATTTCTTGCCGAAGCGGATTTAGTGATCGGGGCCATCCTGGTTTCAACTTTCGACACCCCGCCGATGATTACAGAAGCCGATCTCCGGGAGATGAAATCCGGCGCGGTGATCGTGGATGCCACCTGTGGTTACGGTGACGGATATCTACCTACCGCCGGACCGGTCCAGCAGCCCGGAGATATGCCGCGAGTGGTGCACGGCGTACTGCACGTTAAGCTCGATGCCCTCCCGGCGTTGACTCCGATCACCACGACTGCGGCATACACCACCAACATTGCCCCGTACCTGGTGCGACTGGCCCGTGTCGCCTTGCTTGGAGTCACCGACGAGGCCATAGAGACGGCCCGGATCGCGTACGGCGGCAGGCTGGTGCACTCGGTATGCCGCCAGCACGCCGAGTTTTACGGGGTACCGGCGTGACCGCCGCGACCGATGCCGCCGGAGTCGTAGCGACCTACGAGCAACGTGCCCAGTTCGCCCGCACGGAAACCGCCGCTGTCCGCCAGCCCCGCTTGCTGCGTGGATTACTGGAGTCGGCCACGCACGTCGCGGAAATCCCTTGCGGCGCGGGACATTTTCTCTCCGACTATGCCCGTGCGGAGGTCACAGTGACACTGGTGGACGCCAGCGCCGCCATGCTTAGTGTTTCGGTTGAGCGCGCCGCCAAAGCTGGCATATCCACCAACCGAACGTTCCCGACGCTGGCATACCTCAACGATCTTCGACTCCCAGGCGGAATCGACCTGGTGATAGCGCCTAACGGCGCACTTAACCAGCTGGCTTGCCAATCACCGTTAACTGATCTGCTGGCCGCCCTACGCAAGACGATGCGTAACGGCACTGAGGTGCTGGCACAAGTTGCTTGCATCCACCCTGGCGGTGCGGTGGACGCCGCTACCTTTTATGACGCGACCTGTCATAGCGGCGTGTGGTTGGCCGACCGCAGGTTCGACGCTACACAGGCCGCCGGTGCGGCACATCGGTACCGCCGCCAGCATCGCGATGGCGACTGTCTACGGATCGATTTCGACTATCAAGACGCCACTGGCAAAAGTTTGCACACCGCAACTGTGGAGTTGACGCTGTTCACCGCCCGGCGGCTGACCGAGGCGTTTACCGCCGCCGGGTTCGCTCACGTCCGGTTCCTGCCCGGTCAAGACGGGCTGTCCGAGGTTCTGGCCACTGTCGACTCCGCAGAGGTCTGGTCATGAACGGCACCGGGACAGTGACGAGCGCCGAGGACTACTGGCAGCGCTATTACGCCGAAAAGTTTCGCTTCGGCGAGGGCACCGAAGACGTTCTCGCCGCCCTCATGCAAATCCCGCCCGTTGACACATGGGCGGACCTAGGCAGCGGATCAGAGTCGATGCTGTGGGGCATCGCCCTGCGTGCTCGACGACTCGTCGCGGTCGATGCGGATGAACAACGGCTAAAGATACTGCGTCAATTCGCCACCACCGGCCGACCGCGTGGCGTGCACACCGTCGCGCTGGGACTGTGTGGGCGCACCGACCCGGAAGATTTCCAGGAGCGATGTCAATCGCTGTCCGCTTTAGTTCGGGCCGATTGCCTGGCCGAGTCGTTGCCCGCTGACCCGCACCTAATACCGGGGGCGTTCGAGCTAATAACCCAGTTCGGGCTACTCGGGTTGTGCCGTAACGCTGACCACTTCACATCCAGCTTTGCCGCCATCCATGCTCTGGCCGCGCCGGGCGGTTGGACGGCCGGCGCGAACTGGGTCACCCGAAACCCACGCGGTCGAGTCGCGCTAACCGAGCAGCTATACCGCTCCGCTGCCGCCCACGCCGGAATGCGCCTGACGCTGCTCAACCGGGTCACAAGTTCCGATCCCGATTTCCCCGCCGTGTGGACCTACGTCGGAAGAACAAGGAGTGCATCGTCATGACTGACACGACCCAACTTCGACCGCCGGGCGACCTGATCTTCGCCCCGGTTGGAATCGCGCATCTGACCGGTGACAACGCGGATTTGATGCGCGCGGCGGCCCGAGATAAGCAGCGGCTACGGATCACTACCGCCGCTCAGCTCAACGGCACACCGCACATCGGCACTGTCGTAACTGTGCTGTCGGTGTTCGCGCTGACCGCGCACGCCGTCGACACACTGAACTTGCCCGCCACGGTCGTATTCGACGCCCTCGACAATGCCCCCGCCAAGCATGTACGCATCGACGGCGAGACCTACACCCGCACCGTTGGCGATCTCATCGACAGCGGCCACCTCGACCGTGCCGACCGGGTGTCCGGTTTTGAGAAACTGCTCCAGTGGGCGGCCGACCGGTCAAACGTGCGGTATGAGTTCCGGCCCTACTCGATCTATCAAGGGTTGCCCCCAGTACGCGCTTGTCTGCACGCCATCGCGTCCCGTCTGAATGACTTCCGGCCGATTGTGGCGCCGGCCGATGGGATCGTACGCATCCGCCCGCGCTGTCCTGAATGCCGCCTTATGGAGAAGTCGGCGAAGAACCTGAGGATCATTGTCGGCGATGGTGAAGTCCATCTCAATTCACGTTGCCCTGTCCACGGACGCTATCGGGAAACCGTCGATATCGCCAGCTCTGGCGGCTGGTACGACGCCAATACCCCGGTCCGATCCATTCAAAAAGGTTTTCTACTTTCCGCTGAACGCGACCTCTACCAAGCGTGCTCGGTGTCGATAGACGGCGCGGACTGGGGCGGGGCTTGGCACGCCCACGTACTCGCGCCCGCCCTGGCAACGCTTGGCATCCCAGCTGCCGAATGGCCCGTCAGTGTGTTCACTCCGCTTGTACTGGACCGCAGCGGCGGCAAGCTGTCCAAAACGCTCTACGTCCGTTACGGCCCTACCTACGCCGATCTCCCCGAAGCATTCCTCAATCTTGATGTCCTGCTCAACGACCACGGCAATGATGCGCTGGAGGCCATCTGGACCGAGGTCACCCGGTGGGCTGCCGAACCGCGCCGCCTGCATCGCGCATACACCGTCGACCACCTTGCCGGGCTGATCCGCACGCCGTCCGTTGACGACTCGGTGCGGCACACCCATACCGCCTGACCCTTGGAGGATTCAGTGATTCACGCTGTCTACGACGTCACCGATTGCACCAGCCCCAACCCCGAACCCGCCGACATGCTACAGGCAATGCGCGGCACGGTCGAACGACTAGGTTGCACGGTACTGGGTGAGCTTCCCGTTCTATTCCAGCCGCACGGCGCCACGTTCGTTCTGGTGTTGGCCGAATCTCACCTTATAGTCTCCACTTGGCCCGAACGCCAGCTCGCACACGTAGACCTGTTCACGTGCCGCGCCGACACTGATCCTGAAAGCGCCATCGCCCCGATCCTCGTGGTGCTCGGCGCCGAAACCGTGCATGGTCAGCGAATCCACCGACGGGGCCCCAGAAACGGCAGCCTGACGGCCGACGATGTGACCGACATCCAGACGGCCGCCCAGCGGTGCACCTCATGAGCGCCCGAAGCCTCCTCGACGCAAGAACAGCCGACATCGACGGCATACCCTCGGCGGCAATGGATGCGCGGGCATACCCGCCGGGGGCTCGGTTCTCACTGGCGGTGCTACGGGCTACCGCCGCCGATGTGCTCGTAAGGCACACCGGCCGGGGCGGCGCATGCACAGCATGCGGCAGCGCGTGGCCGTGCGATCTCGTGAGACGGGCGGAGTGCCATGTCTCCGGTTGGTAGCACGCTCCCTACAAGCTGGGTCGGATCGGCGGTGCTGCGCCCCGACGCCGCCGCCGGTCCGGCCCCTCCACCAACGACACTCGCCCGTGAGGGCAGTTCGGTAGGGAGGTGCCGTGCTCATGGGTAGGTCTGCACCTGAGCGCGAGCACATGGAGTTCGTCGCGATGGCGCGCTCCCTCGCCCACACCCTGGAAAACGGCGAGTTCGGCGACCGGGTGGTAGCTGAACATCTATTGCGCCTTGTGGGCGCGGCATCAAAGGTGCTCGCCGAACATCCGGTAGACGAACTGGCACGATGCCGGGCATGTAGCCAATTCTCCTGGTGGCCACGCCGCCGCGCCCCGTGCCGGGTGCATGACACGTTCGCCTACTTCTTCACCGGCCGCCGTCGCTGGGACAATGCCACTTAGCTTAATTTGATCAAGGTCGTCGGTCTGGTGGCTTTGGCGATCCTGATGGTGGCTGGACCGTCGTGACGGATGCCGGTGTCGGTGGCCTGGAGGTTTATGCACAACCCGACCGATGATCATGCGGCAAGGGCCTTGACCTGCGATGACGTGACCGGCTTCAGGGGTTGGTCGGGTCGCCCGGGGGAATCTCCCCCCCCCGGGCTCCCACGGAACGGAACGTGACAGTCTCCCGTCATTCCGCTCTTCTCATCCCTTCCAGTCGAACGTGCGCACTAGGTGCCAGTGGGTGAACAGTCTCGGCTCGCGATTGAGCAGTCCGGTCCACCACCGGAGGAACCGTTTGTAGCCGCGCAGCCGTTTGTACTTGTTGCGAGCCCACCGCATCAGGTAGGTGTTGACGTGGCGCAGGAGCGGATACAGTTCTACCCGGCCGAATAATCCGTAGTAGTTGATCCAACCCGCCACGACTGGATTGATCGCCGTGGCGAGTTCGTTCAGGCTTGCGGTGGTGCGTCGGTGAACCCGCCAGCCGCGAACCATCGGGCTCTTGGCTGTGAGGGCCTCCGGGCTGATCGCCGGCGAGAACGAGGTGAAGATGTTTCCGTTCTTGCTCTTGGCCGACCGGGGACGAAACGCATACCCCAGGAGCGTGAACGACACGACGTCGTACTCTCCGAGCCGCTTGCTGTCCTTGCAGTAGACGATCTTGGTTTTGTCGGGGTGCAACTCCAACCCCAGCTCCGCCAACCTCGCGGTGAGAGCCGCCCACACCTGTTGGGCTTGCCGCTCGGTCACACAATGCACCACTGCGTCGTCGGCGTAACGCTCGAATTCCACGGTCGGGAACTCCCGCGCCAGGAACATATCGAACGCGTAATGCAGGAACAGGTTCGCTAGGACTGGCGAGACAGCCGATCCTTGCGGGGTCCCTCTGTCCCGCTCCCGCACGGTACCGTCGGGCAGCCGCAGCGGCGCTGTCAACCACCGCTTCACATACAGCAGCACCCACGGGTCAGTGGTGTTGACTTCCACCGTCTTGACGACAAGATCGTGATCCAAGGAGTCGAAGAACTTCCGGATGTCTAGATCCAGAACCCAGTCCTTCCGCCAACACCGCTCACGGCACTTCTTCAGCGCATCATGCGCTGAGCGCCGTGGCCGATATCCGTAGGAATCAGGATGGAAAATCGACTCCGTCCGGGCTTCCAGTCGTAGCGCCACCACTGTCTGCGCTATTCTGTCCGCGACAGTCGGCACTCCAAGAATCCTCACACCACGGCCATGTGGCTTCGGTATCTCCACCGCTTTCACCGCGGGCGGAAAGTAAGTCCCCGACGACATCCGATTCCAAATCTTGTAGAGATTATTTCTTAGATCGGTTTCGAAGCCCTCCAAGGACTGCCCGTCCACCCCAGCGGCACCCTTGTTTGCCTTGACCCGCCTGTACGCTTCCCATACCAGCTGCTTGGGTATCGCAAACGGCTTGTCTTCCAGTTCTGACTTGCTCACTCGTCTCCTCCCAGACTCGTCGCCCGGTTGCTCGCGTGAAACAAACCAACAGATGAGCCGGCTCCTTCGCTCCACTCCCATTACAGAAGCTTCAGCACTACTACGAACCGGTCCGCCAGCGCATGCCGCATCGGTACTCAACGGCTAACGATTTCTATCGCCGCCGCTCTTCCTCTCGGCATCCCTCTCGTCCAACCAAGAAGGTGCCCGTATCGACATCCGCCTTCCCACGTTCCATGCAGAAGCCGCAGATCGGGCTCACGCCGCCTTTACGCCGGACACCGCTCGGCCAATCAGCGGGCACCCGCCGAGCTCATCCCGGGACCTATTCAACACCCCGGTTTTGGTGTCATCTCAGGTTTTCGACGCCTCATCAACGGTTTACTCGCGTTCGCCTTCCCGATCCCCATCTGACGCATCACGTGCGCCTTTTTCCCAACGCTCACCACAACAGTCACTAACTAATGCAGCTTGAGGTGATTTGACATCTCCCCCCGCAGGGCGATGTCGAAGTGCCACAACCTCTCCATCATCTGCATAGCACCGCGTCAAAGAGCTCTCCTACGGCGACTCCCCTCCGCGTTCGTGGCGCACTGAATAAGCCTCATACCCTTCGATGGTCGCACCGTTCCCGAAGGAATGAGGTTTGACGCGGCCATACCGGCACCCTGCTCCCAGCACCACAAGATCCGCCGCGCACCCTGACCTCATCAGTGTCACGCAGTTGGTCCAGCGACCCGGCCATCGAGGTCTTCCCCACCACCGCACCCGGCCAGTCGCTGGGGATTCCTCGATCACCGGGCGCGCCGTGACTGGTTGCGATGGTTCCAGCCGTCACCCTGGATTTTTCACGGGGGTGACGAGCGGATCGTGGAGACTACAGTCGTGTAATTTCGATCATGGTTTCCTGTTCGCGGGCAGGGTCGGTGTCCGATTGTCGTGTCGGGGCGCCGGGTTCCACTCTCCGGACGAGAGTTCCTTCCTTGATCGTCTGGGCGGTGTTGTGGTGGTCAGGTCGGCGCGGGCGGTGCCTTGACCGCGTGCCAGGTGTTGATCACGTCATCGACCCAGGGCCAGTTGGCGCGCGGGTGCAGCCATCGTTTGCGCTGCCCTCGGGTCAGTCGGGCGGGTAGATGAAGCAGCCGGTAGCGCAGCAGTTTCGGGGCGGCGTCACGCAGCCCTGCGGTGGGGAGGGCGAGGTGGCGGAAGCAGGCGAGCAGGTTGGCGGCCAGTCCGACGACCTGGGTCCAGGCCACGTTGATCGCCCACTGCCGCGAGGGCCACCGGTTCAGGCCCAGGCCCTTGGCCTGCTTGACATCGTTTTCCACGTGGACATGGGAGCGGTGCCGCGCATCGAGCCAGGCGAGCTGCCCGCCCCGGGCGTTGACCGCGATCAACTGGTAGCGGCGCCCGATCTGCTTCTCGCGCTCGGTGGCCCGCTTGCGGTAGCGGGGATGCAGCGGCTCATCCCGGACGATGATCAGCAGCCCGGGGATCTTGTCCTGCCAGCGGCGCAGGTCGAGCAGCCCGGTCAGGTCCGCGACGTAGGTGTCGTCGATGGGGTCGCCGTTCTGGTCGATCCCGCCGGTCCACGCCTGCGGGGGCAGCGCCGCGATGGCGTCGAGCTCGGTGTCGGTGCACGACCAGCCGGTCGAGAACTCCCAGTCCCGCCCGCGGACCCCGCCGCCGGCGGCGATGTGGTTGAGCAACTCGTGGGAGAACCCGGCCCCGTCCAGACGGATCAGCATCCGGCGCCGGTAGCGGCCCGGGAGCCGGGAGACCGACAGATCGAGCAGCGCGATGTTGTCGGCGGCGCAGTTGGACGTCGCGTTGCCCGGTCGGGGGTCGATCGCGAGCATGTCGTCGGTGTTGTCGCAGGTGGCCAGGTTGGGTGCGAACCCGACCCCGCCCTTGTAGGTGGGTGCGGCGTTCTGCTTGTCCGAGGCGGCGAACACGATCGAGGCGTCCAGGTCGACCACGGTGATCCCGGCCAGCTCGCGTCCGGCGACCCGCAGCCAGGGGAAACCTTCCGGGCGAGCGGCCAGCAGCTTCCACCAGTGCCGCCGGAAACCGGTCACCGCCGAGTTGATCCGGGTCAGCCGCAGCGCCCCGACCTCTAACAGCGCCCGCCACACCGTCGGGTTCGACGGCACCGCCCCGGTCACCGGGGCGAGGTGGCGAAGGCCCGGGAAGTCGCTGATCGCTTCCCCGCCCAGGATCTGCGCCACGGCCAGGTCGATCAAGATCTGCCCGCGGTCACAGACCGGGTCCAACCCGCGGCGCGCCATCGCCGCCGACAACCCAGCCCGCAGCCCGGCCTGCTCGGCCAGCAGCCGAAGTGGCAGCGCTCCGGCGAACCCGACCAGGCGATCATCGTCGCCGAGCAGTTCCAGCCCGTCGGCCCATCCAGTACTTTACACGCAAGAGGTGCACCTGCCTCGGTCAAATTACGATCTTCGACAATCGCATTCTTCCTGGTCAGGTGCGCCTCTCCCACGTTCTACGCCCGTTTCACCCCGGCGTGTCACCCCTCGGTGAAAGACGGAGGTCACCGCCGCGACGGTGACCAGGTCATCAAGCTGCTCGACACGATGGACCCGGCCGCTGGCCGGCCACCGCCGCGAGAAAAGGTGGGCGGGCCGACATACAGCGGGTATCTGGACGTCCTGCGCGCCCACGATGTCCCGGCTGCCGTGGATCGGGCTCCGTCAGACCCGCGCTCACGCTGGCCGGACTACATCGAGCGGGAGTCCCAGCACTGGTACCTGCTGCCCTGGACGTCGAGCTCATGGCCATCTCGCTCGCCGACGTCGAGGTCGCCGGACTCGTCGAACTTGATCTCACCCGTGCCCTGGACCTCGCCGACGACACCTGCCCCAGCGCCCCCGCCCGGTTCGCCACCCGCACCCCGAGGGCATGGCCTACCACGAGGACACCCTGCAGCGCGCCGACCTGAGGGTGTCGCACGAAATTCCGGCGCAGGCCGCGTGGTATCCGCGTATCCGCCGGGCGGCCATCCGAGGCAAGCCGAGAAGGCTCCCCAGGCCCACATCCGCGCCGATCAAGGCCAAAGCGTGGTTAGTCGATCTTCAACAGCGACGGTTTCGCCTTGATCACCTGATCAGGACCACTTCGGCCCTCATTGACCGCCTGCCGTCGCTGTTGCAACGTCACCAAGCAAGCAGCAACGAGCGAGCGCCGAACCCCTCACTACTCTGCCGCTACCGCGCCAGCGTGAAGTCTACGACCTTGACGGGCATAGGTTACAGTTGCGACACCCCGTCCACCAGACGTCGAAGAGCGGAGGGGCTCGCTCGTGAGTGACAGTTCAGCAGTGCCCGACCGGAAACAACCACCCGAAATCGACAGTAGCGTGGTGCATTCTGCTCGGTTCTGGAACTACTTGGTAGGAGGTAAGGACAACTACCCGGTCGACCGTGACGTCGCTGAACAGATTATTGCCCTCATTCCAAGCCTCCGCGACACCGCCCGCGCGGAGCGGGAGTTCCTAGCCCGCACGGTCCGATATTTGGCAGGCGAGGTGGGGATCCGGCAGTTCCTCGATATTGGTACTGGTCTGCCCACCGCCAACAACACCCACGAAATCGCCCAAACGATCTCGCCGGAATGCCGCATCGTCTACGTGGATAACGACCCGCTCGTGCTGGTCCACGCCCGCGTTCTTCTCACCAGCACTCCGCAAGGCGTCACCGACTACATTCAGGCAGACCTGCGCGATCCGGAACTGATCATACAAGAGGCTGCCCGGACGCTGGACTTCACCCAACCCATCGCGCTCATGCTGCTCGGGATCCTCAACTTCATCACGGATACCGATCAGGCGCATTCGGTGGTGAGCCGGCTCCTGGACGCCCTACCTTCGGGTAGCTACCTGGTGCTGTCCCACCCCACTGGAGAAATCGACGGCGAGGCGATGGAAAAGTCCATGCGGATCTGGAACGAGAGCGGCGCCGCACCGATTGTGGCCCGCAGCTGCCAGCAGCTGACCCGCTTCTTCGACCACCTCGAGCTCGTGGAGCCCGGCGTAGTTTCGTGCTCGCTGTGGCGTCCCTATCCCTGCGAACTTGGTACCCCCGTCAAAGTGTTTCACTTCAGCGGCGTCGGACGAAAGCCCTAAGATCAACTCTTGGCCAGGATCCCGTGCAGGAAGTCAATGGTCGCGGTGGCTGACTGGGCCTGCACGCACAAACGATCTATCATCGTCAGGTAGTTGTCGGTTTCATGCTTTTTGTCTAGGTAGAGGGCGCTGAGGAATTGCTCAAGGTAAACGATGTCGGGCAGGTCGGGTTCGGCGAACCGCAGAATGGTGAACGAACCACCTGCGGTGGGGTAACCCCCGGCGCTGAACAGCACCACCTGAACCGTGACGTTCGGCAACTCGGCCGCGTCGATCAGATGTCGCAGCTGCGCGCGAAAGACTTGCCGTCCGCCCACCGGTCGGCGTAGCGCCGCTTCATCGATCACCACCCACAGGTCCGGTGCCTCCGGCAGAGCGAGGAAGCGCTGCCGTGCCATCCGCAGCGCGATCCGGCGCTCGATCTCGTCGGCGGACTCGTGCGCGTAGTGCAGCTCGATGACGGCGCGGGCATAGTCTTGGGTCTGGAGCAGCCCGGGCACGAGCTGAGGCTCGTAAGAGCGGAGGATCGAGGCGCCCTGCTCCAAGCCGAGGTAGGTCCCAAACCAGCTTGGCAGGATGTCGCCGTACTGGCGCCACCAACCCGGCGTGCTCGCCCGCCGGGCCAACGTGAGGAACGCGTCTCGCTCCTGCGTGTCGGTGACGCCATAGAGGGTGAGTAGATCAGCCACGTCACACGGTTTGAAGCCCACCCTCCCGAGCTCAAGCCGGCTGATCTTGGCCGGTGACGCCCGGATCAGCTCCCCGGCTGCTTCCATGGCGATGCCACGCGCCTCACGGAGCCGACGCAGTTGCGAGCCGACCACCATACGCAGCACGGTTGGTCCGGCCGACCGCTGGGCGGGGTCACGACCGTGAGGCACATTCGGCTGAGGTGCGATCAACACTCCCGCCCTTCTCAGCGTGGTTCCGTTAATCATGCCACACGTGCGTTGCACAACAGATCGCAAGGCAGGTCGTCACGTCGGACCTGACGGGGCGATACGGCGAACGCGGACATCTCCCTCAGTGTCCGTGGTCCTGGGGTCCGAGGGACAGGCTCAGCTCCTCGTTGGTTCTGCGCGGCTCAGCCTCAGCTGAGTCGAGAAGACGTCGGGCCTGCCAGTCCAGGCTGTCGATGATCTGCTGGCGGAGCCTGCCACGCTGGTACCGCTGGTACTGGTACACCTCGGGTGCCAGCGGCGCGAGCAGTGAGTCGATGAGGGTGTCGGCGTCGGGCACGCCGGCCTCCACCAGCAGGCCGCGCACGTGGAGGCGCCAGAACCCGTAGGCGCCGGTGGCGAACCGGGCGCTGCCACCCTCGGCGCCGAGGGCGAGATGCAAGTGCTGGTCGAGCAGATCGACCATGGCCGAGTAGAACGCGGCGAGCCGCTGGGCGGGCGGCGCCCCTGGCCCGAGCGGCGGTTGGCCGTTGATCAACTGCTGCTGGAGCCGGCGCTCGTGCTCGTCGAGCAGGGCCTCGGCGACCGAGGCGGGGTCGGGAAAACGGCGGTATAGCGTAGCGCGGCCGATGCCAGCGGCGCGGGCGATGTCGCCCATCGTCACCGAGGCGGGGTCGGTGGTGGCGAACAACTGCTCGGCGGCGGCAAGCACGCGTTGCCGGTTGCGGGCCGCATCAGCCCGCTCACGGGGCGCACCGTCAGGCCGCTGATGTGGATCAGTACGCCCTGAGTATCTGCTGGCAGCGGGGACATCCACCCAGGCAAGTGCCTCGGCCGGGACGGCCCTGCCCCCGGTCGCGGAGGTCTCTTCGGCAGCCATGCCCGGGAGCGTACCGGCCTCCAAGTATCTGGACAACGTGTCCACTTACGGCTATGGTCATGACGAAACGGACATGCTGTCCACTTGTTTGCGACATGGAGTGATCATGAATCTGCTACTGCTGGCATCCGCGCTGCTGGTCGGTTGCCTGCTCGCGGTGCAGGCCTCGGTGAACCAGCGACTGAACAAGGCCGTGGGCACCCCGTACGGGGCGTCGACCCTGCAGCTGGCGGTCGCGGCCGGAGCCCTGGCCGTGCTCGCCACTGCGGTCGGCGCGATCGGCGCGATCGGACTGGTACCCGAGGTCGAGCCGTGGTGGCTACTGCTCGGCGGGATGGCCAGCCCGCTGTACATCACCGCCGGCATCCTGCTGTTTCCGCGGCTGGGAGCGCTGACCGCGGTGGGGTTGTTCGTCACCGGGCAGGTGTTCGCCTCGCTGGGCCTGGACCTTTTCGGCCTGCTCGCGGTGCCCCAGCAGCCACTCAGCATCGGTATCGTCCTCGGCGCCCTCGCGGTGCTGGTCGGTATCACCGTGATCATCAGAGGCCAGCAGCTGACGCGGCGCGGCGGCGGGCCGGGCACCCCGGCTGGCCCGATCACCGCTGTGGCCTCGGGTGGCACCGCCGCACCATCTGGGGGGATCGACGGTTCGGGCACGGCAACGCGCTCGGCCATCGCCGTGGCCCCGAGTCGCACCGCCACAGCCCCGAGTCGCACCGCCACGCAGTCCGGCTGGGTCCTCCTGGGTCTGCTGGCCGGGGCAGTGCTGCCCATCCAGGGTGCGATCAACGCCCAGCTCCGGCAGGACATCGGGCAGCCCCTCGCGGTCGGGACGATCAGTTTCGTCGTGGCCACGCTGACCATCGCGATCGTGCTGATCGTGCTGCTGGCGCTGCGTGGCACACCCACCCCGCAGCTGCAACCACTGCGCGCGATGCCGTGGTGGGGCTGGCTCGGCGGGTTCTGCGCCGCCGCCTATGTGATCGCAACCTTCCTGCTGATCCCGACCATCGGGGCGGCGGTGACCGTGGCGCTGACCGTGACCGGGCAGCAGGTGGCCTCCGCGCTCATCGATCACTTCGGCTGGTTCCGCATGCCGCGCCGGCCGCTCACCCCACCCCGGATCGGCGGCCTGGCCCTGCTCATCGCCGGTTCGGTGCTCGTCCAGCTCACCTGACCCAGCGGCCCATCATCTGACCTGAGACGGGAGATCTTCGTGCCCTCGAACATGCGCAAGCCGCACGCCGCCGCCCCCGAGATATTTACCCTGCCCTCGCACCTGCCCATCGACGGGGTCGGGTTGCAGCCGGTCAACGCATACCTGGTCCGCGGAAGCCAACCGCTGCTCATCGACAGTGGCATGCCAGTGGACCGGGGCGACTTCGAGATGGCCCTGTGGTCACTGATCGAACCGACCGAGCTGCGCTGGATCGTGCTCACCCACGACGACCGCGACCACGCCGGCAACCTGCGCGAGGTCCTGATGGCCGCACCGCACGCCACCCTGCTCACCAACGGGCTGTCGATCCCCCGGCTGGCCGAGCAATGGCAGGTGCCACCGCACCGGGTCCGTACCATCAATCCCGGGCGCCGGCTTGATCTGGGCGACCGCACGATCTCCGTGCTGCGGCCCCCGGCTTATGACGCGCCCTCCACGCTGGCGATCTACGACCACACCTCCCGGTCGCTGTTCAGCTCGGACTGCTTCGGCACCGTGCTGCCCACGCTCGTCGAGGACGCCGTCGACGCCGTCGAGTCCGACTACCTGGACGGGATGCGCCTGTTCACCCGGGCGAACGCCCCCTGGACGGCGCTGGTCGACGAGCACAAGTTCAACAAGGTGATCACCGAGATCGAGCGACTACGCCCGGCGCGAGTGCTCAGCTCGCACGCACCCACCGCTACCGGCCGCACCGACGTCCTGCTCGAGCTGATGCGCGGGATCCCGGCCATGGCCCCGTGGCTGCCCGAAGAAGACGTCAGCATCGAGACGGTACTCGCCCGCCACGAAGGCAACACCGCAACCTGACAACACCCCATCCCACAGGAGACGTTTCATGACCACCACCCCACCGGACCCGACCATCACCGACCTCACCCCGCCCGCCGGCGTGATCGTCGTCTTCGCTGATATCTGGTGCTCCTTCGCCCACATCGCCGTGCATCGGCTGCACGCCACCCGACGGCGCCTCGGCCTGCAGGATCGCGTGGAGTTCGATCATCGAGCCTTCCCGTTGGAGCTGCTCAACGACGCACCCAGCCCTCGGCCCGGCACAGACAGCGAAGTCGGTCGGATGGCCGGCCACGAGCCCGACGCCGGCTGGCAGCTCTGGCAGGCCATGGACTGGCTCTACCCGTCGACCATGCTGCCCGCGTTGGAAGCGGTCCAGGCCGCCAAGGAGCAGGGCACCCGCGCCGCCGAACAACTCGACCTCGCCCTGCGCCACGCGTTCTGGGCCGAGTCACGCTGCATCAGCAACACCACCGTGATCCTCGACGCCGCATCGCGCACCGAGGGCGTCGACGCGGGCAAGATCGCCGACGCTCTCGGCGACGGCCGGGCCCGCCGCGCGGTCACCGAGCAGGCCGCAATCGCCCGCACGGACCAGGTCAACTGCAGCCCGCACCTGTTCCTTCCCGACGGCACCGACCACGCCAACCCCGGCTTCGAGGTCGGCTGGCACGGCGCCTACGGCATTGGCTGGCCGGTCGTGCACCGCGATGACCCCTCGGTCTACGAGGACATCCTGCGCCGCGCCGCTGCCTGACCGCCCAACGTCAGACCAGACCGAAGACGGGTCCAACCCCGGTCCAACCCGGGCAACCCCATCGGGCCAATTGCCTCGGCGGCGAACGGAATAACCCGTCCATCGAGCACACCTTGATCCACCGAAAGGCACCCCGTCGCCATTTTCGGCGACGGGGAATTTGTGCTGTCCGGGGGACCACAACGTGCGGCTGCCCGTTGCTCCACAGCGATGTCGAACCAATCAATCGTTAGTGCTTTATTCACCTGATCTAGCGTCCGGCGATGTACGGTGAGTTATCGGACGAACGCGTCCTGCACCCACAGGGGCATCATGCCAGCGTTGTCGAAACCCGATCAGGTAAGGATCTGATGTCTTTCAACGTCACAGCCACAGCTTCCACGGTTCGGATCGCCTCTATACAGGACGGGCCCGGTGCCCTCCTCGATCTGACCCAGCATGAGATCCAGGCACTCAGGACTCGCTTCAACCTGGCCGACGCCCACACCCACCAGGGACAGTCCCCGAGCCAGGACAAGATTGTCGGCCAGCTGCCCGACCTGTGGTACGAGTCCGAGAACTCCCAGCAAGCCTTCCACGAGGAGCGCCTGATCAACGCGTTCTTCCGGCTGCACAAGCAGCCCACCGCCATCGCGCTCGGCAAGACCCTGCTGTCCTATTCGGCCAGTGTGTCGACAATGGTGGCCGGGATGTACTGCGCGCAGCGCGACATGACGGTCGCGCTGGTCGAGCCGTGCTTCGACAACCTCGTTGATCTGCTCAAGCACATGCAGATACCACTCGTACCGTTGCCCGAGCATTACCTGGCCAATCCGCAGACGATCTATGACAACCTGAAGAAGGTAAAGGCCGACGCCCTGTACCTGGTCGACCCGAACAACCCGACCGGGTTCAGCCTCCTCAAGGACGGCCGCCGCGGTTTCGAGGAGGTCGTCCGCTTCTGCAAGGACCACGACAAGCTACTACTGCTCGACCTCTGCTTCGCCTCATTCGCCCTGTGTGACCCCCGGCACGACCGCTTCGACCTCTACAAGCTCCTGGAAGAATCCGGGGTGACCTACGCTGCGATCGAGGACACCGGCAAGACGTGGCCGGTGCAGGACGCGAAGGCCGCCATGATCACTGCGAGTGAGAACATCTGGGCGGACATCTACAATATTCACACTGCGGTCTTGCTCAATGTCTCACCATTCGTGCTCAACATCCTTACCCACTACGTGCAGGACTCCATCGAGGATGGATTGGCCTCGGTTCGCGAGGTGATCACCGAGAATCGGCGCACCGTCCGCGAGACCCTGGACGGCACCATCCTCGACTACGTCGAATCAGTCGTGGACACCAGCGTGGCCTGGTTCCGTCTCACGACATCCGATCTGACCGCCAGCGAGCTGCAGCGACGGCTGATCGATGAGCAGGTCTACGTCCTGCCCGGTACCTACTTCTACTGGAGCCAACCCCAGAAGGGTGAACGGTACGTACGGATCGCCCTGGCCCGCCAACCCGGAACGTTTGCCGCCGCCATGTCCGCGATGCGGGAGGTGCTCGACGGCAATGGCTGGGGTCGCTGAGATCGTCGACGCCGCCGCCTTCCTGGGAATGCACGCCGTCGACGAGGCCACCCGCAGAGCCTGCAAGACCTTCTTCGTTCGCCGACTGCACAGCGAGGTGCTGATGAGCTTGGAGCACGTGGGCTGGTGCGACGACATCGTGTGGGGGCACCCGAGATCGGTGCAGGACGTCTACTACCCGTTCATGGACGCCCTGCACACCGAGATGGCGATCAGCCGCCGCGGGTACGACGAGACCGACATCCAGACCGCGCTCGGCACCGCGAAACTGACCGACCTGCCGATGCGCGAGCGTCTGCTGATGGGCATGGTGCTGCACCGCGGCGCCGTGTTGCACACCGCGAGCCCGCGACTGGCCGCCCGCGACGACCTGCCCGTCGCCCCGGTGACCCCGACCGGCGAGCACGCGTTCCCAGAACACCTGGATCAGCTCTACCGAGCGTCGCTGGCGCTACGGATCCCGATCGAGCTCATATGAGGTCAGTACATGTACTCCGGAACCATCGTGCCCCTGGTCACGCCCGTGAACGATGCGGGCAACGTCTCCGAAACCTGCGTCGCTCGATTGATCGAGTCGGTCCGCTGCGAGGTCACCGCGTTGATGCCCGCGCTGAGTACCGGTGAGGGTTGGGCCCTGACCGAGCAGCAGTGGCAGCAGATGATCGCGGCTACCCGGGAACACTCCGGTGGGCGGCCCGTGTTGGCCGGGATCCAGCTGGCCACCACCGCCGCCGTGGTGGCCCGCGCCCGGCACGCGACCGCCCTGGGGGCCGACGCGGTCGTGGTGACCACTCCGTTCGGCAAGGACGTGACCCAGGATCGGATCTACGCCCACTTCGCCGTGCTGAGCTCCACGGTCAGCGTGCCGCTGTTCATCTACAACGAGGCGGCGATCTCCGGTAACCAGATCGAGCCCGACACATTGATCAGGATCTGCCGGCTGCCCAGGATCGTCGGCATCAAGGAGTCCAGCGGTATACCCGAGCTGACCCGCCGGATCGTGGCCGACCTGCCCGCCGTACCGGTGTTCGAGGGCTGGGAGAACCTGCTGCTGCAGGCCCGCGGGGTGGCCGGGTTCATCGGCCCCCTGGCCAACCTCGAGCCCGCACTGTGCACCGCGATACTCACCGACCCCACTGCGGCGCATCAGGCAGCGATCGATGACGCGTGCATGCGGTACGGGCTGCTCACCCAGGACTGGTACCGCTCGGTGAAAGCGGAGCTGGTTCGCCGCGGTGTGATCGACACGGACCGGGTCGTGACGAGAAAGGCGGCTGCGTCATGACCACCATCCTCGGCCCTGGTAACACCATCCAGAAGAGACTGTACGTCTGCAACCGGTGGGTTCCCGACCCCGCGACCTACACCGAGATCGTCAACCTGGAGCGGGAGTGGGTGGAGCCGCGGGCCGCCGAACTCGAGCACGGGGCGCCGCCGTTCACCTCTCGCCAGGAGCTGGTCTCGATGCTGCGCGAGCTGCTGCGCTGCGAGGAGGCGGACCCGCGGGGCTGTGACCGGTACCTGGCCGAGCAGGCCACGCTCGAGCAGTTCAAGGTCGTGGTCGCGGAGTTCGCCGTTGATGGCCTGGTGGAGTCGCAGTCCCACCTGCCGATCATCCCGCGGCTGCCTGCCAAGTCCCGGATGGCGGTGTTCCGGGTACTCATCGACGAGTTCGGCTGCGGCAACAACGAACAAGAGCACTCCGCGTTGTATCGCAAGCTGCTGACCGAACTGGACATGCCCACCGAGCTCGAGCACTACATCGCGACAGTCAACGAGGAGAGCCTCGCCTACGTCAACCTGTTCCACTGGCTCGCCGCACGGGCCCCGGCCCCGGAGTACTTCCTGGGCGCCTACGCCTACTTCGAGTCCAGCGTGCTGTACGCGTTCCGGAGCTTCGCTACCGCCACCGAGCGGCTGGGTATCCGCAACAGCCAGTACTACACCGAGCATCTCTACATCGACGGTTTCCACAGCCGCCAGATACTCGAATCGATCAAAGCCCTGGAGGAGGAGCAGCCGATCGACCTGGCCAAGATCTGGGCCGGGATCGAGCTGACCAGCAGGACCGTGGCCGCCGCCACCGAGGCCGCGGTGGTCAAAGCCAGGAGGCTGGCGTGACGTCGGCGGCGCGGATCCATCCCGTCGGCGACAACCAGATCCTGATCGAGGTAGCGGGCCACCGACTGCTCGTCGCGGCCGCCTGCCCCCATCGCAAGGGGCGACTGCAGTTCGGCCGCGTCAACCCCCGCACGCTGCGCATCACCTGCCCGCTGCACCACGCCACCTTCGATCTGCTCACCGGGCAGCGGGTCGGCGGCCCCGCCTGCGGTCCCCTCCGCATCACCCAACTCGACATCGCCCAACTCGACGAAGCCCCTACCCGGCCATGGGCGGGCAGGCCGGGGTCATGATCAGTGCGGCTTCCCGCCCGACCGCCGCGGACCGGGCTGGGCGGGTGGAGCATCGCGGGATCGACATGGTGCCGCCCGGGCAGCGCCAGTCCTCGCCTCAGGAGTTCCTGTGGATCTGGCACTCCACCCAGTTCTCCCTCGGCACCGTCGTTCTGGGGGCGCTGCCGATAGCCTTCGGGCTCGGCTGGTGGGCCACCGTGAGCGCCGTGCTGTTCGGCCTGCTGCTGGGCACCGCGGTGTTCGCCCCACTGGTCCGGATCGGCAAGCGCACCGGCGCGAATGATCCGATCTCCAGCGGGGCGCACTTCGGGATCCGCGGTCGGATCCTCGCCAATCTGATCACCGTCCTGGTCGCGCTCGGGTTCTTCGCGATCGCCGTGTGGACAGGAGCCTCCGCCATGCTCGTCGCCGGGCAACGCCTGCTCGGCACCCCCACCGATACCGCCGCGCTGGCCATGGCGATCCCGCTGGTCGCCGGCTCGGTCGCCCTCGTCGCCGGATACGGACATCGCACCCTGCTGGCCGCCTACAAGCTCATGACCCTCGCCGGCGGGGTGGTGCTGCTCGCACTCGTCGCGGTGCTCACGCCTCGGTTCGACCCCGGCTACATCGGCGGGCCGTACGTGCTCGACGGCTTCTGGCCGACCTGGCTGCTGGCGGTGTCGTTCGCGGCCGCACTGCCCATCTCCTACTCGATCTTCCAGGGTGACTACAGCCGCCATCTCCGTCCCGAGGTCAGCGATCGATCCGCCATGCTGTGGACCGGGGCGACCATGTACACCAGCAACGCGACCGCCCTGCTCGTCGGTGCCTACGTCACGACGGTGCTGCCCGACTCGGACCAGCCGTGGGTCATCGGTGTCACCGACGTGGTCCCAACCTGGTTCGCCGCCGTGGTCGTGCTGTTCGGCCTGGTGGGCACCGTGCCCCAGGGCGGGCTGTGCCTCTATGCCGCCGGGTTGTCCGCCAACTCGGTGTTCTGGCGAGCCTCCAGGGTGACGACGACGCTCGCGGTGTCGGTGCTGGGCACCGCCGTGCTCTATCTCGGCGCCATCGTCTACGACGCGATCGACTCCATCTCGACGTTCGTCCTCGTGCTGCTCGTGCTGGTCTCGCCGTGGGCCGCGATCATGCTCGTCGGGTTCGCGCTGCACCGAGGCCGGTACGACCCGCTGGATCTGCACACCTTCGCCACCCCACAGCACCGCGGCCGCTACTGGTACAGCCACGGCTTCAACCCCCGTGCCTTCTCCGCATTCGTGCCCGCGGTGGCCCTGGGCCTGCTGTTCGTGGACAACTCCCTCTACACCGGCCCGCTCGCCGGACTGACCGGCGGCATCGACCTCAGCTGGGTGGTGCCCTTCGCCGTCGCCGCGCTCCTCTACCGGCTGGCCAACTGGATCGCCCCCGACCGCACCACCCTGGCCTCCGCCGCCGGCTCCGGTGGAGGCCGACGGTGACCACGCGCCGCTCGACGAACAACGCAGCCACCGATCCCCGGCTGCCCCACGACCCGACCACAATGGTGATCTTCTCCGACCTGAACTGCTCGTTCGCGCACCTCGCGATGTACCGCCTGCACCAGACCCGCAGCCGGCTCGGTCTCGACGGTCAGATCTGGTTCGACCACCGCGCCTTTCCCCTGGAACTGTTCAACCACACCGTCAACGAACGTCCAGGCGTCGACTCCGAAGTCACCGCCGTCGGCGCCCTCGAACCCCGTGCCGGATGGCGGCTCTGGCAGGGTCCAGATTGGACCTACCCCGTCACCACCCTGCCGCCCCTGGAAGCCGTCCAGGCCGCGGCAGCCCAGAGCTGGCACGCCGGCGAGGAACTCGACCGCGCCCTGCGCCGCGCATTCTGGGCCGACGGCCGCTGCATCTCTCAACGTCACGTGATCCTCGACGTCGCCGCCAGCACCCGCGCCGTGGACCTCGACCAGCTGACCGCCGCGCTCGACACCGGATCCGCCCGCTCCACGGTCATGGCCCAGTTCCACGCCGCCCGAAACGACAACGTCACCTGCAGCCCGCACGTATTCCTGCACGACGGCACCAACATCGCCAACCCCGGTATCCGGGTGCACTGGGAAAACGGCGCGTTCGGCGTCGGCTTCCCCGTGATCGACGCCGACGACCCCACCGTCTACACCGACCTGCTCACCCACGCCGCCAAACTCGCCACGACCACGCCCGCCGGCTGACGCGGCTGAGCTGCCCGCAGCCCACGACTCGGCGGCCGTCAGGCCAGGTCGTCGAACTCGCCGGCCTTGCAGCTCTTGATCCAGGCGTCGAGCTCGGCGAGCACCGGACGCGCCCAACACCTGGCCGTCCCGTCCTCGCGAACCGGCCGTCGACGTCACGTGGGGGGGTGGCCGAGTGGGTGTGGGCCGGGGCTCGGCGGCGTTCGGGTCCGCACCGGCACCGGACCGCCGCTCCCAGTTCCAGCGCCGCTCCTCGGCAATCCTGCGCCATGCTCTGGCTTGGGCGCTACGCTCCACACTGAGTCCGATCATGGTTGCGATCACGATGATGGTGACCAGGCCGATCATGATCACCGACAGGGTCAGGTCCACCGGTTCCTCCTTCCAGGCGTCAAGACGCACGGTGGGTTGTGCCTCATGTTCGTCCTGATCAGTGCCTCCGTCTCGGGGGCAGCACCCAGCACCAGTGGGGCGGCCCCCGTCGTCGTTGCGGGGAGAAGCGGTCCGTGACACCTTGACGCGATGAGCGAGGCTCACCAGCGCGGACGTGGCGTCCGCCGCCTCAGCGGCAGGTTGCGGCGCGAGAAGCCGATCATCCCCGGTTTTCGGCTCGGCCGGCTGGTGTCCGAGCGAGAACAGTCGACTCAGGTGTACCGGGCCCGCCGAACCGAGGGTCCAGGTGCTGGACACCTGCTCGCCCTGAAGACCGTTTCCCATGCGACGCCGGCCCATCGGGCAGGTTTGCGGCGCGAGCACCAGATCTCCCAGGCCGTGGTGAGCCCGCACATCGTCCGGACCTTCGCGGTCGGGGCGGGAGCCACCCCGCCATGGTTGGCCGCTGAGCTGGTCCCGGGCCGCAACCTGCGCAAGGTCGCTCCCCTCCGTCGCAACGACCACTACCTCGCCGCGTGCCAGGCGCACGTCGACGGGTTGGCCGATCTGCACCGGCAGGGTTGTGCCCATTGCGACATCAAACCCGAGAACATCGTCTATGACGGTTTCGGGCAGCTGAAGTTCGTCGACCTCATGTCGAGCCGTCGCGCGGGCGACCCGGGCGTCGTAGAGGTCACCGGAACGACCGGGTGGATGGCCCCGGAGCGGCACGCAGGCGGGCTCGATCTCCTCGACGAGCAGCGGGCAGACGCCTTCTCCACCGCGCTCACCCTCTATTTTCTCCGTACCGGTCGACACCTCATCGACGACCAGCCCGACCGGGCCCAGCAGATGATCAACACCCACTACGCGTGGCAGCCGGAGAGCCTGGACGTCCTTCCGGCGGAGCTGCGTCCGATCATCGCCCGCGCTCTGGACTACGACCCCACGGTGCGCCCCACCGCGGAGGAGTTCCGGGCAGAGATCCGCCGGGCCGGTGCGGTTAACGCGGCGCAGCGACCCGTGTGGTGGCAGACTCGGCCGGCCCAGGTCGTCGCCGCCATCGCGGTCACGTTGGCTGTCGGCGCAGGCATCGTCGCGGCCATCTACCCAGAGGATTCGCGTTGCCCGCAGGGGGCCTACAGCTCCGATCATGGCGATACGGTCCTGCGCATCGGCGGGCTCATCCCCCGCACCGGCCCCGTCGCAGGCCAAGGACCAGCACAGTCCGCGGCGCTGCGCCTCGCGGTCCGCGATGTCCGAGCGGCCGGGACGAGTCAGAACTACGAGGTCGAGGAGTCTCGGCCCGGCGACGAGCAGGACGACGGCGATCCGGGGACCGACACGATCTGCGCCTCGGTCGACACGCTCCTCGGCAACCAGACCGACGTGATCATCGGCCCATCCCTGTCGGCGGGCTCGCTGAAGGTACTGGACACCGTCGTGGGAGCCGGTGTACTGCTCGTGTCGCCGTCGAGTACCGCCCCTGAGCTGAGCACCTACCCTGACGGGGGGCGGTTCTTTCGCACCGCGGCGTCGGATGAGTTGCAAGCACGGGTGCTCGGCCGGCAGATCCTCGACGACGGCCCGGGAGCGGTGGCCGTGCTGACCCGCGATGACGCCTACGGCGACGGCTTCCGCGACGTGCTCACGCGGAGCCTGGCCGAGAGTGGTGTGCCGGTGGCTCTCACGGAGTCCTACGGGCTTCCGCCGGCCAACTATGATGATCTTGCGCAGCGGGTCGCCGGCGCGCGACCGGGAACCGTCGTGCTCGTCGGGTTCGAGGAGAGCGACGAGATCCTGCGGGCGCTGATCGCCCAGGGGGTGAATCCGCAGAACACGCGCATCTACGGTACCGAGGGCAACATGCGCTCGGCGCTGCCCGGGCAGGTGGATCTCGACAACCCGGGCGTACTGGCCGGCATGCGCGGCACCACCCTGCTCCCGCTCGACCCCGACTTCCGCCGCAGCGTCGAGGAGATCAGGGGTGGGCCGGTCATCGAGCTGACCTATGCCGCCGAGACATACGACGCGGTCATCGTGATGGCGCTCGCCGCCGCGGCCGCCGGGACGGCCAACCCTGACGCCATGGCCCGCCAGGCCACCGCGGTGACCCGAACCGGCGAGAAGTGCAGCGACTACGCGAGTTGCCTTGAGCTGATCCGCCAGGGCCGCGACATCGACTACGACGGGATCTCCGGGCCGCTGGACTTCAACGACACCGGCGAACCCTGCCGGGTCTCCTACCCGATCATTCAGTTCGACGCGCAAGGCATCGTGGAGAGACTCCGCACCGCGGAGGCCACCAATCTGTGTGTGACCATGCGCTGACCCCGGGGCCACCCCTGGCGCGGCTCTTTCCTGACCCGCGAGATGTGCCTAGGTTGGCCGCATGGGCGACCACGTGACACCAGCTCCCGGCGACCTGACCATGACCCTGTCGACCACCCGGCCGGCCACGCTCTACGGCCGCACACTCACCCGAGACGAGGCGATCCGGCTGCACGCTCACCCGGGTGGCGTGCCATTTCGGATCGGCCGCCACCCGGACCATCCGCTGGTGATCGGACGGCCCGAGGGCCGCCATAGGGACGAGGACCAGTCCATCTCCGGAACCGTGTGCGAGGTGGCGTTCGAAGCCGGGTTATGGGGCATCCGGTGCCTGTCGTCCAGCCATCCGATCCTGATCAGCGAGCGCGACCGCGACGAAGTACTCCCGGTGTGCACCGAACCCGCCCGGACGACTCGCCGGGTGGTGGTCCCGCCCGGCTTGCGCGTGCGCATCCCGAGCGAGCAGGCCGAGTACCACTTGCGCTTGGCCGTCGATGCCCCCCGCACGACGACGCGCCTGACGCGTCCGCTGCCACAGGGCCACCCCTCGACAACGAGTCGACTGCCCGAACTGTCCCCCCACGACCGGCTCCTGCTGACCGCCAAGTTCCTCTACAACAACATTCCGGTCGACGCCGTCGGCGACGGCGCGGCTGCGGAGATCGCCGGCGCCGTGCTCGCCCGCCATGATTCCCAGGCCGGATCCGTCACCGCCAAGGACGTCGAAAAACGCGTGTCCTATTGGCGCGGCCTGCTGAAGGAGCGGGGTGTGGAATGCATCAGCGGTCAGCAGCACACCAACGAGGTCGGTACCCAGTTGCTCGCCTGGGGCGTGTTGGCGCCCAGCGATCTCCGCGAACTCTTGACCTGAAACGCCCTGCGCTGCTGGTTGGGCGAGCAGGGACTGCGCACGGCGGGTGAGCGGGCGGGTCCCTCGGGTGACGTCACAAGGTGAGACGTCAGCTCAGGTCGTCGAACTCGCCGGCCTTGCAGCCCTTGATCCAGACGTACATCTCGGTGCGGGTGACGAAGACGGGCCCTGCCTCTGGGTGGTTGCTGTTGCGCAGGGCGATTCTGCCGTCTGCCAGCGGGGCGACCTCGACGCAGTTGCCGCCTCCGGTGCCGCCGGTGCCAGAAAAGCTGCTCTTGCGCCAGCCTGCGCCGGCCGCGAGGTCCGTATCGATCATCCCGCACCCTCCTTCGTCGTGTGTCACGGGTAAGCCTTCGCCGCTTCCTTGATCAAGTCCAGCGAGTCGGCCGGGGAGACCGCCCGCTCGGTGAGGATTCCCCACTTGACGATACACATGCGCACCAGCTCACGATCTTCGATGTAGACGGCTCCTCCGGGGCCTTCGGCGTAACCGAAGTCCGGGATGGGCTCGGGCAGCGACATCACGGAGAACGGGCCGTCCATCGCGGGACTGGCTCCGGCCGCCTTCGGCAGGACCTGGACGGTGACGTGGTCGGCGGCTGACTCGTCGATCAGGCGGCGGAGCTGGTTGCGCATGATCGCGGAAGTGCCGACCGGACGTTCGAGGATCGCCTCGTCGAGGATCACATGAAGGTGAAGCGGGCTGGCCCTGGTCAGGATCTGCTGGCGGGCCTGGCGAGCCAGCACCCGCCGTTCCACCACGTCGGCGGCCAGGCCGGGACTCCCACCGTTGATGAGGGCACGGGTGAAGTCGGCCGTTTGCAGCAGTCCAGGGATGAGCATCGTCTCGAACTGGCGCAACGCCACGAGCGCGGCCTCGACACCGAGGAAGCCGTGGAAGTCCTCAGGGAGATCCTTCCGGATCGCCAGCCAGTACCCGCGTTCCTGCGCCGTGACAGCAAGGTCGAGCAGCCACACGCGAAGACTCGCGTCGGTGACGTCGTAGAGATCGAGAAGCTGCTCGACCTCACGAACCCGCACGCCCTGCACGCGGGTTTCGATCCTGCCCAGCTTCGAGCGTGACCACGCACCCGGCCTCGTACGCAGCCGTTCCACGGCCTGCTCGATCGTCAGTCCGGCACGCTCCCGAAGCTGCCGCAGCGTCTCGGTGAGTTGCCACCGTCGTACCGTCGCGTTGACCACGTCACTGCTGTCCTGGCTCACTGCCACCTCTTCGGTCCCGCCGGCCACCCGTGCAGCCCATCTATGCCTTCGACGACCACGCCACGGTCGTCGGCGTGGATGGCGGGTTCACGATGAGACTGCAAGCGCCGCACAACGCGCTGTGTTGCTTCGCTTCGGGCAGTCACGTCACACCCCGGGTGGTCTGGGTGAACCCGGACGCGGCACCGGCGGTTCCTCGCCTCGAACGGCGAGCAGCGGGTGGAGAAGCTGCAGGTGAGGGCGGTCAGGAAGCCTGGCGGTAGCCTGTGCCGCGTCCGGGCGGCGACGCCTCCAACCACGACAGGAACCCGGTGAGCACACCGGGTGCCATCGCCACCTCGACATCCTCACCGCCGGCGCGGCAGCGCAACACCACCAGGGCATGGGGGATGGTGTATCCCTCCTCGACAGTGGGCAGGCGCCGCTCGACGATCTCGAGCTCGGTGCGATCGATGACCACCGTCGGGCCACGTCGCAAGCTCGTCAGCCGATACCACGCCAGATCGTCGCCCCGATACCGACCGACCCCGAAGTGCCAGCCTGCGCCGGACCGGGCGGCGGCGAAGACCGCGGCGCGGCGGCGAAGACACACGTCCACGCCCCCGCCGCGCATCAGCCTGACCCGTCGAACCGCCAACCGGCTCAGGAGCAGGCACACCACGAGCAGCAGGGCGCTGAGGAATCCCGCGGTCGTTCCCACTGCTTGCTGCCCTGGCTAACCGGTCGCGTCGGCGGCCTTCAGCCGGGCCTCCGCCCGCGCCTTCGCCGCTACACCGGCCGGATCCGACTCGTCCGCGCGGCTGAGCGCCTCGCGGGCGCGGCTCACGTCGATGTCACCGGACAGCTCGGCGGTCTCGGCAAGCACCGTGACCCCTTCCGGGGTGACCGACAGGAACCCACCGTGCACCGCGGCGGTGATCGAGCTGCCGTCGGTGGTGTCCACCCGGACGATCCCGGCCTCCTCGAGCTGCGCCAGCGTCGGTTCGTGACCGGGCAGCACGCCGATCTCACCGACCGTCGTGCGGGCGAACACGAAGCTCGCCTCCCCCGACCAGATCCGCCGGTCGACCGCGACGACCTCAACCGTCATCTCTGCCACTGCGCCCCCGTTCCCACAGCCCTCGCCGCCGTTCCCACAGGCATGTCAGCCCTGGATCCGCTTGCGGTTGCGGTCCAGGTCCTCGAGGCCACCGCACAGGAAGAACGCCTGCTCGGGGACGTCGTCGAACTCGCCCTTGACAATCTTGTCGAAGGACTCGATGGTCTCCTTCAGCGGCACCGTCGAACCCTCCTGGCCGGTGAACTGCTCGGCCACCAGCAGGTTCTGCGACAGGAAGCGCTCGATCCGCCGGGCCCGGCCGACCAGCTGCCGGTCCTCCTCGGAGAGCTCGTCGATACCGAGGATCGCGATGATGTCCTGCAGGTCGGAGTACTTCTGCAGGATCCGCTTCACCTCGTTGGCCACCCGGAAGTGCTCGTCGCCGACGTACTGCGGGTCGAGGATCCGCGACGTCGAGGTCAGGGGGTCCACAGCGGGATAGATCCCCTTCTGGGAGATCGGCCGGGAGAGCTCGGTGGTCGCGTCGAGGTGCGCGAACGTGGTGGCAGGCGCCGGGTCGGTGTAGTCGTCGGCGGGCACGTAGATCGCCTGCATCGAGGTGATCGAGCGGCCACGGGTGGAGGTGATCCGCTCCTGCAGCTCGCCCATCTCATCGGCCAGGGTGGGCTGGTACCCCACCGCGGACGGCATCCGGCCGAGCAGCGTGGAGACCTCGGACCCGGCCTGGGTGAACCGGAAGATGTTGTCGATGAACAGCAGCACGTCCTGGTTCTGCTCGTCGCGGAAGTACTCCGCCATCGTCAGCGCGGACAGCGCGACCCGCATACGGGTGCCGGGCGGCTCGTCCATCTGACCGAACACCAGTGCGGTGTCCTTGATGACGTCGGCCTCGGTCATCTCCGTGATGAGGTCATTGCCCTCCCGGGTGCGCTCGCCGACCCCGGCGAACACCGAGGTGCCACCGAAGTTCTTCGCGACGCGCTGGATCATCTCCTGGATGAGCACCGTCTTGCCGACGCCGGCACCGCCGAACAGGCCGATCTTGCCGCCGACGACGTACGGGGTGAGCAGGTCGAGGACCTTGATGCCGGTCTCCAGCATCTCGGTCTTGCCCTCGAGCTGGTCGAACGCGGGCGCCTTGCGGTGAATGCCCCACAGATCGCCGGTGATCTCCAGGTCGGGCTGGTCCAGGCACTCACCGAGGGCGTTGAACACGTGGCCCTTGACCTGGTCACCGACCGGCACCGAGATCGGCCGGCCCAGGTTGGTGACCGGCGCGCCACGCACCAGGCCGTCGGTGGGCTGCATCGAGATGGCCCGGATGAGGTTGTCGCCCAGGTGCTGGGCGACCTCGAGGGTGAGCGTCTTGGCCAGCTCCCCGAACGTCACCTCCACGGTGAGGGCGTTGTAGAGCTCCGGCAGCGTGTTGCGCGGGAACTCGACATCGACGACCGGGCCGGTGACCCGGACGACCCGGCCGGTCCTGGTCTGGGTGTCGTGGTCAGCGGTCGCGGTCATCAGTTCTCACTTCCTGCACTCACGAGAGCGTCGGCGCCACCGACGATCTCACTGATCTCCTGGGTGATCTGGGCCTGACGGGCCTGGTTGGCCTCCAAGGTCAGGGTACGGATAAGTTCGTTGGCATTGTCGGTGGCGGCCTTCATCGCCCGCTGCCGGTTCGCCGATTCCGACGCCGCCGACTCCAACAGCGCGGCGAACAACCGCGCGCTGATGTAGCGCGGTAGCAACGCGTCGAACAGCGTGTCGGCCTCGGGCTCGAAGGAGTACAGCGCATGGAAGCCGGAATCCGCTGTGTCGGCGGCCCTGGATTCGGGGTCCGGCTCGGCGTAGTCGATCTCCATCGGCGCCATCCGACGGGCCTGCGGGGTCTGGGTGACCATGTTCTGGAACTGCGTGTAGACCAGGTGCAGCTCGTCGACCCCGACGACGCCCTCCTGCGGGACACCGGTGATCTCGGCGGCCTCGTCGTCACCACGCTCACCGGCACCGGCCATGAAGGCCGCCACCAGCGTCTGCGCGACCTCCGCGGCGTTCGCGTAGCCGGGCTGCTCGGAGAAGCCCGTCCACGACGCGAGGACCTCCCGGCGACGGAACCGGTAGTAGTTCACCCCCTTGCGCCCGATCACGTAGAGCACGGGCTCCTTGCCCTGATCCCTCAGCAGCGCCTGCAATTCGTCGGCGGCCCGCAGCACGCTGGCGTTGTAGCCGCCCGCCTGCCCGCGGTCGCTGGTGACGACGAGCACCGCGGCGCGCTGCGGGTTCTCCCGCTCGACGAGCAGCGGGTGGTCCAGCGCCGAGTTGTCGGCCAGCTCGGTGAGCACCCGGGTGATCTCCTCGGCGTAGGGCTTCGCCGCCTCCACCCGCGCCCGGGCCTTCGCGATCCGCGAGGTCGCGATGAGCTCCATCGCCCTGGTGATCTTCTTGATGGACTGCGTCGACTTGATCCGTCGCCGCAGCACCCGGATCTGTGCCGCCATGGGATGCCCCGATCAGCTCTTGGCCGGAGCCGGCTTGTTGACCTTGATCTTTTCGCGGTTGACCTTGTCCTCATCCATCGCCTCGGCCTGAGCCTCCTGGTCCACCACGGACGAACCGTCGGTGGCGGTGAACTGCTCCTTGAACCCGTTCACCGCGTCCACCAGGCGCGCGGTGTTGTCGTCGGAGAGCTTCTTGGACTCCCGGATGTCGGCGAGGATCCCGTCGGAGTTGCGGCGCACCTCGTCGAGGAACTCCGCCTCGAAACGGCCGATGTCGGCAACGGGCACCGCGTCCAGGTGCCCCTGGGTGCCGAGGAAGATCGAAACGACCTGCTCCTCGACCGGGAACGGTGAGAACTGGCGCTGCTTGAGCAGCTCGACCAGCCGGCTACCGCGGTCCAGGGTGCGGCGCGACGCGTCGTCGAGGTCGGAACCGAACGCGGCGAACGCCTCCAGCTCGCGGTACTGCGACAGGTCCAGCCGCAGCGAACCGGACACCGTCCGCATCGCCTTGAGCTGCGCGGCGCCGCCGACCCGGGACACCGAGATACCGACGTTGATCGCCGGTCGCACGCCCTGGTTGAACAGGTCGGACTCCAGGAACACCTGGCCGTCGGTGATCGAGATGACGTTGGTCGGGATGTAGGCCGACACATCGTTGGCCTTGGTCTCGATGATCGGCAGGCCGGTCATCGAACCCGCACCGAGCTCGTCGGAGAGCTTGGCGCAGCGCTCCAGGAGGCGGGAGTGCAGGTAGAAGACGTCGCCCGGGAACGCCTCGCGACCCGGCGGGCGGCGCAGCAGCAGCGAGATCGCACGGTACGCGTCGGCGTGCTTGGACAGGTCGTCGAAGACGATGAGGACGTGCTTGCCCTGGTACATCCAGTGTTGGCCGAGCGCCGAGCCGGTGTACGGGGCCAGCCACTTGAACCCGGCCGGGTCGGACGCGGGCGCGTTGACGATCGTGGTGTACGCCAACGCCCCGGCCTCCTCCAGCGCCGCGCGCACGCCGGCGACGGTCGAGCCCTTCTGGCCGATCGCGACGTAGATGCAGCGGACCTGCAGCTTCTCGTCGCCGGAGGCCCAGTTCTGCTTCTGGTTGATGATGGTGTCGACACAGACCGCGGTCTTGCCCGTCTTGCGGTCCCCGATGATCAGCTCCCGCTGCCCGCGCCCGATCGGCGTCATGGAGTCGATCGCCTTGATCCCGGTCTGCAGTGGCTCGCTCACCCCCTGCCGGTCGATCACGGAGGCCGCCTGCAGCTCCAGGACGCGCTGGGTCTCGGCCTCGATGTCGCCCAGGCCGTCGATCGGGGTGCCCAGCGGGTCGATGACCCGGCCGAGGAACGCATCCCCCACGGGGACCGAGAGGATGTTGCCGGTGCACTTGACCTGCTGGCCCTGCTCGATGCCCCCGTAGGGACCGAGGATGACCGCGCCGATGTCGCGCACGTCGAGGTTCAACGCGACACCGAGCACGCCACCGGAGAACTCCAGCAGCTCGTTGGTCATCGCCGAGGGCAGGCCCTCGACGTGGGCGATGCCATCACCGGTGTCGGTGACGGTGCCCACCTCCTCACGGGAGGTCTCGGTCTCCAGGGATGAGACGTAGCTGGAGATCGCACTCCGGATCTCCTCCGGGGAGATCGTCAGCTCTGCCATGGCAGTCGTTTTCCTCTTGTCGTCTGTCGGTTCGTGAAGACCGGGACCGGATGGACCGGGCTCAGCTCGGCAGCTTGCGGCGCGCGGTGACCAGCCAACCGGCCACGCTGCCGTCGATGAGCTCGTCGCCCACCCGGACCACGAGCCCGCCGAGCAGGTCGGGGTCGAGTTCGATCTGCAGGGAGATGGCCCGCTGGTAGAGCCGGCCGAGCGTGTCGGTCAGCCGTTGCTCCTGCGCCGCGGTCAGCCGGACCGCGGTGCGGACGTGGGCCACGTACCGGTCGCGGCGCTCCGCGGCCACCTCGGCGAGGTCGGCGGCCACCAGGTCGAGGCTGCGGTGGCGTGGGTTGCGGACGCCCTGCTCGAGCAGGCCAGCGGTGACCGGGGAGGCCCTGTCGCCGAGCACGTCACGCAGCAGCCCGACCCGCTTGTCGGCGTCGGTGCCCCCGTCGCCGAGCAGGGAGTTGAGTTCGGGTTCGCGGTCGAGCAGCCGGCCGAACCGGAACAGCTCGTCCTCGACGTCGTCGAGGCTGCCGTCCTTCTCGGCGACGGCGAGCGCGGCCCGGCGCGCCAGGGTCTCGACCGCGTCGACGAAGTCGAGCGAGCGCGACCAGCGGGCCGAGGCCAGCTCCGAGACGGTGTCCAGCGCCGTGCGGCCGATGCGCTCGGCGAGCAACGTGTCGACCAGCCCCGACCGGGCCCCGGCCGGCACCGACGGGTCGGCCAGATGACGACGGATCCCTACCTCGGCCAGGAGCAGGCACAGTACGGCGAACAGGTCGTCGCCGAGCCGGCCGAGCTCGGCCGCCGAGGACCCGTCGACATGGGCGTCGAGCCGGCTTCCGGCCTCGGCAAGCGACTCGCGGCTGGCGGGTTCGAGGAACAGCGCCATCAGTTCTCTCCCCCCGCTGCGACGATGCCGGCCGGTGCGATCGTGGATCGGTCAGGACCCACGATCCCGTCGAGCTCGTCGAGGAATCCGTCAACGGTGGCGCTGCGGGCGCCCTCATCCGACAGCGACTCGACGATCATCCGCTCCGCCTGCTCCAGCGACAACGCGCCGATCTCCGCACGCAGCCGGCGCACGATCTGGTCGCGCTGCGCCACGAGCTGTTCCTCGCCACGTTGCTTGATCCGCTCGACCTCGCGGTCGGCCTGCTCCTTGAGCTCCTCGCGGAGCCGGTGGGCATCGGCGCGCGCGTCGTCGCGGATGCGTGCGACCTTTTCGTGGGCCTCGGCGACGGCGGAATCGAAGCGCTGATGCGCCGCCTCCAGCCGCCGTGCCGCCGCCTCGGACTCGTCCACCTGCTGCTGGACCGCCTCCTGCCGGTTCCGCACCATCGTGAGGAGAAGCGGCCATACGTAGCGGTAGAGCACGTAGACGATGATCAGGAACGCGAAGATCTCCGACAGGAGTACGAGCATCAGCTCTTCCCCCCGGTGGACGTCGTCGCGCGACCGATGATTCGCTCGGCCAGGTCGGCCGACAGGCTGCCGATCTCGCTGCGCAGCTGCTGCATGGTCTGCTCGCGCTGGGCAGCCAAGTACTCCTCACCCTCCTGGCGGATGCGGGCGACCTCCTGGTCGGCCTGATCACGCATCTCGTCGCGGACGCGTTGGGCGTCCGCGCGCGCCTCGTCCCGGATGCGACCGGCCTCGGCACGGGCCTCGGCCAAGGCCGACTGGTAGCGTTCCTCCGCCTGCCTGAGCCTGCGCCCCGACTCCTCGCGATCCTCCGCCTGCTTACGGACCATCTCGTCCCGCTCCCGCATCGCCCGAGAGAGCGGCGGGATGATGAATCTGGCGAAGATCCAGAAGACGATCAGGAACAGCACGAGCTCAACGAAGAAGGTGGCGTTGGGCAGCAAGAAGTTGTTCGACTCCTGCGCCAACACTGATGTCATCGCGAGTCCGATCAGCCAGCGCCGATGACGAACACGAACAGTGCCATGAACGCGAGGTTGATGAAGTACATGCCCTCACAGAGGCCGATGATCAGGTACATCGTCGTGGACAGCCGCCCAGCCGCCTCCGGCTGGCGGGCCACACCCTGGATCATAGAAGCGCCGACGATACCGTCGCCGACAGCCGCGCCAAGCGCGCCGGCCCCGATGGCGATACCGCCTCCGACCATCGCAAGTCCGAGCAGCATGGGGTCCGGACCCTCCGCCGCCTGGGCCAGAAGCATGGTTGCACTCATGTCTCTCCTCGTTGTTCCGTCTCGTGCCGATCGGTGGCCCGGCCGCACGTTGCGTGTGAGTTGGGAACAGTTCCGCGTCGGCTAGTGGGCCGCCGCGCGGTCCTCGGAACCCACGGAGTCACTGAAGTAAATGATCGTGAGCAGGGTGAAGATCAGCGCCTGGATGCCGCCGATGAACATGTCGAACAGCTTCCACGCCGCGTTGGGCGCCCACAGTATGTAGGCAGGCAATAGAGCGATGATCGAGACCATGATCCCGCCAGCGAAGATGTTGCCCCACAACCGGAGGGCAAGGGAGATGGGCCGCGAGACGTACAGCGTGATGAACTCGATCGGGGCGAGCGCCGTGCCGTACTGCGTCAAGTGACCGAAATAGCCCTTGACCCCGTTCGCGCGTATCCCGGCGACATGCACCCAGACGATCACGAACAACATCATCGGATAGACGAGGTTGACGTCCGCTGTCGGGGGTGGGAGGTAATGCTCGCTGGGCAGCGCCGCGAGCCAGTTGCAGATCAGGATGAACGCGAAGAGCGCGATGCTCAGCTCGACGACCCCGCGCGGCGTGCGCAGACCCATGCCCTCACGAATCTGCTCTCGCACCCAGGCGGCCAATGCCTCGAACGCAACCTGCAAGAAGGACGGCTTACCCTTCGTTGCTCCTCGTGCCATGTAGATACCGGCGCCGCAGACGATCCCGGCCGCAATGATCGTCCCGATGATCGTGTCGAGGTTGAAGGTCAATCCTGCGACCTCGATGGTCCAGTGCTCGCCAGGCCTGATTTCGCCGCTCTCGGCGGCAAGGATAGCAATGGTCATCACAGATCGGTCATTTCTGTCGGCTCTCCTTGATCAATGAAACCATCGAGCTGGCGACGCCCAGGACCTGGAAGACAACGATACCGGCAAAGGTAGCTATGCCGGGTGGCCGGAAGAGCAGCGCGCAGCCAAAGGCGATAATAGTGATCAGCGCGAGCCTGCCGACCACCGACCGGGCGAAGGCAACCTTGGAGGGGGCGGTCGCCGTCGTGAAGCCGGCTACCGCGCTGACCACCATCGCGGAGTTGAGCACCCCGAGCCCGAGACCGATGCCACCGAACAGCGCGTAAAGTCCCAGCCCCATCGGAACGAGCACTGCGCCGGAGACGACCGCGACGGCGGCCGCCGCGATGGCGGACCGCCGGAATGTCGCACGCGTGACCGGAGGAGTGTACGGCCCACCGGTCACCACCGCGTTCTCTCCTCACTCACATGAACTTCGTGAACAACTTGTAGACGTAGACACTGGCACCGGCGATGCCGATCGCCAGACCGGCGAGAGCGAACCCTGGGAACGTGCCCAGTGGATGATCTATCAACCAGCCGAGTCCGAATCCGGCGATCACGCAGGTAGCCATCGTGGCACCCATGCCCAGCAGATCGCGTGGTCGAGGTCCGTCGCTGTCCACCGCCCGGACCGACTCAGACCGTCGGCGGAGTTCGACACCCTGCCCGGGAGTGAGCGATCAACAGCAGCTCCTCGCTTCGTCGCGTTCAAGGGACTTGTACGTATCGGCCATAGAGGCCATGCTGGCAACAGCCGACACCGGCCGCCTGAGCGGGACGCTACCACAGCGTCACCGCGCTCTTTCACGTCCCGTTACCTGCGATAAGCGATTGTCGGCCAGGTCACGTCACGCCCGCGTCCGAGGCCTAGCCGATCGTGTCGATCGCCGGTCCCGGAGCCGCCGAGCCGGCTTGTCACTGCGCGGACGGCGGCGGCGGTCTCCACCCGACCATCGCGTCCAGGCTCCTTGCCGAGACCGCCTCGGGGAGCAGCCCGCCCACCCGTACGGCCGCGTTGCGAACTGCCACCAGCGATGGCGACCGGAGTCCGGCGACCCGGCCCATCCACCCCGACATCCGGGTCAGCGACGCGACGTGGGTGCGTCGGGCGTCCTCGTACCGCAGCAACCCGCACCGCAGCTCCCGCCAGCCGTCCCCCGCCCGGAGGGCGTGGCCGAGCTCGACGGCGTCCTCCAGGGCCAGGTTCGCCAAACCCACGTTCGGTTCCATCGGGTGCGCAGCATCGCCGACCATCACCACCCTGCCGATCGAGCACCGGTCGACGGCCTCAGCCAGCTTTTCGATGGCGTCGACGTGCACCGTGCCGCCCGCGGCCCTCGCCAACAGCTGCGGGATCGGGTCGTGCCACCCCTCGAACAGGCCCGCGAGCCTGTCTCGAAGGTCGGCAGGTTCCGCCATCCGGGCCATCGCCGAGAAGTGCACGCGGCCAGCACCCAGCGGGAGCACCGAGAAGCGCAGCCCGGCGCCCCACGTCTCCGCGGGCACGACGGCCAGCCCGGCCGCGTCGACGACGGCGCGCCAGCTCACCGACCCGGCATACCGCAGCCCGGGATGAAGCGGGTACACCACCCGACGGATGCCGGAACGGATGCCGTCAGCGCCGACGACCAGCGCCGCGGAACGGACGTCGCCGCCGACCCGCACCTCGGCGGGCCGGTCCGGGCCGCCGCCGTGCACGAGCTCGGCCGGCGCCCCGAAGGACACGGTGCCGGTAGGCAGTGCGGCTGCCAGGATCTCGACGAGGTCGATCCGCAGCAGGGCATGGATACCGACGCCGTAGCGCCGGTCGACGAACGCCAGCGAGGTCCGCGCGAGCCAGCGACCGCTCGGTGTCCGGACCCCGCCTTCTGCCTGGACGACCGCGCATCGCCGGATCGCGGCACCCGTCCCCAGCGCGTCGAGGGCGAGCATGCCGTTCGGGGTGATCCCGATACCGCCACCGGTTGCCCGCAACCGGGGCCCCCGCTCGATCACGTCGACGTGCCAACCGGCCCGGTGCAGCGCAAGCGCGCTGGCCAGTCCCGCGATGCCGGCGCCGACGACGAGCGCGGTGCGACTGCTGATGTGCCGAGTGCCAGGGTACTCGGCGGCGGGCATGGTCTCGGGCTGCGCGGTCACGCGCATATTCCTTTGCTCGGGGTCATCGCACGCTCGACGGCGTCGGCGAAGGCGGCCGCACCGGACTCGGCGCGCAGCAGCGCCTGGAACCGGGTGACCCTGTCTCGCATCGCGACATCAGCCGCCGCCGCCGCGACCTGCTTCGCGATCCCCGCAGCATCGAACGGCTCGCGCAACCGCCTGCCGAGACCGAGGACCTCGATCCGGTCGGCCACGGCATCCTGCTCGCCGATCTGCGGGACGAGCAGCAGCGGGACACCGTGGTGGAGGGCTTCGATCGTGCTGCTCATACCGCCGTGCGACACCAGCACGGTGGCCCGCCGGAGCGTGTCGATCATCGGCAGCCTGCGTCGGACCAGCACCCTGGCCGGATCCCCACCCACATCCTCCGGCCGGACGCGGTCACCGATCGACACGGCGGCGTGCCAACCGAGCACGGCCGAAGCATCGACACACGCCCGGAAGAACGGCGCGTTGTCGTTGTAGATGGTGCCGAGCGACACCACCAGCAGGGGGTTCGACCGATCGAGCCATCCCCGGTCCGCGGACTGCTCGGGTGCTCTGATGCACGGCCGGACGAACGTGAACCGCGCGTCGAACGTGTGGCCGGCGGGCTGGAATGCGCGCGGGAACAGCACGATGTTCCGGTCAGCCTCGTTCTCGAAGAACGCCATCGGCGAGATCTCCGCCAACCCAACGTCCGAGAGGAACGCGGCGACGTTGCCGAAGAACTCCTGCATGCCGTCCGATCCGTTGTCGAACACGACGTACTCGTCGTGCAGCGAGAACTCGGCGTTCGACGCGAACACCGGCCACGAGCAGATCGCCGGAACCCGCAGCCGGGTCGCCAGCGCCCATCCCGACCACGCTGTCACGTCGTACACGACCAGGTCAGGGCGATGCGCCAGCGCGTGCCGCTCCAGTGCGGACCACGCGGCCCGGGCCTCGTCGAGCAACTCCGGCAGGATGTCGACGGCTGGCGCGGCGCGGGAGCCGGTGAACCCGGCGTCCATTGGCGACGCGTACGGAAGCGGGTCGGCCACCCGAGTGACCTCGGCGGTGAAGCTGTCCGACGCCAGCATGCTGACCCGATGCCCGCGCCTGACCAGTTCGGCGACCCCGCCGAACAGCGGGAACGTATGTCCCCAGGCCGGAATGGTGGCCACCATGATGTGCCGCGGCGTCATCGGCCAACGCCCTCGGCCAGCCGGGTCCGGATCATCGGCCGTTCCGGGAACCGGTCGCCGAGCATGTTGGTCTTCCACCGCACGGACTCCCAACCGACGGCTCGCGCGACATGACGACGCCCGGCTCGCCGTGGTCGGCAGGGCCGGTCATGACGCCCCGCCGTCGGTCACCACGGGGACGACGGTGCTGGCGGTCATCGCAGATGCCGGCCGCTCCGGGTGGCGGATCCGACGGCCTCGGCCGCGGACCGGTACCAGTCGACGGTCGCCGCGAGCCCTTCGGTGAGTGAGACCTCCGGGCGCCACCCCAACTCGGCGCCGGCCAGCCGGATGTCGGGGCGGCGGCGGCGGGGGTCGTCCGGCGCCGGCGGCCCGAAGACGACCCCCGCCGGGCTCGCGGTCACCCGCAGCACCGTGTGGGCGAGCTCGGACACCGTGATCTCCTGGTCGCCGCCCACATTGATCGGCCCGGGGCTCGAGCTGCGACCCATCGCGGCAATGGCACGCACCGTGTCGGTGACGTAGCACATCGACCTGGTCTGCCGGCCGTCACCGTAGATCGTCAGGTCGGCACCGAGCAGGGCCTGGGTGATGAAGTTCGGGACGACCCGCCCGTCGTCGGCCCGCATCCGCGGGCCGTAGGTGTTGAACGGGCGGACGATCCCGGCGTCCAGCTTGCGTTCCCGCACGTACGCCGCGGTCGCCGCCTCGCCGAACCGCTTGGACTCGTCGTAGCAGGACCGGACGCCGGTGGTGCTCACGTTGCCGCGGTACGACTCTCGCTGCGGTGTCTCGGTCGGATCGCCGTACACCTCTGAGCTGGAGACGTACACCATGCGGGCGTTCTGCCGGCAGGCCTCGTCCAACGCGTTGATCACGCCGATCCCACCCGTTCGGACGATCCGCGCCGGCATGCGCGCGAAGTCGGCCGGTGAGGCCGGGCAGGCCAGGTGGAACAGCACGTCGACCGGGCCCGGGACCCGGCACGACTCGCCGACGTCCATCTCGGCCACGTCCGCGCCCAGGCCCGCCAGGTACTCGGCATTGTCCCGGCTCCCCGTGCTGAGGTCGTCGAGCACGACGACACGCAACCCCGATCGGATCAGGTACTCGCACAGATGAGTGCCGATGAAGCCCGCGCCGCCCGTCACGGCACACGAGTGAAGACGCCTGCGGCTGCCCGTCGGCAATGCGTTGTCCATTGTTCACCGTCCCCCTAGCGGAACCGGTCGGCGACCAGGTCAGCCACCGTCTCGAGTTCGAACCGGCCCTTCCGCGATGTCACCGGAGCCAATGCCGCCTTGGCGTCGGCGACGAGCCGACCCGCGATCATGCCTGAGCGGTCGAGCGCTCCGGACGTACTCAGCAGCTCACCGAGGACGGCCGGTTCGACGGCGCCTCCGCACTGGGCCGCGTCGAAGCAGTCCGTGATCACATTGCGGACAGCAGGGCCACCATCGCGCCACGCGAGGAGCACCGGCAACGTCATGCGACAGTTCCGGAGATCACTCGTCGACGGTTTCCCGGTAACCTCCGAACTGCTCACATAGGGCAGCAGGTCGTCCATGATCTGGAATGCCTGGCCGATTCGCCGTCCATAGCGGGAGAGACCCGCAGCCTGCGCGCGGGTTCCCATTCCGAGGATCGCGCCGCTCTCGCAGGCACTACCGAAGAACGCTCCCGTCTTCAAGTCGGCCATCGTGAGATAGAGCTCCACGTCGAAGCAGCGTGACGCGGTGATCTCCGCTTCGAGCATCTGCCCCGACACAGATCGATCCCGCCGCGCGCGACGGTGTTCAGTGCTTGGACGATGCGGTCGGCAGGCACCCCCCGGCCGGCGCACTCGGCGAGACCGCGAAAGATATCGAAGATCAACGCGTCGCCTGCGACGATGGCGTCGTCGATGCCGAACTTGCTCTGCACGGACCGCTGCCCGCGACGCATCTCGTCGCCATCGATGATGTCGTCATGCACGAGGCTGGCTACGTGTCCGCACTCGGCCCCGACCGCCGCCGGCAGCACCGGGTCGATCTCCCCTCCCACCGCGACGACGGCGTGCAGCAGGAGCAGCGGCCGCAGCAGCTTCCCGTGCGGCACCAGCGCGTACCGGCAGATCGCGTCGAGCGGGCCGTGCTCGGCGACCCAGCGAGCCGCGATGGCCGACCGCAGGAGTTCGGTCAGATCGCGCTCGACGGTGGTCGTCAGGCCGCTGCCTGTTGTTCCCGATGGCGCCGACCGCAACCCGCTCGGCATTTCAGACACTGCTCGATGAGTGGTCAACTGGCTTCTCCCCAAGGCTGCCGATCGATTCTCTGGCGGCACCGACGTACCGCGATGATGCGGTACGTGTTCCCCCCTTTTCCGCGCTTCGTCAGAACGTGTAAGAGACGGTCCGCCAACGCGGCCACCAGCAGCGCCGGAATCAGCATCGCAAGGCCCACCCGGCCGATCAGGCGGCTGCGCCGGGACGCGGTATACGGCAGCCACGGCCACTGTCGGGTAGGCGGGAGAAAAGTGTACGCGGCAGCCAACAAGGCGCCCACCGTGTCAAAGGGCTGGTTCGCCTTCCCCAGCTCGACGGAAAGTACGCTCAGGCCATTTTCCGCTAGTAGCATGGTCACGTTCCGCCACGGCATCAGATGCAGATGCTGCGGAACAAGCCAGCCGTGCCAGAACCTGCCGTACCATCGCGCGAACGGACTCTCCGGGTTCGGCATCTCGATCAGCAGCACTCCCCCCTCGCGCAGGAGGGTGATCCCCGCCTGGAGTTCGAGCTTCGGCTCGGCGGTGTGCTCGAGGTAGTGGAACATGCTGACTGCGTCGAACCGGACGGCGTGCTCGGGAGCGAAGTCGAGCAGCGGTGTGGTGGTCGTGCGGTGGAGCCAGCCACGCCCCACCGCGTCGGCGAGGTCCGGGTTGCGGTCGATGGCCCAGAACTCGGTACCGGGCAACCGGCGCCGCGCCTCCCGGCAGAAGTGACCGTGCCCGCCGCCGATGTCGATCCACGTCGCAGGGGCGCGCAGCCCGTCGAGCATGGCGACCCTGGCCCGGTACGCGGCAACGCTCAACTCGAAGATGGAGTCCCAGGTGTCCCGGCCGAGCCCGTCATAGAAGTCCCGGTAGTAGTAGGCCAGCCCGGTGTCGGTCAGGCGGGGGTTCTGGAAGGCGTGACCGCACGACCGGCACACGTCGATCTCGAACATCCCGGGCTTGCGCTGGGTCACGTCCCGGCAGCGCAGCAGGCGAGCGGTGGCCCCGGACCCGCACCACGGACAATCATCCCGCCGGGGCTCGAAGAAGTCGAACCATCCGGCTTGAAGCTCCTCCTCGTACGCCTCCCGGACGCCGACGCCGGCAGCGGCTGCGTCCCGAGAACGCCGCGCCGTCATCGCATCCCGACGTTCTGCCGGGCCGGTGCCACTCGGCGCACGTGGGCGCCGTAGGGCATCGCGGTCTCGTGGTTGTCGATGTGGTCGTAGAAGCTGGACAGTGCAGACCCTCACCAGCTAGCCCCTCTCTAGCGCTTCGGGCACAGTTCGAGCAGGTGCAGATCCCAGGTCTCATTGGAGTCGTAGGACTCGTCGGACTTCAGCGACTCGACCAGCTCGGCCGAGAACGCATCGGACAGCGCCTCCGGCACCTCGGACATCGCAAACGTCCGGATGATCTCCAGGTTCAACCCGGCATCCTGCGCGTCCTGCGTCAACATTGCGAACTTGCCGGCGGAGTCGCTGAAGCTGATGTAGATGCGTCCCGCCGGCGTGAGATGGTCGATCCCCTCGCTCAAGAAACGGCTAACCCGAGAATGTCCGGAGTCGAACATCGCCTGATGGATTCCGGAAACGTCGTTCATCTCCAGGGGACCGTCGAGGATCGGAGGATTCCAGTACATCGCGTCGAACCGCTCGTGCTGGCCGAGCGCAGAGAACAGGTCGCTCTCCCTGGCCTCGAACCGATCTGCCACTTGATGCCGGTCGGCGTTCAGCTGCGCGTTGTGTACCGCCGCCGGGTTGATGTCGAGGGCGACGACCCGTGAGCATCCACTCAGCGCGCCCAGTACGGCCATGACGCCGGTGCCACAACCCATCTCGAGAAAAGTATCGATCTCACTGAACGGAATCCAGTCGCGAAACCATTCCGCACCGGGTGCATAATAGGGTGGCCACACGTCGTCGAGCAGATCCCACTCCAGGTTCAGCAGGTCGAACGTGGTCACGTCGCGCTTCTCGTTCAGGTACTTATCGATCACGTACTGTCCGACCTGCAGCTCGAACTCGTTCATACCGTTGAATACCGTCCACTCGGCAGAAAAAGGGCATGGATGAGATCGGAGATCCACTCGTTGGCCCGGGTCATGATGCGTCGGACCAGGGGCCGCCACGACCTGTCATCGGCTCAGCGGCGACGTCCGGCGGCCGCACGCCGCCGACATCCGTGACATTCCCAGGAGACGCATCAGCACTGCACCGTGCACGAGCCGCACCTCGGGACAATGGAGAGCCTTGCTACCGTATCGCCTTTCCCCCGGCTTCTCCATATAATGCAGCTGTATGGTAACCACGTGTCGGACATTATTACAACCAAAATCATCGATCTCCACCTAGTAGCGTAAGCCCCCTCAGGGTGATCTTCGAGTTTATAACCCTTCGTAGGCGCTGCCCGTCATCTGTACTAACATACGCGGGCCGGAAACCTCCAACCGGCCGCTGCATCGATCACATTGCGTTACGTCAAGTTGGATTCGACCGCGTCGCGTCTTGATCACATGGCTTCGTTTGTGGCTCGCCTCGAGTCGGCCATTTCCGTGGACGGTGCGGACCTGCTCCCCTCACGTCATGGGTGGCGCGGACGCGCCCGTGGCACCGCCGATGCGAGCACCGCAACGACGAGGCCGACCCCCATCGACCACAGCACGACGAACGGGTCATCGATCAGCGCCAGCGCCACTGCGCCGAACGCGAGCACCCCGGCCCAGAGATAGATCAGCAGCACCGCCCGCCGATGACTGTGGCCGATCTCCAACAGCCGGTGGTGCAGGTGCATCTTGTCCGGGGAGAACGGGCTCATGCCTGCGCGGGTGCGCCGGACCACGGCCATCAGCAGGTCCAGCAGCGGCACGAACACCACCGCAGCCAGCACGATCAGCGGTGCGAACAGCGCGAGTACGTCGCTGCCGTCGGTGTCTGCGTTGAACGAGATCCGGCCCGACGCGCTGGTGGTCGCGGCGGCCAGCATCAGGCCGATCAACATCGATCCGGAGTCGCCCATGAAGATCCGGGCCGGGTTGAAGTTGTGCGGCAGGAAGCCCAGGCACGCTCCGGCGAGCACCGCCGCGATCAGGGCCGGCGAGTACGCCGACGGATCGTTGCCGTTCTGCCGCACCAGACCGATCGCGAACACGCCCACCGCCGTGGCCGCGATGAGGCCGATACCGGCGGCAAGACCGTCGAGGCCGTCGACGAAGTTCATCGCATTGACCAGCGCGACCGTCAACAGCACCGTGAGCAGCACACCCTGCCCCGATCCGAGGAGGAGGAACGAGCCGGTTTCGCCCCGGGTGCTCTCCCCGCCCCACGGCACCCAGAGCACCGCCCACTGCACCCCGGCCAGCACCAACATCCCGGCCGCGGTGGTCTGGCCGGCCAGCTTGGTGAGCGCGTCGAGCTCGTAGCGGTCGTCGAGGGCGCCGACGACCGCCAGCAGGGCAGCCGCCAGGCTCACCCCGACGACCTCCGGAACCCCGAAGGAGCTGGTGAAGGCGTCGAACGCCAGCCGCAGCGCAGGTAGCTGGTAGGCCATCGCCACACCGGCCACCACACCGCCCAACATGGCCAGCCCACCCCACCGGGGTGTCGGCGTGACGTGGACGTCACGGCCACGTGGCCACGCGACGGCCCCGTGCCGCACGGCGAGCACCCGAACCGGGCCGACCAGGAGGAACGTCACCACCGCGGCGGTGGCCCCGGCAAGCAGGTACTCCCGGATCGGGAGGACCAGCGACCCGATCGACGTTGCCTGCGCGAGCACGGGCGAGATCAGTACTGCATCGTCATTCGGTCCGACCCGGCCTGGCTCCCGGTGACCTCGAGCGGCCGCGGGTGGGCCCGGTCGACGACCTCGCAGCCGCCGCAGTAGCGCCGCCCCGGGTAGCCCTCGGCGTACGTGTCCGGCCCCCGGAACGTCTGCTCTCTCACTGTGCCCACGCTACCGGCCTGGCCGAGTGGGCCGGTGCCGGGCCGGTCTCACCGCACGGGACATCACGATAGTTCGACCATGCTCCCGGTGACGGTGCCGTCCCGCTCGCCCTTCAGGTGGTCAGTACCTCGCGGCCGAGAACTTCGGCTATCTCGGTCAGGGGTACCGCGCCTTCGCGGAGCACGCGCGGCTCGGCCCCCGTCAGGTCGACCACCGTCGAGGCCACCGGTTCGCCGGACGGGCCACCGTCGAGGTACACCGCGACGCTGTCGTCGAGCTGGGTCACCGCCTCGTACACGGTGGACGCCGGGAGCGAGCCGGAGATGTTCGCACTCGACACCGCCATCGGGCCCACGTCCCGCAACAGCTCCAGCGCTACCGGATGCAACGGCATCCGCAGCATCACGGTGCCCTTCGTCGAACCGAGATTCCAGCCCAGCGACGGGGCATGCGGCAGCACCAGGGACAACGCACCCGGCCAGAACGCCTCGACCAGGGTCCGCGCGATGGACGGGACGCCCAACACCAGCCCGTCGATCGTCGACCAGGAGCCGAGCAACACCGGCACCGGCATGTCCGGCCCGCGGTTCTTGGCCGCCAGCAACGCGCGCACGGCCGCGCTGGAGAACGCATCGCATCCCAGGCCGTAGACGGTGTCGGTGGGCAGCACGACCAGGCGCCCGGCGCGCACGGCGCGGGCGGCCGCGGCGAGCCCCTTCGGGCGCTCATCCGGGTCGTTGCAGTCGAAGACAGGAGGTGCCACGGCCGGACAGCCTACTCAGGATCTGCTCGGGTGAGGCGGCGGGCGGTGGCGAACCGGGCCCGCCCGGCCAGATCCCGGTGCGCCTCGACGCACGCGAGCACCCGGCGCCGGCGAAGCAGCGCCGGAACCGACTCGCCGTGGGAGTCGTCGTGCTCGATCGCGAGCCAGCCACCGTATCGCAGCAGGCCGGCCGTGGTGGCGATGACCGCACGGATGATCTCCAGCCCGTCCGGGCCGCCGTAGATCGCGCCGGGCGGATCCCACTCGGCGACCTCGGGCGGCAACCGGGTGGCGTCGAGCACGTACGGCGGGTTGCACAGCACGAGGTCGACGCGCGACTCGAGCTCCACGAGCAGATCGGCACGACGGACGTCATCGGCGTGCAGGGTGACCACGCCACCGTGCGTGTCGATGTTGCGCCGCGCCCACGACAACGCCGCGGGATCGGATTCGACAGCGTGGACGCGGGCGTCGGGTCGGCTCACCGCGACGGCCAGGGCGATCGCCGCACTGCCGGTGCACAGATCGACGACCAGCGGGGATGCCACGTCACGGATCGCCTTCAGGCCCCACTCGAGCAGCAACTCGGTCTCGGACCGCGGGGTGAAGACGCCGGGACCGACAGCGACGGCCACCGACCCGAGAACCGCGCTGCCCAGCAGGTGCTGCAACGGCTCCCGGGCCGCGCGGCGTACCACGAGACCGCGGTAGGCCTCGACCACCGGCAGATCGACGAGCGGCGCCATCAGCAACCGTCCACGCTCGACGCCGACGACGTGCGCGGCCAGGATCTCCGCGTCCACCCGAGGGGACTCCACACCCGCGGCGATCAGCATCCGCTCGGCCTCGGCGATGGCCAGACGCAGCGGCTGCCGACTCACGGCCGGCCCGCAGGATCGGGGACTCGGCCCGACGTCGACCGGGTGGGCAACCTGACGTCGGGTGTCAGCAGGGTGCCCCTGGTGACGTCCCGGGATGCAGTCACGCGCCTACGGACTCTGTGCGTTCGGCCGTGACCAGCGCTGCCAGGACGCCGTCCAGGTCGCCGTCCAGCACGGCCGAGAGGTTGTAGGCCTTGTAGCCGACGCGGTGGTCGGAGATCCGGTTCTCCGGGTAGTTGTAGGTACGGATCCGCTCGGAGCGGTCCACCGTGCGCACCTGGGAACGCCGGTCGGCCGACGCGAGCACCTCGGCCTCGGCCTCGGCAAGGGCCTGCAGCCGGGAGCGGAGCACCTCCATGGCGCGGGCTCGGTTCTGCAGCTGGGACCGCTCGTTCTGACACGACACGACGATCCCGGTGGGCAGGTGGGTGATCCGCACGGCGGAGTCGGTGGTGTTGACGCTCTGGCCCCCGTGGCCGGAGGAGCGGAAGACGTCGATCCGCAGGTCGTTGTCGTCGATCTCGACGGCGGCGTCCTCCCCGGTATCGGGATAGACGAGCACCCCGGCCGCGGAGGTGTGCACGCGCCCCTGGGACTCGGTGACCGGCACCCGCTGCACCCGGTGCACGCCGCCCTCGAACTTCAGCGCCGCCCACACCCCGGCCGGATCCGACGCCCGCGAGCGCAGGGAGACGGTGACGTCCTTGTATCCGCCGAGGTCGGACTCGACCGCGTCGAGGACCTCGGTCTTCCAGCCGCGGCGCTCGGCGTAGCGCAGGTACATTCGCAGGAGGTCACCGGCGAACAGCGCCGACTCCTCGCCGCCCTCCCCCGACTTCACCTCGAGCACCACGTCGTCCCCGTCGTGCGGGTCCCGCGGGACGAGCAGCCCGGCGAGCGTGCTCTCCAGCCCGGCGATGCGAGCGCCGAGCTCCGCGGCCTCCGTGGCGAATGCGGGATCCTCCGCGGCGAGCTCACGGGCGGCCTGGGCGTCGGCACGGGCGGCGTCGAGCTCCCGAGCCGCAGCCACGACGGGCCCGAGCTCGGCATAGCGGCGGCCGAGCCTGCGGGCCGCGCCGGCGTCGGCGTGCACCGCCGGGTCGGCGAGCCTGCGCTCCAGCTCGGCATACTCGGCCATCATCGCATCGACCGCCGGCGCACTCATCGCACTCCTTCGCTCTCGTCGTGACCCGATCCGGACAAGCCAACGGCGCCCGCCGCCCCGCCGTGGAGCGGCAGGCGGCGACCCGCCGCGAAGCGGCCGTCGACGCGATGCACCGGCCGCGGAGCGACACCCAAGGACCCTGCCGCGGAGCGGCCCGGCCGACGCGACGATGAACAGTGGGCGCCGTCGGCGGTGCTACGTGGCGCGGGCCGGACGCTTGCCGTAGCGAGCCTCGAACCGGGCCACGCGGCCGCCGGAGTCGAGGATCTTCTGCTTGCCGGTGTAGAAGGGGTGGCACGCCGAGCAAACCTCGACGTTGATGGAGCCGCTCGTCTTGGTGCTGCGGGTGGTGAACTCGTTACCACAGCCGCAGTGCACTGTGGTCTCGACGTAGTCGGGGTGGATACCGTTGCGCACGGGGGATTCCTCTCGATGTGGCACCGGGTCCTTACGCTCCCCGTCCTTGGGGGTCGTCCCGGGGGTTTGCCCCCGACTGAAGGTGAACCGGCGCCGGAGCGTGACAAACCATTGAACCACTAGGCCCGCGCCGATGTTCCCGGGGCCGGAGCGCGCCCGGTTCCCAGGGCCGGAGCGCGCCCGTGTTCCCGGATCCAGAGCGCGCCCCGCCGAACAGGTGCGAACCTCAGTCGTCGCTGCCGGGCGTGCTCTTCGCGACCTGCATCAGGAACTCGATGTTGGTACGCGTCTTGCGGAGCTGGGTGAGCAGCAGATCGATCGCCTGCTGGTCGTCCAGCGCGGACAGCACCCGGCGCAGCTTGACGGTGACGGCCAGCTCGTCGGGCGAGAGCAGCAGTTCCTCCTTGCGGGTGCTGGAGGCGTCGATGTCGATCGCGGGGAAGACCCGCTTGTCGGCGATCCGCCGGTCGAGCTTGAGCTCGGCGTTGCCGGTGCCCTTGAACTCCTCGAAGATCACCGTGTCCATCGTGGACCCGGTCTCGACCAGCGCCGTGGCGAAGATCGTGAGTGAGCCGCCGTCCTCGATGTTGCGGGCCGCGCCCAGGAACCGCTTGGGCGGGTAGAGCGCGGTGGAGTCGACACCGCCGGACAGGATCCGGCCCGACGCGGGCGCGGCGAGATTGTACGCCCGACCCAGGCGGGTGATCGAGTCGAGCAGCACGACGACGTCGTGACCCATCTCGACCAGCCGCTTGGCCCGCTCGATGGCCAGCTCGGCGACGGTGGTGTGGTCGCCCGGTGGCCGGTCGAACGTGGACGCGATGACCTCGCCCTTCACCGATCGCGTCATGTCGGTGACCTCCTCGGGCCGCTCGTCCACGAGCACGACCATGAGATGGCACTCCGGGTTGTTCGTGGTGATCGAGTTGGCGATCGCCTGCATGATCATGGTCTTGCCCGCCTTGGGCGGGCTCACGATCAGCGCACGCTGGCCCTTGCCGATCGGCATCACCAGGTCGATGACGCGCGTGGTGAGCTTGTGCGACTCGGTCTCCAGGCGCAGCCGCTCGTTCGGGTAGAGCGGGGTGAGCTTGGTGAACTCCGGACGGTTGCGGGACGCCTCCGGGTTCTGACCGTTGATCGAGTCGACCCGCACCAGCGGGTTGAACTTCTGCCGCGACTGCTCGCCCTCGCGCTGCTCCCGCACGGCACCGGTGATGGCGTCGCCGCGACGCAGGCCGTACCTGCGGACCAGCGACAGCGACACGTACACGTCGGTAGGCCCGGAAAGGTAACCGGTGGTACGGACGAACGCGTAGTTGTCCAGCACATCGATGATGCCGGCGACAGGCAGCACCACGTCGCCATCGCGCACCTCGGTGTCCATGGTGCCGTTCTGGCCGCCCTGCCCGGTGCCACCGGCAACCGGGCGTTCGCGGTCGCGGCCGCGGCGACGTTCACGGAACCGGCTACCGCGACGACCACGAC
>JBOHEO010000006.1:0-58765 GCA_050701055.1 Pseudonocardia sp. | reverse complement strand
CCACGACGCCGCTGCGCGTGCCGGCCGAGCACGTCGTCTCGGGCCACCGTATCCAGCCACCGTTCCCCGAGGGGTTGCAGACGGCCGTGTTCGGGATGGGTTGCTTCTGGGGTGCCGAGCGCATCTTCTGGCAGACGCCGGGGGTCTACTCCACCGCGGTGGGCTATGCGGGTGGGTTCACCGAGAACCCGACCTACGAGGAGACCTGCTCCGGCCTCACCGGGCACACCGAGGCCGTGCTCGTCGTCTTCGACCCGGCACAGGTGAGCTACGAGACCCCGCTGAAGATCTTCTGGGAGGGCCACGACCCCACCCAGGGTATGCGCCAGGGCAACGACCGGGGCAGCCAGTACCGATCGGCGATCTACTACGTCGACGACGCCCAGCGCGAGGCTGCCGAGGCCACCGCGAAGACCTTCGGGGACGCGCTGCGCGCCGCGGGCTATGGCGAGGTCACCACCGAGATCGCCCCATTGGGGGCGTTCTACTACGCGGAGGACTACCACCAGCAGTACCTCGCACGCAATATCAACGGGTACTGCGGGCTGGGTGGCACGGGGGTGTCCTGCCCCATGGGTACCGGCGTGGAGCCGACTCCGGCCGAGAGCTGAAGCGGAGAACCCAAGCCGCGATCTTGCTGATCGAGGAGCGTGTCGCCCACCGCCGGCATCCTTCGACGGCATGCCTCGTTGGGCCTTGATAACGCTGGATAACGCTGGCTCGCACACGATCGACCGAGGGGGCTCCACCATGGGTGACCTGGCACCGATCGTCGCGACCGTCAGCGAAGTTCGCGGGGTGGTCGAGACCTTTCGTCGGTGCGCGACCTTGGAGCTCGGCTGGGCGAAGGTCATCGAGTCGGCCGCCGAACGGCTGGACTCCGCGCGGGGCGACCAGGTCGGCGAGCTGTCGACCCGCGAGGTCGCCCAGCGACTGCGGAAACTGTTGGTGGCCGGAGCCTGGACAGACCGTGCTCTGGTCGATCGAGTGGCTGTGGACGCGGCGGAGCTCATTCAGCTGACCTGGCCGGCGGGGCTCCCGAGACCCGAGGACGACGACTGGTCGTTCCCAGCGGCTAGCCGCGCATAGTCCGTACCGCGCATATTCCGTAGACGATGTTCGCGCCGGCGGCCGCGGCGGCCCGGGCCACCTCCCGCATGCTCTCGCCGGAGCGGAATATGTCATCGGCGATCAGCGCGGTCATGCCGTCCAGTGACTGGCTTACCGAGAACTGACCGCGAACCGCCTCGGCCCGCTGCTCGGGCTCAGCGGACTTGGCCGAGGGCCTGAACGAGTCCTTCGCCCGGACTCTGACGTGGGGTTTCCGGGTGTCCCTTGCCACAGTCGCCGCCATCCGGCCGCCGAAGGATACCTGGCTCGAGTCGTGCCCCGGAACGTTCAAGACCACGTCAGCTGCGCGGAGCCCGGGGTGGCTGACTATGGCGCGACACATGCGGCCTACGACGTCTCGTCCGACCTGCGCCTGTGGCTGCGGATCGAACTCGTACTTGTACTTTCCTCGGCTGATAAGCTCACCGACCTCGGTGTTGGGCCATTCGCGCGAGTCGATGTCGTACAATGGCTGTTTGTACCAATCCAGGGCGATCGCCCCGGCCAGGTGAGACAGCGCGGGAAGCGTGATGACCTCGGAAAAGAGGGTCAGTAGCCTCGTGGTCTCGGTACGTAGTGTCTGCGACGAGTGGAGGGCGTGCGTCCAGCGCACCAGCTCCGGTCTGGGTACTGGTACATCCCGGTACTCCGGCGCGACGCGTGTGAGCTGGTTGGCCATCTCGTCCGTGCCACGTAGCCACAGATGATGGCCACTGGCGTGGTCCGTCACCTGCCACGCCTCCAACCGATTGCCCCGGCTGTCCCGACGAAACGGGCGCGATTGGTGGTCCTGGGACATGGTAACTCTCCGTCGAGCCCTCGTGACGCTTCATAGTCCCACGATGTGCTCGTACCGGCAGACGAATCGCCACGCCCATAAGTTGTGCGGTGGTTGCCATCCGGCGACGTCAAGAGGATTATATCGAACATGTGTTCGCAATGGTGTTCAGGGAGGTGTCGCCCATCATGGACGGTGTGACCAGGCTGCAGCTGGCGCTGGCCGCCACCCGAACGGGGGCGAGGCGCGGGTTGGCCAATCGGGTCCACCGTGATGGCCCGGCAGTTCTCGGTGCCTTGTTCGACAGCCTTGACCGCGATCAACAACTGGCGATTCAGCATCAGGCCCGAGAGCTTGATCGACGTGGTGTCGGTGCCCTCGTGCGCGGAGTAGGCGCCTATCCGAAGAGGCTCGACGGCCTGGCCGGCTCGCCCGTCGCGCTGTTCTGCTCGGGCCAGGTGGACTTGCTGGAGCATCCGGCGGTCGGAGTGTGCGGGTCGCGGAACGTCAGTGATCAAGGACTCCGCATTGCTGCCGCTTGTGGCGAGATCGCCGCTGGTCAGGGGATCACATCCATGTCGGGCTACGCACGTGGTGTGGACATGGCCACGCACGTCGCCAGCCTACGAGCGGGTGGCGAGACCATCATCGTGCTTCCGGAGGGGATTGATCACTTTCGGGTGCGGCGAGACGGGATCGACGCGGTGTGGAACGAGCAGCGCACGCTGGTCGTCTCTCAGTTCGCGCCGACGCAGTCATGGACGGTCGGTGGCGCCATGGCGCGTAACTCGGTGATCATCGGGTTGAGTATGGCTCTCATCGTCGTGGAGGCCGGGGATAAGGGCGGCACTTTGGCCGCTGGCTCACGGGCTCTCGATCTAGGCCGTAGCGTCTGGGCGATGCAGTCCGCCGGGATGTCGGTCGGCAACCGCATACTGCTCGAGCGTGGCGCTGTTGCGGTCCGAACCCGCGCCGAGCTCGCTACCTATCTGGCCGAGTTGCGTGATACAAGGGACGAGTCCGATCCCGGAACCACAAGCGGGGCGGATCGTGGCTTGTTCGATCTAGAGATGACCACCTTGACCGCATCGATCCGTCACTGATCGACTTCATTCACTGTCCGCGTCGATCGTGAGGTTTCCGTGCTGGGCGAGCACACCCTTGGCCTGCTCGATGATGACGCGGGTATCGAGCGCAGCCTGGAGTTGCTCGCTGAACACCACACTGCGTCGGATCGTCCGTTCCTGCAGGATGCCGATCGTCGCCACATCGGCCAGCGCCTGCGCCAGCAGGATGTCGGCCTCGGGTAGCGCCCTCGACTGCCGGTGGAACAGGTATCAGTGCACCGACGGTCTCCCCGCGTAGCCGCAGGGGCAGCGCGTGCATCGAGCGGTACGTTCCGAGGCCCGCCATGACCGCGACGAAGGTGGGCCATCGGTCGCTCGCGTCGGCCAGGTCGGCGACGCTGACCGGCATACCGCTGGTGAAGCACTCCACGCACGGGCCCTGGTCGGTCTGCAGTTGGAGCAGCTCGATCGTCTCGATCTCCTCGGTGGAGGCGGTCACGACCTGCAGGTTGCGCTGCGGGTCGGCGAGCAGGATCCCGGCTGCGTCGGCGATCAGCAGGTCGACGCAGTGTCGCACCAGCCGGTTCAGCAGTTCGACGACGTCGTAGCCGTCGACGAGCGTGTCGGCCAACCCCGACGAACGCCTCGATCACCAGCTGCTCACGGGCGACCCGGCGGCACGGGCCCGGGCGCTGGCTCAGTTCTTCGGACACGGATCCAGCTTGCCTTCGCGTCCGGCATGGAGCGTGACGGGGGCTGGAGCGCCACCGCCGGATCGCGCGACCGTACTTCGCTGCCATCCGATGTGCATGCAGCCCGGCGGTAGCCAGCCGTGTCGATCTTCTGAACTATGAGCCGCGGCACCCGACGTCGAACGTCATCAACCGAGTCCATGAGCCTCCCGCTGCGCCGGCCCCGACCGTTCGCATTACCCTCCGGCGCACTGGACCGCGAGGAGGCATCGTGACCCGGACGAACTGCACGAAATGGCTGATTGCGACGGCGGTGGCCGCGGCCGCCCTCCTGGCAGGATGTGCGCAGCCCGGGGAGCTGGGCTCACCACCGGCCGCCCCGCCACCCGCCGCCGTGCCCGCACCGTCCCGCCCGCCACCGCCCGCCGGGCCGGTGCTCGTCGGCTCCGGCCTCATCGAGGGCGGGGTGACGATCCGCAACCCGCGACCGGCCACGTTCTCGGTGCGCACCGTCATCGTGCCGCCCGGGGGCAGCACCGGCTGGCACCAACATCCGGGTCCCGAGATGTCGATCGTGAAGGCGGGTGCGATCACGCTGCTCCGGGGTCCGGACTGCGCAGCGGCCGAGTACGCCGCGGGTGACGCGGTATTCATCCCCGGTAACACCGCGCACCTGGCCCGCAACGATGCCGGGCAGGACGCTGAGCTCGTCGTCACCTACCTGCTCACGCCGGCCGCCCCGGAGCGCTCGGCCGCCCCGCCCGCCTGCCCTGGCCGATAGCTGCGCCGTCCACCGTTCGGTGCCGCCCGGTTCGGGCCCGGGTGTGCCAAAGTGGGTGCCGACAGCGGTCCGATCGGGCGGCCCACCTCACCACGGCGGGAATGATGGCTAGGAAGGTTTTCGATCTCTATCGGCGCGAGTGGTCAATGCGTCGCAACATCGAATGGTCGGTGCCTGCCACCGGCGAGGACTTCGAGCACGACGTCGACGGCGGCCGGGGCGCGGCGGGGCTGGTCCTGTCGGCCCTGTTCGTGTTCTGGGTGGTCCTCATCATCTGGAAGCCGGCCGAGGTGCACATCCCGTGGTTCTACTGGCTGGTCCTCTTCATCATCGTGGTGTTCTTTCCGATTCGCTGGATCCTGCGGCGCTCCTGGACGGTCGTGGCCGAGACGGTCGGTGGCTACGACCAGCCTGCTGAGCGGTGGACAGGCCTCGTCCGCGGGGAGGCGAAGTCCCGCGAGGAGATGCGGATCATGAAGCGCCGGCTGGAGACCCAGGGCACGCCGGGGCACTCCGACAGCCCCCTGCAGCCGGTCAGCTAGGTTCGAACGTGCCCGAGCTGCCCGAGGTCGAGGCCCTGGTCCACCACCTGCGCGAGCACGCCCGGTACCGGCCGGTCGCACGGGTCGACGTGGCGAGCATGAGTGCGCTCAAGACCGTCGACCCGCCTGTCTCCGCGCTCGCCGGCCGGGTGGTCACCGGAGCCGAGCGATACGGGAAGTTCCTTGCCGTCGAGTTTCTCGACCGGGCGGACGACGGGCTGCATCTGATCGCACACCTGTCCCGCGCCGGCTGGCTGCGGTGGCACGACACCGCAGGTACGGCGCCGCCCAAACCCGGCCGCGGGCCACTGGAGCTGCGTGTGCATCTCGACACCGTCGGCGGTCCCGGTTTCGACCTCACCGAAGCCGGCACCCAGAAACGCCTGTCGGTGTACCTGGTCCGCGATCCGCAGGAGGTCCCGGGGATCGCCCGGCTCGGCCCCGACGCGCTCCAGCTGTCCCGCGACGAGTTCGGGGTACTGCTCACCGGGCGTACCGAGCGGATCAAGACGCTCCTGGTTGACCAGCAGGTGATGGCCGGTGTCGGCAACGCCTACAGTGACGAGATCCTGCATACTGCCCAACTGTCGCCGTACGCGGTGGCCGGGCGGCTGCGCCCTGAGCAGGTCGACGGCCTGCATGTCGCGGTACGGTCCGTGCTCACCGACGCCGTTGCCCGGTCCGTCGGACACAAGGCTGCGGAGCTCAAGGGGGAGAAGCGGTCGGGGATGCGGGTGCACGCACGTACCGGGCTCCCGTGCCCGGTATGCGGGGACACCGTGCGGGAGGTCTCTTTCGCCAACCGGTCGTTCCAGTACTGTCCGCGCTGCCAGACCGACGGATGGCCGCTCGCCGACCGGAGGCTGTCCCGGTTGGTCAGGTAATACTCAGGCGATACGCGGCAGGTGAGCCAAGGAGGATTTGTGGGGGAGTTCCTCGGTCTGTCGACGGCTCTGCTGCTGCTGGTGGTCGGGCTGCTGGTGGCGATCGTCGCGGTCGTCGGGGTGATCCTGGTCCGGACTCGGCGCAACACCTTCGCCACCCCGTTGGAGAAGGCCACCTTCGGCACGCTGCACACGGTCGCGCTGGCTGCCCCGGTGCTGCGGGAGGGCCTGTCCCGGACCTCCGCCCAGTTCGCCTTGCCGTACCTGCGCACGTTGCTGGAGACATGCGCACTGGCGATGACCGACAAGGAGGGTCAGATCCTCGGCTGGGACGGCGACGCAGAGCAGCACGACCCTGACGTTCGGTCGCTCGCCCAGGACGTGGTGACCACCGGTCGTCAGCAGGTGGCCACGCGCGCCAACCTCGTCTGCGAATACCCGAGCTGCGAGGTGCGGGGAATCGTCGTGGTGCCGCTGGAGATCGAAGGCGCGATCGTCGGCACACTGGCCGCGGTCGCGGAGCAACCGCCCGGTCCGGTACTGCTGCGCGCCACCGGCGAGGTCGCCCGCTACATCTCCAGCCAGCTGGAGCTGGCCGAGCTCGATGAGTCCCGCGCACGGCTGCAGCGGGCCGAGGTCCGGGCGCTGCGGGCGCAGATCTCGCCACACTTCATCTACAACGCCCTCACCACGATCTCCATGTTCATCCGCACCGACCCGGCTCGGGCTCGCGAGCTGCTCATGGACTTCGCCGACTTCACCCGCTACTCGTTTCGCACCGCGGGGGAGTTTACGACGCTCAAGGATGAGCTGGCCAACATCGAGCGTTACATCGCACTGGAGAAGGCGCGCTTCAGCGACCGGCTCGACGTCAAGCTGCGGATCGCGCCCGAGGTGCTGCAGGTAGTGCTGCCGTTCCTCGCGCTGCAGCCGCTGATCGAGAATGCGGTGCGGCACGGTCTGGGGAGCAAGCCGAACGGTGGCACGATCACCATCACCGCGGAGAACGCCGGGTCCGAGTGTGTGATCGTCGTCGAGGACGACGGTGTCGGGATGGATCCGGCCCGGCTCAAGGAGGATCTCGCCGATGCGCACCTGTCCGGCGCGCACGTCGGCCTCGGCAACGTCGACGACCGGATGCGCTCGGCGTTCGGCGCCGATTTCGGCCTCGCCGTGGACACGGCCATCGGTGCCGGCATGAGGATCACCCTGCGGATCCCGAAGTTCCGGGCGGGTATCCGCATCTGACCGCCCCTGCCCCTGCCCCTGCCCCTGCCCCTGCCCCTGCCCCTGCCCCTGCCCCTGCCCCTGCCCCTGCCCCTGCCCGTCGGCGCCGCCGCACAGGGCAGGCGGTCGCGGTCGGAGATCAACTAACGACCATCCGCCCATGATCGGCGGTCCTGGACGGCGGACGGCGGGCCGCCCCGGTGCCCGCGTAGCGTGGTGGGATGGATGCTCTACGGCTTCCCGAACGGCTGGTATCGAGGTTGCCCGGGCGGCTCGGCGACCGCGCCGACCGTACCGTGGTCTCCCTGGTCCGGTTGCACGGAGTGATCACTCCGACCGCCGGGCCGATGCCCAGAGCGGTGATCAACGCCGCAACCATTGACAAGGTGCTCGAGCGGGCGTTCGCGTCCGAGCGGCTGACCGCCGTGGCGCTGCTGGTGAACTCGCCGGGGGGTTCGCCCACCCAGTCCGCCCTCGTCGCCGACCGTATCCGCGGACTGGCCGCGGAGCGGGAGGTGCCGGTGCTGGCCTTCTGCGAGGATGTCGTCGCGTCCGGTGGGTACTGGCTCGCCTGCGCCGCGGACGAGATCTTTGCCCACCCGACGTCGATCGTCGGCTCGATCGGGGTGATCAGCCAAGGTTTCGGGCTGGAGGGGCTTCTGCAGCGCATCGGGGTGGAGCGCAGGCTCTACACGGCCGGCGACTCGAAGTCCCGGCTCGACCCGTTCCTGCCGGAGAAGCCGGAGGACGTCGTCTGGTTACGCGGACTGCAGGATCAGTTGCACGAGATGTTCCAGCAGTGGGTCCGGGCCCGCCGGGGGGACCGATTGCGGGCTGACGCGGACCTGTTCACCGGTGAGATCTGGACCGGGAGCCGCGCGGTCGAGCTGGGTCTGGTCGACGGCCTGGGCACCGCCCGCAGCGTACTCACTGAGCGTTACCCGGACGCCGAACTGGTGGCCGTCGAGGGTCGCAAGCCGCTACTCGCCAGGCTCGGTCTGGGTTCCGCACCCGCGGCCGGCGCCACCGCGATCGACGGCCTGCTCGGGATCGCCCAGGCGGCCGAGATCCGCGCAACCTGGGCGCGGTACGGTCTGTAACTCATTGTGAACTGGCGAACCGATTGGTGCTGAGATCTGGCACTCACGCGGTCTGACCGTCACCATGGTCGTCGGGGCTCGTGATCGTTCGGCTCCGACAGGCGCAGCGGACAGCAGGATGAGGAGATCGTGGACAGTAACGACAGCTCCGGTGGCCTGATCGTGCTTGCGGTGGACGACGAGGAGCCGGCTCTCGAAGAATTGGCCCACCTCCTGAAGGACGACCGCCGCGTCGGCCTCGTGCTCAGGGCCTCCGATGCCACCGACGCGCTGCGCATCCTCAACAGCCGACAAGGTGTCCGCGATGCGGGTTCGGCCGGTCAGCAGAGCGGCATCCTGACGATGGTCAACCCGATGACCGGCACTCGCGTCGTCGAACGCACCGATATCGAGGTGGTCTTCCTCGACATCCGGATGCCGGGTCTGGACGGCCTCGAGCTGGCCAAGGTGTTCTCCTCAATGGCGGTGCGGCCGTCGGTGGTGTTCGTGACCGCCCACGACGACCGCGCAGTCGATGCCTACGAGGTGGGCGCGGTCGACTACCTGCTCAAGCCGTTACGCGCCGAGCGCCTCGCGGCCTCGCTCGACCGCATCCTCGCCCTGCGGGCCGCCGCTGCCGTGGAGCCGGTTCGTGAGGAGAGCAACGAGGACGAAGTGATCCCCGTCGAGCTGGCCGGCACCACCAAGCTGGTCCCGCGTTCGGCCGTGCGCTACGTCGAGGCCCAGGGTGACTACGCCCGGCTGCACACCCAGGAGGGTAGCCACCTGGTCCGCATCCCGCTCTCGGTCCTCGAGGATCGTTGGCGAGAGGCTGGCTTCGTCCGCATCCACCGCTCCTTCCTGGTGTCGCTGCCCCTGGTCACCGAGTTACGTCTGTCTGGCTCCGGCTATGTCGTGCGGGTCGGTCACGGGCCCGACTGCGCCGAACTCCCGGTCAGCCGCCGGCACACCCGCGAGCTGAAGGACCGCCTTGTCAGGGCGACGAAGCAGGCGTGGAGCCAGCGGTGACCACCCACACCGACGGTGCTCGGCCGTCGGTGTCGTCCGGGCACGACGATGGTTCGGGCGCCGAGCACGGCAAGAAGGCCGAGCACCGCAGGCAGGCGGACGAGACCGATGACCCCAACCCGCTCTGGCTGCGGCAGGAGATCCAGCGTCGGGTCGCGGCGAAGGGGTTGGGATCGGGTGGACGGCATGCTCGCCCCGAAGTGGCGGAGCGCTCTGACCTGGCGGAGACCTCTGAACTGGCGAGATCCTCTCAAGGTGCGGGGATCTCCGAAGTGGCCGGGTCCGACTCAGGTCCGCCCACCACCCGGCTGACCGCGCTGCCGGCCGGGTCGGTCCGGGATGGGGTGGACGGGACGTCTTCACCACGTATCCACGTCGGTCCGCCGGGCCCAGCTCCGGTTCGACCGATTGTCTTCCGCCCGGCCACCCCTGATCAGCCGGCCTGGTACCCGCCCACGGACGGGTCCGAGCCGCGCCGGCCCGACCGCCCGTCGGACGGCGAGCCGAATACTGACGGGTCTGATGGCGCACCCGAACGGGTACGGGTGGTGCTGTCGGAGCGCAACCGGACCGCGCGCACCGTGCGCACGGTCGAGGTCGTTCAGGAAAGCGATGGCGTCGGCGAGTTGCTCCGCAACAACCTGATCGGCTCTCAGCTGGCCGTCGCGCTTCGCTTCGCTGTCGTGGCGGGGGCCACTCTCGGTCTGCTGCCCGTGCTGTTCGCCTTGTTTCCGGCCATCGGCCGGACCGAGGTGTTCGGCCTGCGGCTGCCGTGGCTGCTGCTCGGGGTGCTGGTATACCCGTTCCTGTTCGGCCTCGGCTGGTGGCACACCCGCACCGCCGAGCGGGTCGAGCAGAACTTCGTTGAATACGTCCGGGGCTAGCTCCTTGAGCGCACCTGCGCTGGTCGCGATCGTGCTCGTGGCGGTGGTATCGGTGGTCATCGGCTCGTTCGGCGGGCGCATGTCGCGCAGCACCTCGGACTTCCTGGTCGCCTCCCGCACCGTGGGGCCGGTGACCAACGCCAGTGCGATCTCCGGGGAGTACCTGTCCGCGGCGTCGTTCCTGGGTCTCGCCGCGTTCATCCTCAGCGATGGCGTGGACGCGCTCTGGTTCCCGGTCGCGTCGCTCGCGGGTTTCCTCGCGCTGATGCTCTTCGTGGCCGCGCCGCTGCGCCGTTCCGGCGCCTACACGGTGCCCGACTTCGCGGAGGTCCGGCTGGGCTCGCAACAGCTGCGCGGGGTGTGCACCCTGTTCATGCTGCTGATCGGCTGGATCTACCTGTTGCCCCAGCTGCAGAGCGCCGGATTCGTGCTCACCACGCTCACCCCGTTGCCCGCCTGGATCGGGGTGGCCGCCTCCGGGGTCGTCGTGATCGTGACCGTGGTCGGCGGCGGGATGCGGTCGATCACGTTCGTCCAGGCGTTCCAGTACTGGCTCAAGCTTACCGCGCTGGCCGTGCCCGCGATCATCGTGCTCGGCCTGTTCTTCTCTGACAACGCGCCGGTACGCACGTTCGACCGTCCGGTGGCCCCGCAGTTTCCCGTCGACACGACGGTGGAGGTGCGTACCGACGTGGTGCTGGAGGTCGCCGAACCGGTTCGGCTCACCGCCGAGGGCGAGCTCGATGGTGAGCTCGTCGACGGGTCGATCACCTGGTCGCCGGGTAGGCACACGGTGCTCGCCGACAGCAGCCTGGAGTTCACCGCCGGCAGTCCGGTGCCCGCGGTCGCGGGGTCGCCCACGACCGATCGGGACTGGCTGGAGCCGCTCTCGGGGGACAAACCCTCTCAATTGCTCGAGATCTACTCGATCATCATCGCTGCGGTTCTGGGTGTGATGGGCCTACCGCACGTGCTCGCGCGCTTCTACACCAACCCGGACGGTCGGGCGGCCCGCCGCACCGCGGTCTTCGTGCTGGCCATGATCGGCAGCTTCTACATGCTGGTCTCGCTGATCGGGTTCCTGTCGCGGCTCTATACCCCGCAGTTGCTGGTCGGCGACCAGACCGATGCGGCGGTCCTCCTGCTGCCGGTGGCTGCACTGGGCGCGGGCTGGGCGGCGTGGCTGCTCGGCGGCCTGGTCGCTGCCGGTGCGGCGGCGGCGATCTTGGCGACCTCGGCTGGGCTGGTGGTGAGCCTGGCCGGGGTGCTGTTCACCGATGTGCTGCGCGGGCGGTGGCGGGACTTCCGGTTCGCCGCGGTGCTGGCCGGAGCCGTGCCGCTGGTCCCGGCGATTCTGGTCCCGCGGCTGGACATCGCGTTGACGGTGCCCTTCGTGTTCGCGGTGGCGGCGTCGACGTTCTGTCCGCTGCTGGTGCTGGGCATCTGGTGGCGGGGTCTGACGGCGTGGGGCGCCATCGCGGGCGTGCTCGTAGGCGGCGGGCTCTCGGTGTGCGCGGTGGTCGCCACCCTGTTCGTGCTACCAGGCGGCTGGATGGGTGTGCTGCTCTACCGGCCGGCCGCGGTCACCGTGCCGGCCGCGTTCCTCACGATGATCCTGGTCAGCAGGATCTCCTGGGAACAGGTACCCGCCGACGTCGACGCCGCGATGCTGCGGTTGCATGCTCCCGAGCGGCTGGGGCTCAGCCCGAACCGATTGAATCGAAGCGTCGAATGAACGCCCAACCCGATCGGGTGGTCAGATGGCGGCGGGACCGCAGAAGATGAGAATTTCCTCGTGACGATCTCGTCCGTGTCGGCCCTGATCGCGATGGCTCTTGTCGCGGTCGCCAGCACCGTCATCGGGTCACGTGCTCGGCGGGCTCGCAGCACCTCCGATTTTCTGGTCGCTTCCCGAACCATCGGTCCGGCGACGAACGCCGGAGCGATCTCCGGTGAGTATCTGTCCGCGGCGTCCTTCCTCGGGGTCGCCGGGCTCATCCTGCGCGACGGGGCCGACGCGCTGTGGTACCCGGTCGGATTCACCGCGGGCTACCTGGCACTGGTGTTGTTCGTAGCCGCCCCGCTGCGCCGCTCCGGGGCATACACGGTGCCCGACTTCGCGGAGGCCCGGCTGAGCTCGAAGCGGCTGCGGCAGGTGTCCACCGCGTTCGTGCTGGTCATCGGTGTGCTGTACCTGCTGCCCCAGCTTCAGGGCGCGGGACTGACGCTGGCCACGGTCACCAGCCTGCCGGTCTGGGTGGGGGTGGTGACAGCCGCTGTGGGCGTCGTGGCCACGGTGGTGCTCGGCGGAATGCGTTCGGTCACATTCGTGCAGGTGTTCCAGTACTGGCTCAAGCTCACGGCCCTGGCTGTGCCGGCGGTCGTCGTGCTGATGTTCTTCCTGAGCGGTGACCGCACCTTCGACCGGCCGGCGCCGCTGCGGTTCCCGGACCGGGTCATCGTCGAGATTCGAACCAATGTATTGCTCGATGTCGCGGAGCCGGTTGTGTTCACCGCCACCGGCGAGGTCGACGGGCAGATCGTCGACGGCCGGCTGCGGTGGGACGCCGGCCGGCACACCGTGATGGATGGGGCCACGCTGGTTTTCGATCAAGGCACGCCCATTCCGGTGGTCGCCGGGGCCCCGACCTCCGACGCCGGCTGGCTGACTCCGCTTCCCGACACGCACAGATTCGGGTTGTTGGCCACCTACTCGCTGATCATTGCGACGTTCCTCGGCACGATGGGTCTGCCGCACGTCCTCGTGCGCTTCTACACCAACGCCGACGGCCGGGGTGCGCGTCGCAGTGCGGTCGTCGTACTCGGCCTGCTCGGCGGCTTCTACCTGTTGGTGGTCCTCCTCGGGGTGCTGTCCCGGCTGTACACCCCCCAGTTGCTCGTCAGCGGGGATACCGACGCGGCGGTGCTGCTGCTGCCCGCGGCCGTGCTCGGCAGCGGGTGGCTGGGGGCGATACTCGGCGCCCTGGTGGCTGCCGGGGCGTGGGCCGCGTTCCTGTCGACGTCGTCGGGACTGGTCATGAGCATCGCCGGGGTGTTGTGCACCGACGTGCTGCGCCGGACGCGGGTACGCGAGTTCCAGCTCTCGGCGGTGCTGGCCGGGGCGGTGCCGCTGGCCCTTGCGCTCGGGGTTCCCCGGCTCGACTTCTCCGAGGCTGTCGCGTTGGCCTTCGCTGTGGCAGCCTCGACGTTCTGTCCACTCCTGGTGCTCGGCATCTGGTGGCGGGGCCTGACCGACCACGGTGCGATCGCCGGGGTTGTCCTGGGTGGTGTGCTGTCGGCGGGGGCGGTGACCGCGAAGTTCGCCGGGCTGGGTGGGGAGGGCTGGGTCGGGGTACTCCTGTACCGTCCCGCGATCCTCAGTGTCCCGGCGGCCTTCCTGACGATGGTCGCGGTGAGTCTGCTGACGGCGCGGCGTCGGCCGGCCGATGTGGACAAAATAATGCTGCGGCTGCACGCCCCCGACGGGCTCGGCCTGAGCTCCGATCGCCTCACCGAGCGGATCGGGCGGCGTCGAACGTGATGGGGTCAGCCCGTGATAGCACCTCACCGTCAGTCACTCGATGACGCTGTATTCACTCTTTCGAAGTATCCCCCGTGGTGGAAGTTGCCCATCTATAGTTCGCTTCGTTGGGTACCCGATTGGCACGTCACCATGGCACAGTGTGTTCGACGACACGGTGTTCGACGACACGCGTTCGAGAGACACGCGTCAGACGACATAGTGCCGAGGGGATCACGACCGATGGGGGAGGCACCGTGAGCACCACGGGTGAACGATCGACGAGAACCGTCTACGAAGAGGTGCAGAGCAGCCCGGATTTCGTCGATCTTCGATCCAGGTTGCGCCGGTTCATCTTCCCGATGAGCGCGGTGTTCCTGACCTGGTACCTGATCTACGTGCTACTGGCCTCGTACGCGCCTGAGTTCATGGCGATCAAAGTCGTCGGCAACATCAATGTGGGCCTGATCATCGGCCTGTTGCAGTTCGTCAGCACGTTTGTGATCACTATGGTTTACGTGCGCTATGCGAACAACTACCTCGATCCGGCTGCCGAGCGGTTGCGCAAGCGGGTCGAGGATGCGAGATGAATCTTGCCCAGGAATCGACGCAGGTGGGAAGTGTCGGGCTGAACGTCGGCATCTTCTCGGCGTTCGTGATCTTGACATTGATCTTTGTCTACCGGGCGAGTCGGACGAACAGGACGGCATCTGACTACTACGCCGCCGGTCGTTCCTTCACCGGCCAGCAGAACGGCGTGGCCATCGCCGGTGACTACCTGTCGGCGGCGTCATTCCTGGGCATTGCCGGTGCGATCGCGCTCAACGGCTACGACGGTTTCCTCTACTCGATCGGGTTCCTCGTGGCCTGGCTGGTCGCGCTGCTGCTCGTCGCGGAGCTGATGCGCAACACCGGCAAGTTCACGATGGGGGACGTGCTGGCGTTCCGGATGCGCCAGCGTCCCGTCCGTGCCGCCGCGGCCACCTCCACGCTCGCGGTCTCGTTCTTCTACCTGCTGGCCCAGATGGCCGGTGCCGGCGGTCTGATCGCCCTGCTGCTGCAGATTCCGAACGAGAACGTCCTCGGGCAGAGCGTCGTCATCGCCGCGGTGGGTATCCTGATGATCGTCTACGTGCTGCTGGGCGGGATGAAGGGCACCACCTACGTGCAGATCATCAAGGCGGTGCTGCTCATCCTCGCCGCCGCGGTGATGACGGCGTGGGTTCTGGGCATCGTCGGGTTCAACCTGTCCGCGCTGCTCGGCGACGCCGTGGCCAACAGCCCCGAACGCGGCGATGCGCTGCTCAACCCGGGTCTCCAGTACACCGACCCGATCGACTTCATCTCGCTCAGCCTGGCCCTGGTGCTCGGCACCGCCGGCCTGCCACACATCCTCATGCGCTTCTACACCGTGCCGACGGCCAAGGAGGCGCGCCGCTCGGTGGTGTGGGCGATCTGGTTGATCGGGCTGTTCTACCTCTTCACGCTCGTCCTGGGCTACGGGGCCGCCGCGCTGGTCGGGCCCGCGACGATCGCCGCTGCTCCCGGCGGGCCTAACTCCGCGGCGCCACTGCTGGCCTACGAGCTCGGCGGCGAGCTCCTGCTGGGTCTCATCTCGGCGGTCGCCTTCGCGACCATCCTCGCGGTCGTCGCCGGTCTGACGATCACCGCGTCCGCGTCATTCGCGCACGACGTCTACGCCAACGTGATCAAGAAGGGTGAAGTGTCGCCGGACGGCGAGGTGCGGGTCGCCCGGATCACCGCGCTGGTGGTCGGCGTACTGGCCATCGGCGGCGGCGTCCTGGTCAACGGGATCAACATCGCGTTCCTGGTCGCCCTGGCGTTCGCCGTGGCGGCGTCGGCCAACCTGCCGACGATCCTGTACTCGCTGTTCTGGAAGAGGTTCAACACGACGGGCGCGCTGTGGAGCATCTACGGCGGTCTCGTCAGCTGCGTGCTGCTGATCATCTTCTCGCCGGTGGTCTCGGGTCCGACGAGTAGGATCCTCACGGATGTCGATTTCGTGATCTGGCCGTACGCCAACCCGGGCATCGTCTCGATCCCGCTGTCGTTCCTGCTCGGCGTGGTCGGCACCTTCTACGGGGGCCGGCACCCGGTGGACGAGGCGAAGTTCGCCGAGATGGAGGTCCGATCGCTGACCGGGGCCGGTTCGGAGAAGGCGATCTCGCACTGAGCAACCGCTGATCGTATCCGTCAGCACGGGCCGTCGTGGTCGTGCCGACCGTTGCCGTCCCAGCCGCTGTCGCGGTCCCACCTCCGGTCGCCGTCCCACCGACCTGGGGACGCGTGGCAGGATGCGGGGTATGAATGCGGTGCCCTCCGTTGCGGTGGCCGAACTGCCCGCTGACGCTGTCCTGCTCGACGTCCGTGAGATCGACGAGTGGACGGCGGGTCACGCGCCCGGCGCCCGGCACGTGCCGATGTCGGAGCTCACGGCCCGGATCGCCGAGGTCCCGCACGCCAACCCGCTGTACGTGGTGTGTCGGTCGGGAGCACGATCAGCTCGGGTGGTGGACTACCTCACCGCTCAGGGTTATCCCGCGGTGAACGTCGAGGGCGGGATGCAGGACTGGGCCGGTCGGGGTCGCGCGGTGGTGGCCGACGGCCAGGTCACCCCGTCGATCATCTAGCCGTGTCCCACCCACCCGCCGGCTACCGGGGTGCGTTGCGGTGGACGGCAGAGCCACCGCCCACGGCAACCCCACCGAAACCACCCCCCCGCCCGCGCATGCGCTACACCGGGTCGCCGTGCTACCGGGTGCCGCCGCGTTGGGGATTCCCGGCGCGTCCCTGGGTGCCTCCCGCGGCGGACGAGGTGAAACCTCCGGTCGACCAGCTGCGGGCGGCACGGTCGCTCGTCGGCACGGTCGTTCCCCTGCTCTGGGCCACCGCGGTGGTCGCCGTGGTGGCAACGGGCGCCGAGGTGTGGCGCTACGTCCTGCTGCTCGCCAGTCGCGAAGGTGCGCTCTCGTCCCAAGCGGTCGCCGCCTCTGACGCGCTGCTGGCCTCGGCCGGTGCGATCGCGCTGATCCTCGCGCTGCTGGCCGGTGGTCTGCTCGTGGTATGGACGATTCGGGCAACCCGAGCGGCGGCCGACCGCGCCGGGTTGCGGCCATCCCGCTCGGGTCGCGTCATCGTGCTGGGGTGGCTCGTGCCCGGCCTCAACCTCACGGTGCCCGGCTCGGTGTTGGCCGAGATCGAGCATACCGCGCTCGCTCGGCCACCGTCGCTGCGTCCGCGGCCGTCGCGGCTGCTGGTGATCTGGTGGGTGCTGTGGGTCGCGGGAGTGATCCTGGCTGTGGTCGTGCTGCTCTGGTCCCTGCGGACAGGAGTGCAGGCCTTGGCCGACGGCGTAGTGCTCCATGCGGTGCTCGATCTGCTGGCGGCCATCACCGCCGGCGTGTCGGCGGTCGTGGTCATGCGCCTCACCCGGCTGTTGGGGCCGGTGCCGGCGGGGGGCCGCCGCCGGCTGGTCGTGCGGGTGGGTGGGTAGGAACCGGCCAGATGGTCGGCGTCGGCAGGGTCATCTGCGGGGTAGGGGTTCGGCTGCTCGCCGCAACGATCGAGTGACCTCCGTCGGGTCGTCTCGTTGGGCTGGATGCGCACGGGGCCCTACCACCGGGTTGGTCTCCGCATTCTTCTGCTCGAGGAGTCAACGGTGACGGTCTATCTCGCTCAGGCGGGCGCAGTGGGCACATCGGAGGTCGGTAGCCCTACCGTCAACATTACGATCTTCAGCCTGTTCGTGGTGCTCACCCTCATCTTCGTGTTCCGGGCGGGACGGACCAACCGCACCGCATCCGACTACTACACCGGGGGTCGTTCCTTCACCGGTCCGCAGAACGGGGTGGCCATCGCCGGGGACTACCTGTCCGCGGCGTCCTTCCTCGGTATCGTCGGTGCGATCTCGTTGTTCGGCTACGACGGCTTCCTCTTCTCGGTGGGCGCGCTGGTGGCCTGGCTGGTCGCCCTGCTGCTGGTCGCGGAACTGATGCGGAACACCGGCCGGTTCACGATGGGCGACGTCCTGGCGTTCCGGATGCGGCAGCGTCCGGTCCGGGCAGCCGCGGCGGTCTCCACACTGGTCGTCTCGTTCTTCTACATGCTCACCCAGTTGGTGGGCGCGGGTGGCTTGCTCGCCTTGCTGCTGCACATCCCGAACAGCGACCGGTTCGGTCAGAGCATGGTGATCGCCGGTGCCGGCGTACTGATGATCGTGTACGTGCTCGTGGGCGGCATGAAGGGCACCACCTACGTGCAGATCATCAAGGCCGGACTGTTGCTGCTCGCGACGGCGGTGCTGGCGGCGTGGGTGGTGGGTCGTTACGCGTTCAACATCTCTGATCTGCTCGGCGCGGCGGTGGAGAACAGCCCCGCAGGGGAGCGGCTGCTGGCTCCCGGGCTTCAGTACGGAGCGACGTCGCTGACCAAGCTGGACTTCATCTCCCTGGCGCTGGCCCTCGTGCTCGGTACCGCCGCGCTACCGCACATTTTGATGCGGTTCTACACCGTACCCAACTCCCAGGAGGCCCGCCGCTCGGTGCAGTGGGCGATCTGGATGATCGGCATCTTCTATCTGATGATCATCGTAGTCGGCTACGGGGCGACCGCGCTGGTCGGCGGCGACGTGATCGCCGCCGCACCGGGTGGGTCCAACTCGGCTGCGCCGCTGCTCGCCTACCGGCTCGGCGGTGAGCTGATGCTCGGCCTGGTCTCAGCGGTCGCGTTCGCCACGATTCTCGCCGTGGTGGCCGGGTTGACGATCACCGCCTCGGCCTCGTTCGCCCATGACGTCTATGCCAACATCATCAAGCGCGGCCGGGCAACGCCCGATGCCGAGGTGCGGGTCGCGCGGTTCACTGCCGTCGGGATCGGTGTCGCCGGCATCCTGGGCGCCCTGGTGGCCAATGGCCAGAACGTCGCGCTCCTGGTCGTGCTGGCGTTCGCCGTCGCCGCGTCGGCAAACCTGCCGACAATCCTTTACTCGCTGTTCTGGCGGCGGTTCAACACTGCAGGGGCGCTGTTCAGCATCTATGGCGGGATCATCTCCTGCCTGGTATTGATCATTTTCTCCCCAGCTGTGTCCGGGACGCCCAAATCGATGTTCGCGGGCGTGGACTTCGCGTTCTTCCCGCTGGCCAACCCCGGTCTCGTCTCGATCCCGCTGTCCTTCCTGCTCGGTGTGATCGGTACTTTCCTCGGCGAGTCCGACACCGACGATGACACCGACGGCGACACCGACGCCGACGGCGACCGCCGCTTCGCCGAGATGGAGGTTCGGTCGATAACCGGCGCCGGCGCCGAGCGTGAGTCCGCCCGCTCGCGGGTCTGAGCGATCGCAGCGATAACGTCTTCAGCACAATGGCCAAGAAGACACGCGACCGCGCAGCTGCACCCGCCGGTGAGAATCCCCGCCGTCCCTGCCCCTGCGGGTCGGGCAAGCGCTTCAAGTCCTGCCACGGGGCGGGTGACGATGTGATCGTCACCCGCCCGTTCGCCGGACTCGCCGCCGAATGCGACCTGGTGGCCATGCGCGAGTTCCTGCCCTCGGCCACTGCGCCGCTACCGCTGCGCGAGCCCGCGCCCGGTCCGGTCACGCTGACCACGGTGCTGCCCGGGGCGTCCGCGGCGCAGGTGCGTCCCGACGGGGAGATCCTGCTCGGGATGCAGGTGCAGACCCGCTCCGGTGACCTGTCGGCCGACCTCGCCCGGGCGCTGCGCTGGGCGCAGGAGGCTGAGCCGGGCACCACCCTGCCGGTCGTCGGCCCGGGCCTGGGTGGCGCCGGGCTGAGCGAGAGGCTGCAGGACCTGCTGGAGACGGACTCCGAGTTCGATCTCACCCTGCATCAGGACTTCAGCTGGTGGGCGGCCGGCGGCCCGCAGCCCACCCCGGAGATCGTCGCCACCCTGGAGCGGGCCAACTCCATGATCATGCCGACGGAGGCTGTGCTGGCCGGTGGTGTCCGGGCCGCGTACTGGGTCGACACGGGCACCAAGGCGCACCTGCGCTGGGTGCGTCCGGAGCCCGAGGAGCGGTTGCTCGCGGCACTGGCGCGACTGCATGCCCGCGGGGAGCTCGAGCTCACCGAGGACGCCCGCTACGCCGGGGCGTTCCGGGCGCACGGGCTTCTGGTGCCGGTGTGGGACCTCGACCGGGAATTGCACGCCAAGGAGTGGACGGCACCGGTGGCGGCCTTCGCGACCCGGCTTGACGAGGCGCTTGCCACTGACGCCCCGCTCACCGACGCCGAGCGCCGTGCCCGTGACGCACTCGCCGGCACACAGATCACCCTTCGTTAGGAGTCTGTCTCGCGGGGTCCTCGCCGCCTGACGCCCGGAGAGCGTGCCCGTTCAGCGGTCCAGCAGATCACGGTCAGCAGAGATCACGGTAGCCAGGACACCCGTCCGGCCAGCAGGGCGTAACCCGCGAAGGCCACGACGTCGATCAGGGTATGCGCGCCGACGAGCACCCACAGCCGGTTGGTGCGCTGCCAGATGCGGCCGAACACCAGCCCCATCACGAGGTTCCCGACGAAACCGCCGAGTCCCTGGTAGAGGTGGTAGGACCCGCGCAGCAGCGCCTGGGCGACGAGTGATGAGTTCTCCGACCACCCGAGCTGACGCAGCCGCGTGATCAGATACCCGACCATGACCATTTCCTCGGCCCACCCGTTCGCCGCCGCCGAGGCGATGAGCACGGGGAGCTGCCACCAGGTCTCGGTGAGGGTCGACGGCGCGATCGTCACGCTGACACCGACCGCGCGCGCCACCAGGTACAACCCCAGTCCGGGTACGCCGATCAGTGCAGCGAGCCCGGCCGCACCGAGGAGGTCGCGGCCGGGGGACCGGGCGTCGAGGCCGACCGCGCGGATCGCGAACCCGCCGCGGATCAACAGATATGCGCCCAGCGCCCCCCAACCGATGAGCTGCAGCATGCGCGCGAGCTGCTGCGCGAGGTCGACGAGCTCGATCCGGGCTGCCGGAGCGTTCAGCGCGACCTGCTGTTCGGCCAGCGGCACGGGCGCCAGCACGGCGTCGATCAGGCTCAGTCCGCTGCGCAGCGCGGACAGGCCGAGGGTCACGGTCAGCACGACCAGCACCTCGGTGACCACGAGCCGGCGTTCCCGCGGGTCGTCGATCAGGACGATGGTGGTGGGCGGTGGACGTAGCCAGGTGCGAGGGCCGTCGGGCACGACCGGCGACGCTACCCTGGGGGTAGCCTGGCCGGTGTGCGACAGCTGGTGTTGTCTCCGCGCTGGATCGTATGGCACCTGGTGACCCTCGGTGCGATGGTCACCTGCGGGTGGCTGGCGGTCTGGCAGTGGGAGCGTGCAGGGTCGGCGATGGGGAGCGCGCTCAACGTCGGCTATGGCCTGCAGTGGCCGGTGTTCGCGGTGTTCTTCGGGGTGATGTGGTGGCGGATGCTCCGCATGGAGGCGCGTCAGCTGCGCGGTGGGGACGGACCCGCGTCGGTGTCGGCACCCGTGCCGGTCGCCGAGAGCACCGAACCGTCCCCGTTCCAGCGCTCCCCGCGGCTGGCCACGCCGCTTCTCGCCGATGACGATCCGGAGCTCGCCGAGTACAACCGTATGCTGGCCCGGTTGGCCGCTCGCGACGTCCAGGAATGAGGCAGACGTGTCGATCGACACCGCGCTGCGCAACTATCGGGTGGCCGCCTGGATCACCGGCATCGTCCTGATCGTGCTGGCGTTCGTCGCGATGCCGATGAAGTACCTCTTCGACGACCCGGCCCTGGTCTCGGTCATCGGTCCGATGCACGGTTTCCTCTACATGGGCTACATCGTCTGCACGCTGATCCTCGCCGAGCGTTGCCGGTGGAAGCCGGTGCAGGCCCTGCTGGTGCTGCTGGCCGGCACTGTCCCGGTCGCGTCGTTCGTCGCCGAACGTCAGGTCACCCGGGAGGTGCGTGCGGGCCTGTCCGGGCAGACGGGTGGCGCGGCCGGCTGATCAGTGGAGCCGCGCCCCCGGGCAGATCCACGGCGCCGGCGGAAGGTGCCGGGCCAGGGCGGCGAGATTGTCCAGCACCACCGGTGTGCGACGCGTGTGCACCACCCGTTAGCGTCTGTGCCCGTGACGACGGTGCGTGCGACCGGGACCGGCCCCTGGCCGATCCCCCCGCTGTTCACCCGGCTCGTCGACGACACCAGCCTGCTCCGGCCGCGGCACGCGGCGCCGCCCGTCGACGTGGTGGTCGCGCGCTACCTCGGCGCCCGGGACCACTACCGTTACGGCGGGCTCGTCGGCCAGCTGGCCTGCCCGGTGTCCCGGCTGTCCGCTCTGGTCGCCGAGTTGGCGCGGGCCCGGCCGAGCCGTCCGGTGGACGTGTCGCTGGTCGTCGACACCGGTCTGGGCGCGGTGCCCAAGGCGCTCTCCACCGTCTTCTCCAGGTCCGGTCTGCTCACCCCGCGCACCGTCGAGACGTCCGCCCCGCCCGACGTCGATGCGATGTGGCTGGAGCGGGTGACGGAGTTCGTGCCGGAGGATGTGGTCGCGGTGGTCGAGCCGCGGCGGCCACAGGAGGCTGAGGTCGTCGGCACCGGGGCGTGGTTGGTCGCCGTCCGTCGGGTCGCCGAACACGGCTGTGCGCCGAAGTTGCGCTGTGGTGGGCCGCGGCCGTCGGATGTTCCGTCGGTGGCCGACGTGGAGCAGTTCATCCGGGTCGTCGTGGACGTCGGGTGCGAGTTCACCGCCCTCAGCGTCGGCCAGATCGTCCGTACCGACGGCACGCCCGCCCAGCCAGCCCGGCACGGCATCCTCAACCTCGTCGTCGCCGTGTCGCGGGTGCTGGCGGACGGCGACGTCCGGCAGGCACTGGAGAGTACCGACGCCATCGCCCTCGCCGAGGAGGTCGACGCCCTCACCGAGCGGGCGGCGACGGGGGTGCGCGGCCTGCTGTCGCGATGCGGGGCGGACGCCGAGCCGGAGGCGGCCGTGCAACTGGCCGACCTCGGGTTGCTCCACCAGTAGTCGGGTCAGCCGAGAACGTCGGCCAGGGCCAGGGCCACCTGCCGGGCACAGACTTCCGGGTTCAGACCACCCACGCCGGTGCCCAGTCCGGGCAGGGCGATCGACTGCACAGCGTCGCGTACCCGGCCTGCCCGGCCCGGCAACTCCCCGTCCCGCCACATCCGGAACACGGCCGCGGCCGCCGCGCCCGCGGCCATGCCGTCGGGGTGCAGTAGCTCGCCGGGCCGGCGCATCGTCGGCGCGCTGATCAGCCAGGAGGGTCGCTCCGCGCCGGTCGGTACGATCACCGCCGCACCGACCGGGAGCTCGCCTCCACGGTCAGCTCCGGAACCGGCGCGGACCCGATCGGAGATCCCGGGGAACCAGCGCGCATAGACCGCGTCGATGCCACCGCCCATGAAACCGAACGAGTTGGCCGGGCTGACCACCGCGTCCGCCGTCACATCGGTGATCGATCCTTGATGCACAACCAGGCCGGGACGATCGGCCGCCAACGCCCGCCAGGCGTCGGCCATCGGGTCGTCCACCGCCACCAACACCAGTCTCAGTCGAGTCATGCGCTCAGTATCCGGGGGTGCACCGGGGCCGGAGCCGCCCTGCGGTCCTCCCCGTAGAGTTGCCCGTCGTGTCCCGACTGGCGTTCCTCGGCCCGCACGCCACGTTCACCGAGCAGGCGCTGCGATCGCTTCCCGAGTCGCACGGCGCGGAGTTCCTGCCCTGCACCGGCAGCCCGGCCGTGCTCGCCGCGGTCCGCGACGGCACCGCGGATGCGGGCTGCGTACCGATCGAGAACACGGTCGAGGGTGCGGTCGGTGCTGTTCTCGACGGTCTGGTCGACGAGCCGCCGCTGGTGATCCGGCGGGAGGCACTGGTGGCCGTGCGGTTCGTGGTCATGGTGCGGCACGGCACCCGGGCGCGTGACGTGCGCACGGTCGGGTCGCACAACCACGCCGTCGCGCAGACCCGCGGCTGGATCGCTCGACACCTGTCCGGCGCTGACATCCTGATCGCCACCTCCACTGCCGAGGCTGCCGAGCAGGTCGCGCGCGGGGAGATCGACGCCGCGGTCGCCGCGCCGCTGGCGGCCGAGCAGAACGGCCTGGAGACGCTGGCCGACGACGTCGCGGACAACCCCGGCGCCGTCACGCGCTTCGTGCTCGTCGGTCCGCCCGCACCGCCGCCCGTCCCGACCGGCCACGACCGCACGACACTCGCCGCGACGACGGAGAATCGTCCGGGATCGCTGCTCAGCCTGCTCACCGAGCTCGCTGTTCGTGGCATCGACCTCACCCGGATCGAGTCGCGGCCGATCAAGGACCGGCATTCCGAGTACTGGTTCCACCTCGACTGCACCGGCCACGTCGCCGAGCCCGCGATGGGAGAGGCGTTGGCCGCGCTGCACCGCCGTTGCAACCGGGTGCTGTTCCTCGGCTCCTATCCGCGCGCCGTGCCGTCGCCCGCCCGCCCCAACTCCCCGGACAGGCTGCCGTCGGGCGGCCCAGAGGTGCCGGTCGGCACGCCGGATGGGGCGAGCTTTGCGGCGTCCCAGGAATGGCTGGCCGCACTGCGCGCGGGAACCCGGGCGTGATGGAGCGTCCGCGCGGGCGTCCGCTCGTTAGATCGACATCGAAGGAGTACGCGACCTTGTCGCCGGCCACCACTGCTCGGGACATCTTGACCGGTCGGCCGTCGCGGCGTACATCACGCGTTCATGAGCCAACACCGGCACGCCCGGCCGGACGGCCAGCTCGGTCGCCTCCACCGACGTCGGAGTCCGCGACTCCAGCATGATCGTGACGCGCTCGACGTCAATCTCGGCCGCCTGTAAGGGCTATCGGGCAAATAACGTCCGTTCCGGCCTTTTTGATCTCTCATGTTGTGCTGTGGCAGAGGCCGGGCTGCGCCCGGCCGGCCGGGGCCAGGCCAGAGCTATGATCGCGAGTTGGGTGCGAAACCCGGCCAGATCTGGCCGTTCCCGCGCCAGACCGGCGATCATGCCCCGACTCACCGGAGCATCAAGATCTAACGACATCGATTTGGCGGCCCTCTGAAGCGCCCACCTGCAATGATACCTCGTCCACAGTGACTTGACCGACAACGTCACGGTCGCGTCGGGCGAAGACACGACACGCCCGAGCCTGCGGAAGTAGTTTCTGGGTGGGCACTAACCCTCCGGCAAGCCGAGAGTCCCAGCCACAGTCGGATCGGCGGCGGCCGACTCGTAGCTGATCACGACATCGAACGTGTCGGGCGTCGCGCCGGTCAGCTGTTCGAACAGTCCGACGCCGCGGCCCTCACCGGCTTCGGCCTGCGCGTACTCCATCCTCATTCCGGCGATCAGGTCTCGACGCACGCGGTGCTGAGATCGCACGCGCGTTCCACGGCGCGGCGCCGACGGGTCCGCGATCAACACCCCTTCGTTGATCAACGCGGACAGCGCCCGGGCCACGGTACCTTGCGCGGTCGTGTCGTACTCGCGCATGAGGTCCCGCTGCGTCAGGAGCACATCGCCGGCAGTCCACTCCCCGTGCTCGATCCGACGACGCAGATCGTCCGCGATGGCTCTCCAGCGGTTGGCCGGCATGACCTCCCCATCTCCCGGCGTGTCCCGCCCGACGAAGTCTCTCGACCGGTGGCCGGTGCCCTGATTCCCGGCCACCGGTCGAGTCCATCAATTCCTTGGAGGTCCGTCCAGAAGCGCGGTCAACGCGAACCCAGACACTGCGCGCGCACCGGACACTGGCGTACACCGCCTTGACCTCGGCCACCTGCGCCTCATACAACGGACCGGAATTAACGGTCGGGAAGAACAACTCCGGATCAGCGCCCCGGCAGTCGGCCCGATGCCGCCAGTCCCCCACCAGCTCGACATCATGACCGAGCGCCGTTGTGGTCGTGGTCGTCATCTTACGGCCCCCGATCCCTCACCGGCTCGGTCTGGCCCTTACTGATAGACAGAGGACACCGTCGTGCCCGACACCAAGAGAAAGTAAGCTACGAAACGACGGATGATTCTATCTTCGGATGGTATCGCAGTAGAACTATATCGCCGATTTTCCGCATCTCGGCGAGGTACATTCTTCGAGTCGAGCCACCGGGATAACTCGCCGAGTTCAAGAAGCGCGGAGCCGACTCATCACCCACCACGATCGGTGCCACTGCCATATGGATCTCGTCCGCAAGGCCCTGTGATAGAAAGGCCGTGTGAATCTGGCCACCTCCCTCTACCATGAGGCGTTCGACGCCACGCTTCCCGAGGTCGTCAAGCAAGAGAGCGAAATCCAGATCACTACCGAGGGAGACAACCTCGGCCAATCCATCCAGCCTTTCTTGGGTGATCTGCAATGCCGAATTGATTGTGTATACCAGCTTCGCGCCGCCATGGTGCCAGAACCTCAAAGTCGGATCCAAATTACCCGATCCTGTCACGCTGATTTTCAGCGGATAAGGAGGCAATCCGTGAGCAACTCTGGCAGCCCGCCTCTCCTCACTCTTGACCAACAGGCGGGGATTATCGCGGCGCATCGTCTCGGCACCAATGAGTATGGCGTCCGAGTCGGCCCGCACCTGATCGACACGAGCGAAGTCCTCAGCATTTGAGAGCAAGAGACGCTCGGGCGTCGAGTCATCTATATAAGCATCGATACTGACGGCTACACTCAGCAGAACGTAAGGACGGCTCAATTCCGCGCATCCTTTCCGGTCGTACGGGCAACGGACTCATCAAATGCCACGCAAAAGTCAACCGTTGCCGATCCCTTAATTCCAGCCAGAGTATCGGCCAAATTGGCCAACTGCGACATTATCCTGCCCGAGCCCGTCCCTGTGCCAACGGAAAGTGTCTGTAGCCCGAGTTCTGCCGCGCGCTCCGGCTCTCCGCTCTTTGCGTAAAAGAGTGCAGCTCTAGCCGCGTAGACACCTCGGTCCCGGGGGTAGCCCTTGTCTAGATCAGAAATTGCACTCTCGAATGCAATGATTGCCTGCTTGTAGTTGCCAAGCTCAGCAAGGCTCCGTGCCCGCTGCGCCTCGACATATGCGGCGTCAAACCAGGGACCCCACGGAGAATCTGAATCGAAGGTCGCTAGAGCCTCGCGCACCCTGTCGTAGGCTCTCTCTGTCGCGGCGGCGTCCTGCATGAGCGCATACCCATGAGCAGAATACGTTGTCGCAATTGCACTCAGTCGAGACCGTGGGGGCGTCATTCGGATTGCAACCTCGGCCAGGTCGGCCGTGTCATTTCGGTCTGCCATGTCACCCGCCAGCTGCGCCTTGCGCATAAAAATAATGGCAACCAAGTCAGTGTCTGCTGCAAGATCGGCCCACTCTAGCGCACGATCGACCCAATGACGGGATGCATCAAATTCTCCTGTGTCTTGGTACAGCCATCCCAATAATTCGGCATACTGAGCCTGCAATCTCAACAACGCACGACGATCCGCACCCTTGAGCCCTCCGCGTAATCCCCGTATGATTGCAACCTGTTCCTTGGCGACAGGGATCACGCGGCGCGGCCCGAAGAGATTGTCTGAGTCGACTAACGCGTCTTTCATTCGCTCGAAGTGAGCGACCGGGTTTATATCGAGCGGAGGAGTGGCCTGCGATATTTCAGGAAGGATGCCGCCAGGGATTGACGCCTCCACGGCAGAGATTCCAGCGAATTTGAGCAGGAGACGACGGGGGATGGTCACAAACACCACCTCCCCAGTATCAGTACACACAGGAACGCTTACGCAGCCCCCCTCCTCAATTGCTTCCAGTGTACCAAGCTGACGCAGATCTATCGATTGATTGCCAGACCTCATAACATCGAGAGAGGGCCCCTTGCTCTTCTGCGTAAGAGCCGGCGCGCCCAACTCCGCAAGAAGGCGCTGATAGGCAAAGCGCGGGCGACGGACCGTTCCATTCTCCCACTTTTGAAGAAGACCAACATTTAGATTGGTTCCGCGCTCAGCGTTGGTTCGGTACGCAAGCTGAACAACGTGGTCGACAAGTTCTTGCTGCGACCAGCGTTTCGTATTTTCCCGCCACTCACGCAGAAGTACTCCCCAGGATGATTCATCGATCCGCGTGTCGTTGCCCATCCCGGCACCCTCTCTGCTCCGCGTTGCGATACTGGCCATCCGTTACGACTGATTGACATTGCGGGGGATGACGCGCATCTGAGGTCAAACTGAGGTGATGCTGCATCTCCCGCCCGTGGATCCTAGTGACATGGAAGTGCAGCTCCGAGACGGGACGCGGCCAACGGCCCGGCTGGAAGCAGCGCCCCTGGGTGCCAGATGGTACCGGGGGGTCCTCCGTGCTGGTTGTGGCTCTTAGGCTGGCAGTCCGGCGGTTGGGGGGTTCCCCGCGACGAGCGCAGCAGCAGGTGTCACGGACATGGCAAGGAGCACGAGCCCACAGGACGACTGCACGGGAGCACCACAAGCAGTACACCCGGCCCGACGCGGGCGCGCTGGTTGTTGCCTACGTGTGCGCACAAGAAGCGGAGCTAGTGGTGCGCTGGCTGCTCGCGCGACGGCATCCCCGCCGGTGTCGAGGCCGAGGGTTTCCGCCTCGCCACGATCTTTCATGAGGACCAGCCCGGTTACCAGGGTGCCTTCCAGGAGCTGACCCGAGAGCTACAGCGAGCCGACGCGCACCACGTCGTCGTGCCCTCGCTCGGGCACCTGTCCGGTCATCGGTTCCTGCGAGACATCATGCTCACCTGCCTGGCGTGGGAGGCCGACGCGCAGGTGTGGGTGGTGGAACCGTGACCGGCCGGCCGCGCGGGCAGGCGTGTCATGGGCGGGGTCGGTCGGCACAGGTGGGGTCGGCGGCGATGGGGCTGTGCGGTGGCTTGTGGCGACCGGGCTAGCCCCAACCGAGCCGGTGGAGCGTTTCCTCGTCGATCCCGAAGTGATGGGCCACCTCGTGCACCACAGTGATGGCGACCTCCCGGACCACCTCGTCCGGGTCGGCGCAGTGCTCCAGGATGGCGTCCTGATAGACGGTGATACGGTCGGGCAGCACGCCGCCGTAGTCGGTGGTGCGCTCGGTGAGTGCGATCCCTTCGTAGAGCCCCAGCAGGTGCGGGTCGTCGGCATGGCGATCACCGACCAGCACGACGACGTTGTCCATCGCGGCGGTCAGCTCGGGCGGGATGCTGTCGAGCGCATCCGCTACCAGCTCTTCGAACTGGCGTCGGGTCATCTCCAGGCTCAGAACCCTCACGTTCCCTCTTGGGGGAGTGGCAGGCCATCCGGAGGTGTGAGGACCGATCCGTCCGGCGGTGCGACCGGAGGAACCTGCCCGTCGACCGGTCCGGGTGGAATCGGACTGGACGGTTCCGCGGGAGGTGGTTCCGCCGCCGGCGGTTCGACCGGCTCCGGAGCGGGCGGTGGGTTGGGCGGAGCCGGGACACCTGGTGGTGGGGTGTTCTCCGCCGGCGGAGCAGGCGCCTCACCCACCACGACAACCTCGTCCCGGACCGACCCGGTGACCGGTGCGAAGCCGCTGCGGTCGGGGAGCAGGGCGGCAAGATTGCAGTTGATCTTACGGGTGCCGGCGGTCCAGGATTCCCCGGTAAGGTTGTCCCAGTACACCGTGAGCTTCTTCGCGCTGATCGCCTCGGCGCCGCTGGCGTACTCGGCCGCGATCCGGCTGCACTCCGGCTGCAGGAACGCGTCCTGGTCGGCGACCTCCGGGAAGGCCTCCGGGAACTTCTCGGTCAGGTCGACCACGCCGACGGTCTCCACCGCGTGCGGCGCGGTGCAGTCCACTGGATCGCCGATGGTGCGCCCGTCGATACCGAGGCAGGTACCCGGCTCCCGCACGGCCGACTGTTCGCTGTCGGCGACCCGGCCGGTCGTCGCGTACAGCGCACCGGACCGTGCGGCGCTCTGCAAGCCGCACCGCAGCTCCCGGTCACCTTCGGCCCACTTGGTCGGCGACGGCTTGAGGGCGCCGACGCGAAAACGGCCGTCCGGGTCGAACTTGTCGTCCAGGTAGGCCAGCACCACCGGGGTGCACCGTTCGTTGACGAGCTGGCGCCAGCCACGGTCGTCGGGCAGGTCGTTCTGGTCGGTGAGCAGCACCGTGCCGGCTTGCTCGAATAGGTGCGGCTGTGCGCAGTCGACGACCTCGGTGTCCGCCGCATCGGCCCGGGACCAGGTCAGACAGGTGCCCGGGGTGGCGGGAGGCGGTGGCACCTCGACCACCTCGGGGGCGTCGCCGACCGCGGCGGGAAGCGCGGCGAACGACCCGAGCACGGGCACCGTCGCGCCGCCGAACGTGTCGATGGAGGCCACGCCGAGCATCGTCACGGCACCGGCCAGCACCCCGGTGACGATCCGGCGGACAACGGAGCCGATGCGAGCGTCGGCGGAGCGGGTATCGGCACGGCGTGCATCGGCGACGGGCGGAGTGTCGGTCGCGCGGGTGCTGACCCGGCGTGCTGGGGTGGCGGAGCGCTTGTCGACACCGCGAGCAGCGTCGGTGGCGCGGGTGCCGACGTCGGGTGCGGGGTCAGCGGCGCGAGTGCCGACACGGCGCGCGGTGTCGGTCGAGCGCGCGGCGGCGCCGGGTGAATGCCGGGGAGCGCGGCTGGCGGTCCGGTGCGGGGAGCGGCGGGACGCGTCGGGCGCGGTGAGCAGTCGGTCCATGACGGCCGTCATCATGCCGTGACCTATCCGTCACCGGGCGAGCAGATCCCGTCCCGCGCGACCATCGGTCGTCGGCGTGCTGCGAGCGTGTCCGTTTCCCTAATCGGCCCCGGCCGGTACCGTGCGGGGGGTTGGACACAGCACGGTCCGGGGCGTCGGTGACGACCGTCGGCGAGGAGGTGGCGTGACGGAGAACGACGAGCGCGGTGACCGGCCGTCCGGTGCGCCCGGCGGCCCGCCCGAGCAGATCGGCGGCGAGCAAGGCCGGATGCGATATCAGGACGAGTCGACCACCCCGCGCGAGCCCTCGGTCGCCGAGCGCCGCGCCCGGGAGCAGGCTGCCCGCCGCGAGCGCGAGGCCGAGGAGCAGCGGCTGGTCACCGAGGCAGCATCGCGAAAGAAGCGCAAGCGGATCCTGATCGGGGCCGGCGTCACCGTGGGCGTGGTCGCGCTGATCGCCGTCGGATACTCCGTGGCGCAGCCTGACGAAGTGGTCGAGGCCCGTTGCGTCGGTCCCGACGACGTCGTCGTCGACGACAGCAACTGCGTCACTCCCGCCGCGAGCAGTGGCGGCTACTACGGTGGCGGCGGTTTCTTTCCCATCTTCATCGGCGGTGGTGGCCGGCAGTACCACTACAACTACGGTGGCGGCGGCGCCATCGGCCAGCAGGCCACCGGCGGTACCACCGTCGTACCGAAGGACGGTGCCAGGGTGACCACGCCGTCGGGCAAGTCGATCTCCCGGGGCGGGCTGGGCGTCAGCGCCGGCGGCTCCAGCAGCGGAAGCTGATGCGCCGAGAATGCGGGCGGCCACGGCCGGACTGGGAGAAGAAGGTCGTCGACCAGGGCATGGTGTACGGCACACCGGGTCGCGGTGCCGGCGGCGCGGCCAGGCCGTACTGGGACGAGTCGGTGCACTACGTCTTCTCGATGGACGAGGTCCTCGGTCTCGAAGCCGACGTCGAGCTGCTGCACTCGATGTGCCTGGAAGCCGTCGATCACGTCGTCACGACCGAGCGGTTCCGGGACTTCGCGCTGCCCGACTGGTCATGGGAGGGTGTCGCGGCGTCCTGGCGGCGCCACGATCCGCACGTCTACGGCCGGTTCGACCTGCGCTACGACGGCGCCGGCCCGGCGAAGATGCTGGAGTACAACGCCGACACCCCCACCACGCTGCTGGAGGCGTCGATCCTGCAGTGGCACTGGCTGAAGGACACTCACCCCGACGACGACCAGTGGAACTCGCTGCACGAGCAGCTTGTGCAGCGCTGGGCGGAGATCAAGGCCCGGCTGCCGTCGAACGAGGTGCATTTCACCTGGTCCGGAGCCGACGCCAGCGGTGAGGACCACGTCACCGTCGGCTATCTGCAGGAGACCGCCGCCGAGGCCGGGCTCGACACCGTGGGGCTGGCCATCGAGGACATCGGCTGGGACGCCGCGCTCGACCGGTTCGTCGATCTCGAGGAGGCCCCGATGGCCGGGGTCTTCAAGCTGTACCCCTGGGAGTGGATCGTCTCCGACGACTTCGGCAAGCACGTGCTGCGCAGCCTCCCCGAGACGCTGTGGGTCGAGCCACTGTGGAAGACGCTGCTGTCGAACAAGGCGCTGCTCGCGGTCCTGTGGGAGATGTACCCGGGCCACCCCAACCTGCTGCCCGCCTTCCTCGACCAGCCGGGCCTGCTCACCGAGTACGTCCGCAAGCCCCGGCTCGGCCGCGAGGGCGCCAACATCTCGATCGTCGCGCCCGGGATGGAACACCAGACGGGTGGCGTCTACGGCGAGGAGGGGTACGTGTACCAGCTCTTCGACCCGCTCCCTGAGTTCGACGGCTACCGTCCCGCGCTGGGTGCCTGGATCGTCGGCGACGCCGCGGCCGGGCTCGGGATCCGGGAGACCGTGGGCCTGGTGACCGACGACGGTGCGGCGTTCGTGCCGCATCGGATTTCTGAAACGTGATCGCTCCCCCTTGGAGGTTTCCGTGACAGCTCTGGCTCTGGAGCCCGGGTTCTTCTCGATCATCGGACGCGGTGTGGGCGCGATCCTGCTGTACGCGGTGCTCGGCGTGCTGCTGATGCTGCTCGGCTTCTTCGCCGTGGATCTCACCACTCCGGGCAAGTTGTACCGGATGGTCCAGCAGGGCCTGCCCAACGCCGTGGCCGTCACCGCTGCCGGGATGATCAGCATGGCGTTCATCGTCGTGGTGGCGATCTACACGTCCTCGGGCCTGCTGCTCGAGGGGCTGCTGGGCGCGCTGATCTTCGGCCTGGTCGGGATCGTCGCCCAGGTGGGCGGGGTCCGGTTGCTGGAGTGGATCACCGGCATCGACATCGGTGCGGTGCTGCACGCGGACACGATCCGGCCCCAGGTCTTCGTGGTGGCCGCCGCGCACGTGGCGCTGGGTCTGGTGGTGGCGGTGGCGGTGCTGTAGGCCTTTGACCTACGCTCGTAGAATGAGCGAGGAGATTCCGTCCCGAGAGCTGCGCAACGATACCGCTGGAGTGCTCCGCCGGGTGCAGTCGGGCCAACGGGTGACGATCACGGTCAACGGGCGCGCCGTGGCGGAGCTCGTTCCTGTGCAGCGGAGCCGCCGCGGTTGGGTGCGGCGCGAGGACCTGGTCGGTCGCTTGCAGCGAGCCCAGGCCGACCCTGGACTTCGTGCCGACCTTTCCCGGCTGACCGCAGACACGACCGACGACCTCGGGCCGATCCGGTGAGGGGCCTGCTCGACACGAGCGTCTTCATCGCCTCCGAGATCGGCCGGTCACTCGACATGGATCGGCTCCCGGAGGAGTCTGCGATCTCGGTCGTGACGATCGCCGAGCTGCAGGCGGGCGTGCTCGTTGCCACTGACGTGGATGCCAGGGCGCGGCGGATGGCTACCGTTGCTGCGGTCGCCGATATGGAGCTGGTGCCGGTGGACGAGGCAGCGGCTTTGACCTGGGCGCGGATGCGGGTGCATCTTGCTGAGTCCGGTCGACGGGTGAATGTGAACGACCTGTGGATCGCGGCGTCAGCGGCGTCGCGGGGCCTCCCGGTCCTCACCCAGGACAGTGACTTCGACGTCATCGAGGGCGTCGCCGGTCTCGTGGTCGTCCGGGTCTGAGCTGGGCTGTTCTCGGGCCGGCTAGCGCGCCGCCTTCTCGCCGATCGCCACGGCAGTGGCCGCCGTGCCCCGGCGCGGCACGACCGGCAGCACCGATGTGTCGACGACCCGCAGCCCCGCGACGCCGTGCACCCGCAGTTCGGCGTCGACCACGGAGTTCGGGTCGGCGGCCGGGCCCGTCGCCGCGCTGCCGCACAGGTGCACCGATGTGGTGAGGTGCTCGGCGATCCACCCGTCCAGCGCACGATCGGTACCGAGCACGTCGCCCCCGGGTGCGGTGCGCTCCCCGAGTCCGGCGCGGAGCAGGTCGGCGGCGGTGCGGATCGCGTGTCGCAGCCGGCGCCGGTCGTGCTCGGTGCGCAGGTAGCGGTACTCGATCCGGGGTCGCACGGACGGGTCGGGCGAGGTCACCGTGATCGTGCCGCGGCTGTCCGGGTGGTGCAGCGCGCACATCAGATGCAGGTCGCCGCCCTCGACGAGCGGGCGGACGAACAGCAGCACCTCGACATCTCCGGCCGGATCCGCGCCGGCGTCGAAATTCAGCGCGGCCTGGCTCGCAGGTGCGTTCGGATGCGCTAGCCCGGGCGCTCGGAACGGCACGAAAACGGCGGGATGGTCCGACCAGCCCCGCCCGACCCCCGGCCGGTCGTGACGGACCGCGATCCCGGCGGTACGCAGGTCGTCGGCCGGGCCGATACCGGAGAGCAGCAGCAGGTGCGGGGTGGCCACCGCACCGGCGGCCAGCACGACCTCGCCGCCCTCAATGATCGTGGCGTCGATCAGCTCGACCCCGACGGCCCGGTCGCGGTCCAGCAGCACCCGCCCCACGGTGGCGTCGGCCCGGATGGTGAGGTTGGGCCGCGCGAGATGCGGCAGCAGGTAGGCCATCGCCGCGTTGACCCGCACACCGTCGTCGACGTTGGCCGGGACGGGGCCAGCACCGGGCGGGCCACCGCCGTTCTTGTCCGGCTCGGCGGGGAAGCCCAGCGCGGTGGCGGCGGCGAGGAACCGGTCGACGGCTGGGTGCCGCAGGGCGCCGACCGGCCGCCGGACCGGGATCGGACCTGCCGCACCGTGCGCGGGTCCCCGCAGGTCATGGTCGGTCTCCGACCGCACGTAATGCGGTAGCAGCTCGGCGTAGGACCACCCGGGCATCCCCCAGCCGTCGCAGTCGGCCGGGGTTGCCCGCACCCAGTTGGCCCCGTTGATCGCACTCGACCCACCGAGGCCGCGTCCCCGGGGCACGACCCGGGTGTGCCCGGGCCGCAACTCGGCTGCGTACGCCCAGTTTCGTGGGTGTGCCGGGTCGGTGGCAGCGAGCGAGGCGGCGTCGAGCACCTCGGGCGGCAGCGACGGCGGCCCCGCTTCGAGGACGAGGACCCGCCGGCCCGGGTGCTCGGTGAGCCGACCGGCCAGCGCGCACCCCGAGGATCCCGCGCCGATGACGATCGTGTCGTACACGTGAGGGAGGATCGCACTCGTGAGCGAGTGTGCGAGCGACCCATCGGCCCAGCGCGATCGAGCGAACGAATCGTCGAGACAGCGTGAACCATCGAGACAGCGCGACCTTGCGCTGGATCTCGCCGGCTTCATCACCGCCAGCCCCACCCCGTATCACGCGGTGGCCGAGGCTGTGCGCCGGTTGCGGGCGGCCGGTTTCACCGAGCAGCTCGAAACCGCGCCGTGGCCGGCCGGCCCGGGCGGGCGCTACCTGGTGCGCGACGGCACCGTGCTGGCCTGGTTCGTGCCGGACCCCGCCCCGCCGGGCTCGCCGATGCGGATCTTCGCCGCCCACACCGACTCGCCCACGCTCAAGGTCAAACCGCGGCCCGACGTCGGCGCCGGTGGCTGGCGGCAGGTAGCCGTCGAGGTCTACGGCGGGGCGCTGTGGAACTCCTGGCTCGACCGTGATCTCGGCCTCGCGGGCCGGCTCGCGCTCTTCGACGGTTCCACGGTGCTGGTCAACGTCGCGCGGCCGCTGCTGCGGGTGCCGCAGCTGGCGATCCACCTCGACCGCGGCGTCAACGACGGTCTCAAGCTCGACGCCCAACAGCACCTGTTGCCGATCTGGGGTCTCGGCGCGCCGGAGGAGGGTGACCTGCTCAGGTTCCTGGCCGGCGAGGTCGGCATCGACGCCGCCGAGATCGCCGCGCACGATCTCTTGGTGCACGACCTCACCCCGCCCGCCCTGCTCGGCGAGGAGGAGGAGCTGCTGGCCGCACCGAGGCTGGACAACCTGGCGTCGGTGCATGCCGGCATCGCCGCGCTGCTCGCCGCGGCCGAGCGAGCGTCCGGCGTCATCCCGGTGTTCGTCGGGTTCGACCACGAGGAGATCGGCAGCGGCTCGGCCACGGGGGCGGGCGGGCCCCTTCTCGAGACGGTCCTGACCCGGCTGGCCGGCGGGTTCGACGCGCGCGGCGCGGCATTCGCGGCCTCGCGCTGCCTGTCGGTGGACGTCACGCACGCGGCTCACCCGAACTACCTCGGCCAGCACGATCCGGCGCACCGCCCCATCCCCAACTCCGGGCCCACGTTGAAGGTCAACGCCAACCAGCGCTACGCCACCGACGCGCCGGGTGCAGCCGCGTGGGCCCGGGCGTGCCGCGACGCCGGCGTCCCCAGCCAGTTCTTCGTCGCGAAGAACACCGTGCCGTGCGGCACGACCGTGGGCCCGATCGTGGCGACGCGGCTGGGCATCCGTACCGTCGACGTCGGGATCCCGGTGCTCTCGATGCACTCGGCTCGCGAGCTCTGCGGGGTGCAGGATCCCGGATTTCTGGTCGCGGCGGCGACGGCGTTCCTCACCGATCCGGTTGGGTAGCGGCGATAGTCCAGTCGGAGAGATCATTGAGACCCGGTAGCGGCGGATAGCCAAGGCGGTCGGCGTGTGTGCGATGGGTGGTCCCGGCGGCCGCCAGTCAGCGCAGCTGAGACTAGGCGCTTTGTCACTCGGGCAGAGTTTCAGGCGGTCGCCGGCGCCTGGGCGTCGAGCAGGCCCCGGACCCGGTCGACGGTGTCGGGATGCGGCCCGATACACCGGCCGGCGCCATCACGGCGACACCCCAACGCGGCCAACAGGTCCTGCTCGGCGCGCGCGACCCAGGTGGTGATCTCCACCGTGCTCGTGCAGCCCGACAACGACGCGGCCGCGCACAACGCCAGGATCGTCGCGAGCGAGTACCGGACTCCTCGCCTGCTGCGCGGGTCGGCCACGCCGGCGAAACGCTCCACCAGCCCGGCCACATCCTCCGCGCCGCCACCACCGGTGCCCGACCGGTCGACACACCGCGCCCGTGTCCACACTGTGATCAACCCGATACACCCACCTCCGCTCACCTCCCGGAGGAGTCACACCAAGTGATGATCGTGCATGTCGCCCTGACCTGGCACATGAAGATCTCCCACCAGTATCCGCCGGCGTGGTCGTGCTCGGTCAGCGGATGCGGCAGGACGCCGAACCAGCGTGCGGCGAACGCCTCGATGGTGGCCGGGTCGAGCTGATCGCAGATCGCCTGTAAGGCGGTGAGGGTGTCGATGGCGGCGAACACGTTGGACAACTCGGTGAACCCGATCTTGGTGTGGGTGGCCTGGCGAGTGACCCCCTCGTGCCCATTGATCCATTCTCTGAACTTCGGAGATCGCAGATCGGCTGTCGTGTGTGGGGTTCACCGGTGGCCGGTTGGCCCGCACACCGCGGCCGCCGCTGTTGGTGATCAGCGGCGAGCTGGACTTCCCGGTGTTACGTACCTACACTGCGGTGTTGGTCGGTGCGCTGCGTGAGTGGTATGCGCAGCCCGACTACGTCCGACCGACGACGGTGGCAGACCTGCCGCACCCGCTGGTCGAGTAGTCCGGCCTGGAACCAACTCCGCAGCTCTTCGCGACCAAGGTGGTGGACGAGGCTATGACGCAGTGGGTCCTCCGCCACCTCACAGCTCGTCGAGCGCCCGCCGAGTTCTGCCTCCTCGGTCATGAAACGTCAGATGACACGTCCGTGGCTGGTGTATGGCAATAACGGCCGAATAGCCGGTGGAGCTCGAGTGTGCGATGAGGGGCGACATGGCCCGCCAGCCGGGTAGGAACAGCGCCCGGCGCGCGGCGACGATCAGCAACGCCAGCGGCAACCTGTGGGTACACGCCGTGCCTACCCCGAGACCGACAACCACGGCGCCGACCCGACCGGCAGCCGTAGCGGCGCGCGCCACGGCCGGACACCAGTCACCCGACGAGCAGCCCGAGCAGAAACGGCATCGCAGTTGTCAGCGCCCCGAACGCCTCCACCTGAGCATGCAGGCTTCACCCTACGGCGGCGAACACCAGCACCGCGAGGACATCGGCTCCGACGGCGAGCGTACGGTCACTCGGCGCATCGTCCGCGTGGTTACGCTGGCAGCTTATGCCGATCGGCCCCGGCCCGGCCAGCACAGCGATCACGGCGAGAGCCGGGTGTAACGCCGATGGCCGACTTACGATTCACCGGGCGTGGTGTGCAAGTCCGGCACCGCGACCGCCGGCTCCTGCTGCGACAGCAGCAGATTAGAGAGATTCGCCATGACCGTGCCCGCGAACAGAAACAACGCACTGTCGGGTGGCGCGGAGAACCCCCCGTCCCAACGGACTGCCGTTCTGTACGAGGCAGCGCTCGCGCGCAGCTGGGTGTGCTGGAGTTTGGGGCCTGGCTCACCCGAAAAGACGTCATTCGGCGAGCATGGCATCAACCATGGAGATCTAAAGGGCTCAGATGACTATAAGGAGTACCAAAGATGTTTTCTCTCATCGGATTCAGCGCGACGGCGGTCGCTGCTGTCCTTGCTTTCTCTACGTCAATGTCGGCAGCCCCAGCGGAGCTCATGAACGTGGAGACGAGATCCTGCCTGGACTCTGCCGCCAATAGTGTGAACACCTCCCCATGCAACCGTAGCGGAGGCCAGCAATGGGAGCTCGGTAGCGGCACCACGCTGAGAAACGTCGCCACGGTATCCTGCCTGGACTCTGATGTCAGCAAACGGGTGTACACCTCCCCATGCAACGGTGGCAGCTACCAGAGCTGGGCCCTCGGCAACGGCGCCAGCGGCACCACGCTGAGGAATCTGGCCACAGGATTCTGCCTGGACTCTAGCAACAACGCAGTGAACACCTCCCAATGCAACGGGAACCCGTCCCAGCAGTGGCGCGGGATTCAAGGAACCCTCTAACGACGTACTAAGCATAAACTCGGGCTAGCGGACTTATCTTTATCGCTTACTCAGTTATCCGGATCTAGCGTCAGAAGTACTTGTCGGCATCAACGACGGGCCCGTTTGTTGAAGAATTGGGTTCCAATACTCAATCTCACACGAGTTCTCTTAGCTGAGCTGGACTACAGGCCCGGCCTTGTACTACCGGGCCCCGGCGGGGGCACCCGAAGCATGTCAGGGGCAGTGGATCCTGATGTGAGTTGGATGTATATCCCGATCACGGTCGCCAAGAGGGGCACCACCACTACCAGCAGCGTCGACAGCGTCGGCCCAACACCGCGCAGGCCGTAGAGGGTGGCCAAAGACTGCCACCTGTGGATGCGGAAAGTGTCGGCGTCGCGAAGTGTAAACCAGTCAAGTATAAGGCCGACCAATAGCAACTCCAATAAAAGTAGTAAAGCATGCATCAATACCCCGTCGACTTGATCCTGATGAAACAATCCTCGCCCAAGGGTAAAATCAATGGCGGATGGAATAACAAATCCCGCCCAGAGTACGGCTCCCTTTATTGGCCCTCGACGGCCGGGAATTGTTCTCCAAAGACACCCCAGGACGAAGGCGGCGACCACCCAGAATCCGACTTCCCAGACCATGGACTCAAGCAGTCGCAATAGTCCAAAATAACTGGTGAACCGGGAGATTCTTCCGTCTTCGATTTTTATATATTCGATATAGCTGAAGTAGGCCATCGCCAATATGCTCGGAACTGCAACAATCTTCGCTGCGCAAAGGCCGTTGTCCCACCAATCACCCTTACCGGGGCCGATCGCAAGCGCGATGTTGGCCGGGCGAACACTTGGGGACAGCGGTCCCGGCCAATCAGCTGTGAACGTGGCAGATGCTGGCGGAAACGGAAACTTGGCGAGTGAAATCTCGATCTCTTTTCGTTCGGTTTCATAATCACAGAGCTTCTTGTCCCCGGCGTTCAAATCAGCAACCAGACTTCGCGCCCGATCCCGTAGCGCGTCCATTCTCACCTGCTGGGTAATGAGTTGACTGCGCAGGTCCGTCGGCCCCTTCGGAATTTTTGGTAGTTTGCGCTTGCGCTTGCGCTCGCGCTCTACCCACTGTTTCTCGTCGTCGTCGGACCGCACACGAATGGTTTTCAGGATGTTTTCCAGTCGATTGAAGCGGCGGGCCCATGGCAGGATGAATCCGACGATGAAGAAGGCGACGATGAAGGTGATCGGGACTGCAAACCCGACGTACGAGCTGCCGGTGGTGACGACAACGGCTGCAAACAAGAGTCCGAGTAGCCGATATTCCCCCATGGACGGACGGAAACTTGGCGTGCCACGTCCGCGTCGGGACAGCGTGAAAATGATAGCCGCGATGACGGCCCACGGCACCGCATTCATGGCCAGCTCAGCGAACAAGTCGACATAATACGTGACCATCCTCCCGATAATTTCCGAGATTAGCTGGCTACGCCGGTCGTCGTCGAAGGCGGGAAAGAGATTGTTCCGGTTCCAGAACTCTACCTGTTGTAATACCCACTGCACCATCAGCGCTAGTGACATCACAAAGCTCGACACGAAGAGCTTCCAGAGTGGGGGAAGGCTATACTTTTTATTGTCGTCCGGCGCGGAGGTGCGCTGAATGGACCAAAAGATGAAGTGGAGGACCGTAATCGTCACAAACAGCACGGCGCAGGTGAACAACGTCATCAGCACGAGCTGTCCACCACCGGCGATGATGATGTTTTCTTTTCGGTTCCATACGTGTCTGAGTATCGGAGAGAAATCGTCGTTCAACTTGAACACTTCTGTCGAGGTCAGCACTATGATGCCATAAAGGATTAGGATCAGTCCAAAAAGAAGTAACGATACCCGCCTTGCCCACCTTACCCACCTTGAGCGTACGCAACGCTCCCGACAAGCGAACAATATAATTATCAGGCCAACGGCGCAGATGCTGATGAGTCCCGGCCACTTCCAGTACGCTATGGGCATGTCCCGGCCAGTGAGCCCAGTGCCACCAGTATCCTTTCCGTACCACCAGTACTAACAGGAATCTGAGCTTGCGGACTGCTAGAGCTGCGTCGCCGCAGCTCAGCGCATTACCAGAGTCCGCTAGTTCAGTTTCCTGTTAGTAGGCTGCGGTAGTGGAGACACCCGAGACGATTCCCAGCACGGGGGGTATCCAGCACGCGGCACCCATGGTGAAGGTCTTTCTGTGCCTGAACAGCAGGACAAGAAGCGGGACATAAAAAAAGATCGCGTTGGCGAGCGCTAAGCTGGCGTGGCTGAGGTCATTCCACACTCCACTGCCTGAAGCGATAGCTATGCGATTCGGGACATCCAGATTCACGCTGGCACGAATCGCACCGCTCTTATCTCCAACGAGGGGTTCCCACAATGCCTCCCGCTCGCCGTCGGTGGATACGGGCTTCGGCTCGAGTTGGTGGAAGCGCAGCCCGGACAGTTGGATTCGGACCGTCCATGACATCGAGTTGAATGCTCTGGGGCGCCACTTCTCGTAGTCTTCTTTATTGATCGGCTTCAGTTGGAGTTGTAGAAAATCAGAGTCCAGCGTCACTGCCCAGGGTCCGAGAAGTGGCGGAGCGGTACTGCTTGTCAGATCGCCCGTCACCTCATCGAGAAGCACTAGCTCGAGTGTAGCCTCCTTTCCGTTCGTGGCCGGCGCTGCCTCCTTGATCCGCACCACTGGTGGCCGCTGACGATACTCACCGGCCCGTGCCAGCTGGTCCAATGGTCTCCGGGCGAGGAAGCACCACAACGCGGCCTCATAATCCTTGTCTCCAGTTCTCCCAAGCAATGCCGCCACGCCTGGTGCCGCCACACCTGGCGCTGTCACACCCGGCCCGGCCAACGGGATCTTGTATTCAGTGGTAGCGGTAAGGCGGGGATAGGCCCGATCATCTCCATCTACGATTAGCGTCGTGTCTGCCCTCACGCCATAAAGACCCTGAAAGGCGCAAGTGCCATAGTCTTGGGCCTCCGCTCTGGTTACGGGAAAGAGGATGACCAGCCCCGCGAGCAACACGCCAGCCATGACTGCTGTACCTCGATGCCGAGCCGATGTAAACATCGCCATCTCCCAGTCGCTGTGTGTCTAGTCGCAGGTGGTTCTTTGATTGTTCGGTCTGGCCTTGATAGTCGACGGTCGGCCAGGTCCACTTTCCCGGCTAGTTCGATGTTGAGTCGGCGCGGGTTCGCTCCGGGTGGGTTGAGCTGGCGGTTCTGGGCGTCTCGGCTGGTGTTGGGTCTTGTGATGGTTTGTGGCCTAAAGGGTGTCGAGTCTGTATAAGAAGGTGATCAGCGGTATGTCGTACTGGTACCTGCGGGAGGTGGCGTGGGTGGACGGAAGCCCAAGATGGTCTCTGAGCGGTACCTCGGTTCGGCCGCCGACATCACCGCGGCGCTGTACGCCCGCGAGCCCGCGGTCCGGCCCGGGCGGACCCGGCGCACCTGGGGGGTTCGGCTGGGTTTCGTCGGGTCGATCCCACCGGCTCGCTGCCCGGGCCTGCTGGCCAGACCCGCCGCCGACCGCCATCTCGTGGACCCCGACCGGATTCCCGGGCTGACCGCGTTCCACGGCCGCCGCCAGGTCTTCAGCATTGCCCGGCGCGTCGTGCTCACCCACTCGGTGACCCTGCACGCCGCCCAGTCCCGTGGCTTCGACCAGACCCTGGCCAAGGCGGCCGCGAAACTGGCCGCGCTGACCCGGGGCAACACCCGCCGGCCCCGCGACGACACGGCTTGCCCCGACCTCGAAGAACAGATCTTCGGCAAACGGGTGCTGATGACCGACCGCGACCACTGGCCCACCGCCGATGTCGTCGCTGGCTACCGCTCCCAGTCCGAGACCGAGTTCGGGTTCCGCCAACTCAAAAAACCCCCACGTCGTGTCGTTCACCCCCGATGCACCACCCCGACCGAGCGCAACATCCGCGTGCACGTCTGCACCTGCGTGCTCGCCTTTGCAGATCGCCCACCTCATGCGCAGCCAGACCCACCAACACGGCCTGCACCTCTCGATGCGCGAGCTGCTCGACACCGTCACCGGCATCGAGGAAACCGTGCTGATCTACCCTTCTACCGGCGGCCGACCCAAGGCCCGCCGCATGCTCACCGAGACCACCCCCCCACCCAGGACCACCTCGCGGAGATCTTCGAGCTGCACTGCTGGGTCCCCACATTTGGGTCATAGGCCGAAACAACATCAACAACAGTTCGGGCCAGGGAACACCAACAGCGATCATGCTAGCCGGGAAAGTCGGGCTGGACAACCTTCATAGACTCGCGCGTAGCGCGGCATATACAGTCGAATCCAGCCCCGCTCTCATCCAGGGCACTCAGCCCGGTAGCGTCGCCGATTAGAGGTTCGCCGTCACCGCCTCCACTGCCAAGAGATCAAGAGCCTCAAACTACGCGCACTCCTACCACTGGTTACCAGTTTCCTGCTCGGTGTTGTCGAGCGCGCATGATGGGATGGTCCAACACGGCGATGGCTACCCGGTACCAGCACCTCACCACGACCATCAGGCGGGATGTTGCCCAGCGCACCGGCGGGCTGTTTGAGCTGACCGGGAATGTCTCGTCGGGGTACGGGTGACGGAGCGGCGGGACCACCCGTGCCCGCCGAGGAGCCACACGAATGCCACCAGAAATGTAACCTTCACCAAGAACAGCCAGGCGGGGGCAGCCGCCCCGCCCCCCCGCCCGGCGTTTCTCCTGGTCAGCAAGGGCGGAAGCGGAGGGATTCGAACCCCCGGACCCTTGCGGGACTCTCGCTTTCAAGGCGAGTGCATTCGGCCGCTCTGCCACGCTTCCACGGAGCACGTTACGCCGTGCCCCTCGCAGCCGCACACCATGCGGCGGTCGACCCGGCGCCCGGACCCGGATGTGATCAACGGCGGCGGCTCACCCCGGCACGCCGATCACACCGATGACGACCCGAGCAGCACAAGACCGCCACCCTCCCATCTGCCCGTGCCGGCGACCGTCCCGCTCAGCGGCGCTGTCCTGACCCGCAACGATCCCCCGATCGTGACCGCCACCCCGACGGTCGGGTAGCCAGTCCCGCGCCCACCGGAGGCTTCTGCGCAACGGATCGTGCCGCTTGCGTTCGGACTGTCATCAGCGACGGGGGCCGGCGACCTGGCCACGGGCACGGCTCGCCCTCGACTGTGAACCTTCACGTGTGGTGGGATCTTCGTCGCTGGGCGCCGCCAGGGAGGCAGTATGCGGTTCGATGAGAACGCCGATCTCGACACGTCGCAGATCGACGACCTCCGGGGCTCGGGCGGAGGCGGCGGAGGTGGCGGCCCGCTCGGAGGCCGGGTCGCGGTCGGTGGCGGTGGCCTGAGTGTCGTCGGACTGGTCCTCTACTTCCTGCTCTCCCAGCTGGGCGGCACCGGCGGTGGCGGTTTCACGCTCCCCGGCGGCCTCACGGAGCTCCCCGGCGGGGATACCGCGAACACCTCGCAGGTCGCGGAGAGCTGCCGCACCGGCGCGGACGCGAACACCCAGCTCGACTGCGAGGTCGTCGCGATCGTCAACTCCCTCGACGGCTACTGGTCCGACGCCTTCGCCCGATCCGGCCAGACCTACCAGCCGCCGCGCACCAACTTCTTCCGCGGCAGCGTCAACACCGGTGGCTGCGGTGGCGCGACGTCGGACGTCGGCCCGTTCTACTGCCCGGCCGACGCCGAGGTCTACATCGACCTGACGTTCTTCCAGGAGTTGGAGACCCGTTTCGGCGCCGAGGGCGGGCCGTTCGCCCGCGCGTACGTGATCGCGCACGAGTACGGGCACCACATCCAGAACCTGCTGGGCACCTCCAACCGGGTGCGGTCCGGCGCCGCGGGTCCGACGTCGGGCTCGGTGCGGCTGGAGCTGCAGGCCGACTGCTACGCCGGGGCCTGGGCCAATCACGCGACGACGACACCCACCGGCAGTGGTCGCACGCTCATCACCGATGTCACGTCCGCCGACGTGGCCGCGGCGCTGGACACGGCGTCCCGCATCGGCGACGACTTCATCCAGACCGAGCTCGGCGGCGGCCGCGTCGACGAGAGCCAGTTCACCCATGGCAGCTCGGCGCAGCGCGAGCGCTGGTACCGGACCGGGTACGACACCGGCGACCCGGCCGCGTGCGACACGTTCGCCCGCGGCGTCAACCTCGGCTGACTTCTGGTGCGGTAGCGCGGAGGGTGCCGGCTCCGGACCCACGACCATGATCGTCAGCTTGTCCCGAGCAATTCACGGCAGCCCTCGACACCCTCGACATCGAGCTTCCACTCCGGGCGGGCGAACTCCTCGCGAGTGAGCAGCAGCCGAACCTCGACGGCGGGCTCACCGCGGCGCACGACGGTGTCCGTTCCATCCCGGCGGTAGCCCAGCTTCGACGACACCCGATGCGAGGCGGCGTTGTCGGCGAACGCGTCCGACCGGGCCTGGGTCGCGTCCAGGTGGTCGAACGCGAGGAGCAGCACGGCCGCGCGCATTTCGGTGCCGATGCCGCGGCCCTGGTGACGCATGCCCAACCACGATCCGGTCCTGACCTCTCGGGTCACCGCGAAATCCGTGGCACCGATGCCCTGCGTGCCGACCACCCGGCCGTCCAGCCGCACCAGGAAGTTGATCCGCCACTCCTCCGGGACGAGCTCCGCGCGTCGGCCCCAGTGGAACTGCAGGATCCTGCGACCCAGGTACTGCGGGTCGGTTTCGGTCCACGGCACCAGGAACGGCATCTCGTCCGGCGGGTGCACGCCGAGGTAGGCCTCGTCGACGAGCTCGTGCAGGCCCTCGTCGTCGTCGGGGCGCAGCTCCAGGCGCGGGGTGCGCAGCACCAGATGCCACAGCGGCCAGTGAACGGGACGGGACATGTCGCAACAGGGTGCCGGATCGCGGTTCCGCCCTCGACCGAATAAGGTCGACGGCCATGTACGCGATCACAGTGCGGGAACCCGGCGGCCCCGAGGCGCTGACGTGGACGCAGGTGCCTGACCCGGTACCCGGCCCGGGCGAGGTCGTCGTGGCGGTGGTGGCCAGCGCGGTGAACCGGGCCGATCTCCTGCAGCGCCAGGGCCGCTACCCGCCCCCGCCGGGGGCGTCGGAGATCATCGGACTGGAGTGCTCCGGGCGGATCGAGTCGGTGGGCGAGGGTGTCGACGGTTGGCAGGTCGGCGACGAGGTGTGCGCGCTGCTCGCGGGTGGAGGGTACGCGGAGAAGGTCGCGGTGCTAGCCGCGCAGCTGTTCCCCCTTCCGGACGGGATCGACCTCGTCACGGCCGGTGGGCTGCCGGCGGTGGCGTGCACGGTCTGGTCGAACGTGGTCGTGGCCGGGCGCCTCACCGCGGGCGAGACGTTCCTCGTCCAGGGCGGCAGCAGCGGCATCGGTACCCACGCGATCCAGGTGGCCAAGGCGCTCGGCGCCCGGGTTGTCGCCACTGCGGGCACGCCGGACCGGCTGGAGCGCTGCCGCGCCCTCGGTGCCGACATCGTCATCGACTACCACGCCGACCTCCCCGTCGAACTGAAGAAGGCAACCGACGGCCACGGCGCCGACGTCATCCTGGACAACATGGGCGCCACGGGCCTGGCCGCGAACATCGACGCCCTCGCCCCCGACGGCCGACTCGTGATCATCGGGCTGCAAGGTGGCGCCACGGGTGAGCTGGAGATCGGCAAGCTGCTGCGCAAGCGGGGCAGCGTGACGGCCATGGGGCTGCGGGGGCGGCCGGTGGGCGGGCCGAACGGCAAGGGCGCGATCGTCGCCGGGGTGCGTGAGCAGGTCTGGCCGATGCTTGCCGACGGTCGGGTACGACCGATCGTGCACGGGGCCGTCCCGATGGAGCGGGCCGCGGATGCGCATGCCCAGCTGGAAGATGGAGGCGTGGTTGGCAAGTTGCTGCTGGTGGCGCCGGTTCCGCGGGCGATGAGAGCGTCTTCGCATACCTGAAGCCCGGAAGCGTTTTCGTGCGCTATCGTCGCTGCTCGGCAAGTGTGCTCTCCGCACTCGCGTAGTGAACGCCGTGGATACGTGGTGGGGCGGTATGCCCGCCCGCGCTTACCGGCCCGACTACCCGCGGGTACGGCCCGGACGGGCGGCTCGAGGTGGCTCATCCATCGGGCCGCCTCGGACGCCCGCCCGACGGCTGCTGCCGGCGGGCGCGGGCGCGGCGCTTCCCCTCGTGCATCGCCTGTACCCGGGCGATCGGGATGGTGCGGCCTTCCTCGAGCAGGTCCGCGGGCAGCAGCTGCGGCTCGGGCATCCGCTCGTGCCAGGGGTCTCTGTGCGCCAGCAGCGCGACGGCCGTGCGGATGGTGAAGTCGGCCGGCACCACGCGGTCGAGCTCGTCCCATGCCACGGGGAAGGACACCGGTACGCTGGGGCGGGCCCGCGGGCTGTAGGCCGCCACCACGGTCGCACCGCCGGAGCGGGTCGAGTCCACGAACACCTTGCCGTCCCGGTCCTCCCGAATGTAGGCCGTCGTTGCGATGTCGGGGTCGAGCCGCTCGGCCCGTGCGGCGAGGGCCCTGGTGGCCGATGCCGCGTCCTCGATCCCCACCCGGTCATCGAGCGGCACGAAAATGTGCAACCCCTTTGCCCCGCTGGTCTTGACCGCGCCCGCCAGGCCGGCGTCGGTCAGCGCCTGCCGGACGAGCTGAGCCGCGCGGACGACGTGCCCGAACGCGTCGCCGGCCGGCGGGTCGAGGTCGAGCACCATGTGCGTGATGTGGTCGGCGCCGACGCGGACCAATGTCGGGTGGTACTCGACTGCGCGCTGGTTGGCCAACCACAGCAGCGTGCGCCGGTCGTCACACAGCGCGTAGATCACTTCGCGTCGGGACGCCTCGGCCCACACGGTCGTGGTCCGCACCCAGTCCGGGGTGTACTTCGGCACGTTCTTCTGCATGAACGGCTGCTGGCCGGGTCGCACGCGGATCACCGATAGCGGCCGGTCCTGGAGCTCGGGCAGGATGTGGTGGTGGACGGCGTCCAGGTAGTCCACCAGGTCCCGTTTGGTCGCGTCCGCGCCGTCGAACAGCGGCCGGTCGAGGTTGGTCAGGTCCACCCCGGCGCGGGATTCCGCGGCGCCATCGCGGCTCACCGGCGCATTTCCAGCGTGATCGGGAACATCCTTACCTCCGGCGTCGCATGACGATCGTCAAGCTCTCCTGCCACCTCAGCGATGTGGCGGCGCCATCGGGCGGAGGTCTGGCCGGGACCAGGTCGACCGTAGATGTCGCCCTGGTACCGGGCCATGTCATGTGCGGAAACTGCCTGCAACACCCCAGCTCGTGAGAACGTGGGGAGCCCGCCACTCGACGGAGCCGGGTCCCCATCAGCTGACGGCCTGAGCGATCCGGTCCAGCGTCCCCTCTAACTGCTTCTGCGACACCCGCGGGAAGTACGTCTCGGAGTTCGGCCCCTTCACCCCGATCCACTCGTAGGTCTGAGTGACCTTGGTGCCACCCTCGACCTCCTGGAGGTCATAGGTGTAGGTGTGCCCGCTGGCGTCCATCTTGCCGAGCTGCTCGGCCACCGAGCAGGACGGATCGACCCGCGGGGCCCAGCCGATCCTGTTGCCGGGCACGTAGGCGGTCACCGCGTTGATCATCCGGTAGTCCCCGAGATCGGGCTGGTGCATGTTCATGGTGAAGGTCTGACCGACCCCGGCGATGGGCGGGGTGTCGCCTTCCGTGCCGCGCAGCATGTCCGCGCCGTCCAGTTCGGTGTGTCGGTTCGGGTCGGTAAGCAGCGCGAAGATGTCGTCGGCCGACGCATTGATGACCTTGCTCGCCTGCAACTTCTTGCTGGTGTCCACGGTGCTCCTTTGCGATGTGGCCCAGATGAGTCCCCCGAGTTCTACCGGCTCAGGCCGCCATGTCAAACGCTGGCCGAGTCGGCCTCGGCGGAGCTCAGTTTCCCGAATCCGGCGAGCTCGGTGATGAATCTCCCGAACAATGAACGGCACTCTCGTCCAGTTGGTCTGGACGAGAGTGCCGTTCGTTCGCGTCGGCCGAATTCCGCTGGCGGATGCTTCCGGAGCTCCTGCCTGCGCCGCCGAAAGCGACCGGGCGATGATGTCAGCCGTGGTGATCCGGGTCGAGCCGGCTGACGGCGTCGATCGCCGCGATGGTCGAATCGTCGCCAATTCGGACGGCTTCGCCCACTGCGCCGGGTTCGACGCAGAGCGCGCCGATGCCAGCTGAGCGGGCGGGTCCGATGGCGAGCAGGTGGCCCGGCCCGCGGTCGGGATGCGCGGCGTCGGTGACCAGCCGCAGGTCGGCTCCATATCGACGGGAGCCCTGTGCCACGGTGCCCAGCCCGGGTATGAGCCGGTCCAGCAGCCGCGCCCACAGCGACAGGCCGGCGTCCGCGTCATGATGCAGGTCGTCGGTGCCGCGGCAGAGCATCACGAGCACGTGCGTCGCGCCCCCACGCAATGCCCGTGCCATGGCTAGCGGCTCACCGACCGAGCCGTCGACCCAGCGGCGGCCGTCGATCTCGATCGGTGGGCCGGCGAGCAGCGGGATGCTCGCGCTGGCCCGGAGGGCGCGCTGCCAGTCGGGTACGGTCACCGGTGTCAGGACGTGGGCGGTCAGGTCGGCGGTGTCGCTGGCGACCACCCGCAGCGGCGCCGGCGTTTCGCGCAGGGCCTCCCACTGCATCGGCTTGCGTATCCCGAGCACCTCGTGCACCAGGTGGTCCAGTGCCACCACGGGACGGCGGGTACCGAGCCTGCGCATGTCGATGAACGCTCGCGTGCAGAGGTCCTCGGGGAAGCTCGCCGCACACTCGGCGGCCGAACCGGTCAGGAAGGCGGCGGCGCTGAACGACCCGGACGACGCGCCGTAGACCTCGTCGAAACCGGAACGTAGCCCGGCCCGGTGCAGGGCGTGCAGCATGCCGGCCGCGTAGGCGCCGCGCATCCCACCACCGCCGACGACCAACGCGACGCGGTGTCCGTCGGAGCGGGCGCCCGGCATGCCGGCATCCTCCCGCCGGTTGATCAGGACGCGCAGTACGTCAAGGTCGCCGTGCAGGAACGGTGGGCGAGTGGGGGACACGCCACGATGTTCGTCGGGCGGCGGCGGATGGATCAGGTGAATCGATGAGAACCGCTCCATGGTGTTGCGCACCCGGACGACATCATCCGTGCGTCGTGGGGAGAGGCCCGGCAGTTCGAGTGCGAAGTGCCCCTCGGTCGGTTGGTGGGTCCGGGCAGAATGCGGTCGTGCCCACCTACGTCGCACTGCTGCGCGGGATCAACGTCGGCGGTCGCAACAAGGTCGCGATGGCCGACCTGCGCGCACTGATGGTGCGCCTCGGCCACACCGATGTTGAGACCTACATCCAGAGCGGAAACGTGGTCTTCACCAGTGGGGACAGCGACTCCACGACGCTCGCCGCAGCTCTGGAGCGAGCCATTGCCGACACCCTTGACGTCCGCTCCAAGGTGGTGGTGATCTCCCGTGCGGAGCTGGCGCAGGTGATCGTGGACAATCCGTACCCCGAGGAGACGAACCCCAGGTGCCTGCACGCGGTGTTCGGGGTCGGGGAGATCGGGTTCGACGGCGTCGCCGCCCTGGCGGCCGCCGAGGAGCGCGCGCGAGCGAAGGGTAGCCGCGACGAGGCTCAGCTGGTGGGGGGCACCCTGTTTCTGCGCACGCCGGACGGTGTCGGGCGCAGCGAGCTGGTCGCGCAGCTGAGCCGCGCCGCAGCAGCCCGAACTGGATACTCGGCCGGAACCGCGCGTAACTGGGCAACGGTGTGCAAGCTGCTGGAACTCTGCGGGGGCTGATCCGAGCACCACCAGTTCCTTTGCATGTAGCAACGGACGTCTACCGTTTCTTGACGCACGCTGGTGCAGCACCGCTGACGTTCTTCCGGGGTTCGGTCGGGCGCGGGCACGCGTGGAGGTGGTGCGGGGATCCGCTGGTGGGGAAGGCGCCGAACACTTGATCGATGTCTGGGAACCGTCAGCCGTGCAGAGTGCGGATCCGGGTTTCTCACCGATGGTCATGGCACCATCGGGGTCGTGGTGACCTGCCAAGATCGGCGGCACCACCGATGACGTCGTAGCAGTGCGCGCCGGACAGCCGGCGCCGCCCGAGCCGCCGGCACCTCGTCGAACGTGCCGTAGGTGCCGTGGTCGGCAAAGCCCGGCGACGCCGCGTGGTTCCTCGACGAGCTCCGCCACGTCCGGACGATCCGCTCCAGGTGGTTGTGCAGCAGTGGCGCGATGGAAATCGTGAGTCATCTGGCGGGGCATTGGGCAAGAAACGCCGCTGGCGACGTGACTTCCGGCCACCGGTGCCGGTGCGGGAACCGAATGAGGTCCTCGTTGCGGCAGCTGTCAAGATGCCGTCCGATCACGAGAATGGTCGCGGTGCTCCGGTGCCGACGAAGGCGTGCTCGTGTTTCGTGGCTGGCTGGATCGAGCTGGGTGTGTTGGAACTCGTCCCGATCACGTTCATCCGACGCGCATAGGGTGAAGTGCCGAAGTGCCCAGCTCTCACGCATGCGGTTCCGGTATCGTGGGATGGCCGAACGGGTAGCCGACAAGGCTGAAGCCGGTTGCTCAACTCAGCGGGCGAACCTGCCCCGACGCGGTGGACGCACGGCGCCCGCTCGCCGCACGACCGGTTCGAGTGTTTCCGATGCATCTGGATCGAATGGATGATGCATCTGGATCGAATGGATCGAGTAGATTCTGGTGTAGCGGGAATAAATGATGTGCCACTCGCCGCCCATCATGGGCGATGACCCCGATGCCGTCCACGATTAGCCAGCCCTCCCCAAAAAAATGTCAGGTGCGATCTGCACAACACCGGGAGCGACCCGAATCCTGGTCTGCGGGCGATGAATCGACGCGCTGCCCCGCCTTACCGATGCGGGTTCGGTGCATCGAACTCGGACAGGCGGACACCCTCGACGAATGCGGCCCATTCCGCGCCGGTGAACGTCAAGACCGCGCCGTTCGGATCCATCGAGTGGCGAACTTCGATGGTATCACCCACGAAACGGACCTCAACGCATTCTTCTTTTGTCTTGCTGCTCTTGCGCCACTCCGTGGAGCCCCTGTCACGGTTCGGCATGGATCCCCCTCCCGCCTCACGGGCCGGGATCGCCGCGTGGCAGGCTCGCGCAGTTCCCGAAGAGCGCGAGGCGTAACATTCGCTACCCTGCGCACAGGGTAGTTAACAGGGCGGTGACACGCCAGAGTGGTCGCTGTTCTTTGGCCTCGGACGGAGGTAACTGGACCCAGCAGACAGTCTCAAGTGACAGCGGTCATACTGGTTCGGCCTTGACAATCTGGAGCCGATCGTCTACGGGGTTTCCTCAAGATCCGAAGAAAGGGGGCGGCTGCGAGTTCTCGATCAACGGGAAGCGGCGATGACATCGACGGGTGGCCTGCGACCATTGCGGTCAACGATCCATCGCACTCGGACTGGCGTCGAGGCCTCGATCGGCGCGGGCGATGTATTCTGCCAGTTGCCCCGGGGCCGACGCCGAGTCCTCCAATTTAAAAAAGGCCTCTTGAAACGGTCCAGTGACGTCAGGATCGTCGATGAAGCTTGAACTGCCGCGCATGTTCTCCAGGAACAGCACGTCTGGATCACTCGGGATCCGGAACTCCAGGTGCACGAACGGGCCTTGGAGGGCCTCGTATGCGCCGAGCGAGAACGGCAGGATCTGAATCGTCACCGACGGTCTGCTGTCCAACTCGAGGAGATGCCGCAACTGCCGTCTCATGACGGACGCACCTCCGACTGCCCGGCGTAGCACCGCTTCATCTATGATCACGAAGAGTGTCGGTGGCTCCGCTGTGTAGAGCAGCTCCTGTCGTTCACGCCGGGACTCCACGAGTCTATCAGCTCTCTTCGCATCCATTCCGTAACCCTCGAGAAGTGCTCTGGTGTATTCTTCGGTTTGCAGAAGTCCTGGTATGAGAAGTAGTTGAACCTGGCGAATCAGTGACGCGGAGGCTTCGTAGCCGAGGTATCTGATCGTCTCCGTGGGAAGTACGTCGCGGTAATCGACGAACGGTTGCCTCTTGGATCCTCTGGCCATCTCGGCTAATTCGTCCAAGGTGTTACCGTCTGTCATTCCGTACTCGGTGGCGAGTGCTTTCAGATCCGTTACGCTAATTCCTACTGATCCGTTCTCGATCCGAATTATCTTCGACGGTGACCAGTCCAGAGCTACGGCTACCTGTCGCTGCGTCAATTCGGCTTCGGCGCGCATGCGCTTCAGCTCCACCCGCAGCCGGCGCCGCATCGCGGCGGGGTCGTTCACTTCAGGTCGTCCTCTCAGTCAATCCACGCTGGCGGGACTAGCAGTTCGGTGCGGTGGACCGGTCGTGTGACCTGTCCGAGCGAGTCGTGGACGACCCGAACTGGGGGCCAGTCGTCTCACGAACCATCTTCGCCATCCGCCGACGATCCTGACGGATGATCGAAGAGTGCAGGGTGATCATTGCACGTGCCACATCCCAGATGGCTAGCACGTCGCTTGCAGCTGCCGAATCGTTACCTCCAACTTGATCGCATACGGTGAGCCTGGTGCAAACATGCTACCTTGCACTATGCTCACAGGCGTGAGGATATTTGGCGTTGCGCAGCCAGCGTGTCGCTAGCCAGCTTACTGCACGGTGCGAGGGTCGCCTCAGAGTGTCTGCCGGCCAGGACGGGTTCGGATCGGGCCCCGCACCTGGGCGGCGGCGCCAGCGGCGATGGGCCGGTTGGCCCGCAGCTTCGCGGCGGCCGGTCGGCGCTTCAACGTGAACCGTGCGTGCGAAAGGAGTGATTCGATGCAAGCCGGCGATGGCAACGATCTGAGCGGCGAGGTTGTGGAGCCGTCCAACGATCGAGCCCGAAGGGCGCCACTGGCGTCGGTTTCGCGGTCGTGGTACCCCATGCCGTCGCATCTCACAGCCGGAGGGCTGCACGCCTTACATGCTGAGGTGGCTCGGTACGCGGTCGCTCTCAGTGCGGAGCTGGAGCGACGTGCCGTCGATCCGATCTCGCGCGACAGTGAGCCGGAGCACGCGGCCGAGGCGGTCGCTCAAGCGCGTGCCGAGTATGAGCGAGGGCTGCAGACGAACGGCGATGATCCGGCGCCGTCAAAGCATGATCGACCGGGCGAACGATCGGACGAGTCCGTGCTTCCCGCGATCCTCCTCACAGCCGCGATGGTTGGTGAGTCATGCCGAACTTCCTGCACTCCCCATGGCAGTACGGGCTCTTCGCTCTCTTGATCGTTGTTGGTGTGATGGGCCTGGGCGGGACGTGGGTCGGCCGTCGAAGCAGCCGAGGGCGGCTTCGAGACTGAACTCTCGTTCCGAAGCCCGATCTCAAGGATGATCATGCGCAGGTGATTCGCCACGCGACCCGAGGGCCGGGGTCTCAAGGCAGGACGGAAATGCGGCCCACCGCTCCACGAAAGGGAGTGCGAGATGACAACCACCGTCATCGTCGGCGGGCTCACGATACTGATACTCCTCGCGGTGATTGTCGGCATCTCACTCGCCGATGACCGGCAGAGCAGGCGTCGGGCCTGGCGCAACATCGCGCGTGAGCGTCGCCGGATCCGGGAGGAGCGGCACCGGCTCCAGAACGTCGACCCGCTTCCCCCACGGTGCCGGGACTGCCCTCTCCGTCCTGATCTTTCCGAGCCGACGGACGACTGACCAGCCCCTACTGCATTGGTTGGCTGCTGCTCGGCTGCGGTCGCGCTGACCGAGTGGCGTAGCCGGAGGCAGCCGGGGACGGGTCTGCAGACCCCGTCCACCTTGGCCCAGACGATCAGTCGTCCAGGTTCCGCTCGGCGTAGACCTGCATCGCGTCGCGGATGAACGCCGCGGTTCCTGCACCGTGGCGGTCGTAGTTCGCCGTGAAACGCGGGTCCGCGACGTACAACTCGCCCAACCCGATGAAGTAGCCCTTCGTCGGGTCGGTCGTGATGGACAGCCACTCGAACTGACGGTGCGTGATGGCCTGCACCTCGTCGCTGTCGGGCGCCTTGCCTGCCAGGTTCGCCGCTCCGAAGTCGGCGGCGATATCGTGCTGCTGCTGCATGAACGCCTTCTTGTCGGCGTCGTTGAGCGAGCGCCACCACCGGTCGCCCTTCTCGTAGGCCTCGCGGCCCCAGCGTTCGGTCACCTCCTGCTCGTACTGGGTGTGGTCGAAACCGTCGAAGACTTCCTGTGCCATGAGTTGTTCACCTCCCTTCGTTTTTCGCAGTGTCGTGCGCACGGACTCGATCTGTCGCCCGATCCGCATGCGCTCCTGCTCCAGCAGTTCGAGGTGGGTCCGCAGCGCCGCCGCGGTGTCCCGCTGGCCCTGGAGTACCTCCCCGATGGCGGGCAGGCCGAGCCCGAGCTCGCGGAGCAGCAGGATCCGTTGCAGGCGCACCAGGCAGTGCTGGTCGTAGTAGCGGTATCCGTTGCTCCCCACCCGGCTGGGGGCGAGCAACCCGATGTCGCCGTAGTGGCGCAGCGTGCGGCTCGTGGTGCCGGCCGAGCGTGCGATGTCCTGGATCGACCACTCCACCGCGATCACCTCCCCGTTCCCTCCGGTGAGAACCACGATAAAAGTTGACGATACGTCAATGTCAAGTAATGAAACCCGAGATGATGAAGTACGGCGCGCCTGCTGCCACAGCGCCACACTCTGTGATCTCATCCCGTTCGTCCGTTCGGTGATCACAAGGCAGGGGCTGGGGATGCGGGCATCGGGACCGGTTTGTATGCGGAGGGTGATCGCACTGCTCGCGGCGGGGACGATCGCGCTGATATATGCGCCCGCTGCGGCGGCGCAGTCGCCCTCACCGCCACCGGATCCGCCGCAGGAGTGGGAGCAGGTCCTCGGTGACCTGACGGAGGCGGCGCCGGTCGAGGTCGGGGTCTCCCATCGTGAGTTCACCACGACCGCCGAGTCGGGCCAGGTGATGGGCGACGTCGTGGAGGTCGATCTCACCCAGCCCGAGATCCGGACCGATCTGCTCAGCTCCGGTACCGTCGCCGGCCGTGCCACGGTGAAAGGGATGGCGAACCGCTCGGGGGCCGTCGCGGGCATCAACGGCGACTTCTTCGACCTCGGTCGTACCAACGCGGCCGCCGGGCCGGCCGTCAAGGATGGCCGGTCGATCAAGGCTGCGGTGCCGCAGGGTCGCCGCGCGGCCCCCGCCGTGCCGGGGGCCGAGATGGACTACGTCTTCACCGTCGGTGCCGACCGGATCGGTCGGGTCGACCGCCTGCGGCTGGCGGCGGAGATCCGTGGCCCGCAGGGCAACCTGCCGGTCGTCGCGCTGAACCAGCACGCCGTGCCCGAAGGGGGTATCGGGATCTTCAACGCCGACTGGGGCGAAGCCGACCGCGGAAGGACCATGTGCGGGTCCGACGCCGACCGCAACGCACCGTGCGCAGCCGATCGGGTCGAGGTCGTGGTGCGGGACGGCGCTGTGGCCGCTGTCGGCCCCCCGGGTCGCGGTGCCGTGCCCGACGGTGAGATCGTCCTGGTCGGGCGGGATCAGGGGGCCGAATCCCTGCGATCGCTCTCGGTCGGGGAGGAGCTGCAGGTCGACTACGCGCTGGTTCCGGCCAGCGGTGCGACCCCCCAGTTCGCCGTCGGCGGTAGCCCGATCCTGCGTGACGGCGGCCCCACCGAACGCCTGGACGACCGGTACCGAGCGCCGCGCAGCGCGGCCGGGGTGAGTCCGGACGGCCACCGGATGTACCTGGTCACCGTGGACGGCCGGCAGGGCGACAGCATCGGCGCAACCCTCGCGGAACTGTCCGCGCTCCTCCAGGAGATGGGCATCGACGACGCCGTCAACCTCGACGGTGGTGGCTCGTCGACATTGGTGTACCGCAGATCCGGGGCGAATGCCGTCACCGTCGTCAACGACCCGTCCGACTCGTCACTTCGGCTGGTCGGCAACGGCATCGGTGTCTACGTCGGCTGACCTGCGCTCGGGTCGCCGCGGGCATCCGTGCCCGCGTGCCACACTGGCCGCATGGGTGCTGCGGTCCCGGACGCGCTGCGAGCCGAGGTCATCGGCGCGCTCCGGCGCGCCGGAGCACGGTTCGCCCTGCTGCACGGCAGCAGGGTCGCCGGAACGCATCGCTCCGACTCGGATCTGGACGTCGCAGCCTGGTGGGTCTGCGTCGCACCGGCGCCGTTCGAGGTGCTACTCCCCGCGGGCGTCGACCTCGTGGTCCTCAATGGCGCCCCACTCGAGTTGGCAGGCCGGATCGCCGTGCACGGAATCCTCCTGTTCGACGACGATCCGCCGGCCAGGGTGCGCTGGGTGGCGAGCACTCGCAAGATCTACTCCGATGAGCAGCCACGGTTACTTCGGAGCCATCGCGAGTTCGCCGAGAGCGTCCGACGTGGTCGATGAGATCCGGGTTCTTCGGCTTCTCCGATCGATCACCGACGACCTCGCCGTACTTCAGCGTGAGACGTCCGCCGATGATCAGCGACGGGCAGACCTGCTGTGGATACGCGGCGTCAAGTACACCTTCGTCACCGCGATCGAGGCCTGCGTGGACGTCGCGCAGCATATCTGTGCCTCGGAGGGCTGGGGTCCGCCGCAGGACAACGGCGACGCTATGCGACTTCTCGGATCGCATGGCGTGCTGCCGGCCGACCTGGCTGCCCGCCTGCGCAGGGCAGTGGGCTTCCGGAACGTGCTGGTCCACGAATACATCGCGGTCGACGACGGTGTCGTGCTCGCCCGGCTTGACGATCCATCCGACCTGGCCGAGTTCGTCGCTGCCGTCGCCGGGTGGACGGCCCCCGGTGGTTGAAAGCGTTGTCCCGCGGGTGTTTGCTCCTGTGAGCGCACCGAACGGCACGTTCGTCCATGCACCACCACCGTGCCCTGTCGGTGGGGTACCGGCTGGCTGGTCGGAAACTCCGGGCTCCGTGCCGGTCGCCGCGAAGCGCTTAGGCTGCCGACACCGGTGAGGGTGTCCGGGCGGGGAAGGGACTCCGAATGGCGAGCACCAAGGAATGGTTCGAGACGGTCGCCGAGGCGCAGCGCCGGGCGAAGAAGCGGCTCCCGAGGTCGGTCTACCTGGCGCTCGTCGCCGGGTCCGAGCAGGGCCTCACGGCGAGGGACAACGTCGCGGCCTTCAGCGAGCTCGGCTTCCGCCCGCACATCGCAGACCTTCCCCGGACCCGTGACCAGTCCACGACGGTGCTCGGCCAGGAGATCTCCTTCCCGGTGATCATCTCTCCGACCGGGGTCCAGGCCGTGAGCCCGGACGGGGAGGTCGCCGTGGCGCGCGCTGCCGCGTCGGTCGGCACAGCTATCGGACTGAGCTCGATGGCCGGCAAACCGATCGAGGACGTCGTCGCCGCCAACCCGAAGACGTTCTTCCAGATGTACTGGGACGGCAGCCGGGACCGGATTTGCCAGCGTGCCGACCGCGCGAGGAAGGCCGGGGCGCAGGCGCTGATCGTCACCCTGGACTGGTCGTTCGCAACCCGACGGGACTGGGGTAGCCCGCCCATCCCCGAGCGGCTCGACCTCAAAACGATGATCAAATTCGCTCCCCAGGGCATCCTTCGCCCGAGGTGGATGCTCGACTTCCTGCGAAACGGTGGCCTGCCCGACCTCACCACGCCCAATCTCGCCGCACCCGGCGAGGACGCCCCCACGTTCTTCGGGGCGTACGGTGAGTGGATGATCACCGCGTTGCCGACCTGGGACGACATCAGGTGGCTGCGTGCGGAGTGGGGCGGCCCGTTCGCCGTCAAGGGGATCATGCACCCTGACGACGCCCGTCGGGCCGTCGACATCGGTGCCACGGCCGTCTCGGTCTCCAACCACGGGGGCAACAATCTCGACGGCACACCTGCCTCGATCCGCGCGCTGCCCGGTGTCGTCGACGCGGTCGGCGACCAGCTCGAGGTGCTGCTCGACGGCGGGATCCGACGCGGCGGCGATGTGGTGAAGGCGCTCGCGCTGGGTGCCCGGGCCGTCATGATCGGCCGGGCCTATCTGTGGGGGATGGCCGCGAACGGCGAGGCCGGGGTCACGAACGTCCTGGAGATCCTCCGCAGCGGGATTGACGAGGCGCTCCTCGGTCTCGGTCGGGCGTCGATCCACGATCTCGTTCCCGACGACGTGATCGTCCCACCCGGCTTCACGCGGGGGCCGAAGAACTGACGACGGGTCCGGGCCCGGTC
>JBOHEO010000005.1:0-58912 GCA_050701055.1 Pseudonocardia sp. | reverse complement strand
CTCGAGCTGCTGTGCGCCCGGATGTTGCTGCCCGCGGCGTCGATATCCGAGCCGGGGCTGCTCGAGCGGCTCGAACGGATGGAGCGGCGGGTCGCCGTCGCATCTCCGCCGGCCGGTTCGGACGTGGTGACCGCGGTCGGTGCGGACGTGCGGCCGGCGGCCGGTGCGGGAACGACGCCGATGGCCGGGCGAACGGGAGCACCCGAGGGTGGGCGCACGTTCACCAGGGCCAGTTCACCAGACGCCGTGCGCAGCAACGCCGCAGCCGGCAGCGACGAAACCCCCGCCGCAGGTGACCGGACGACCGGCACGGCACGGCGGGGCTCGGGTGCGGAGCCTCAACCGAAGTCCCGCTCGGCGGAAAGCGGCAAGCCCACCCCACTCACCGGCGAGACCGGTGCGAGTCCATCACCCGCGGCGCCGCACGTGCCGCCGCCGGTACCCGGCGGGCAGCCGGTCGCCCCGCCCGTGCCGGAACCCGCATCACCGGTCGGCGGGATACTCGACGCCGCAGCGGTGCGCCGGGTGTGGCCGGAGGTCCTGGCCGAGGCGAAGGAGCGTAAGAAGCGCACGGCCGCACTGCTGGTCAGCGCGACGGTGCGGGCCGTCGAGGAAGACACGCTCGTGCTGAGCATCGGCACAGCGCCGCTCGCCCGGCTCCTCTCGGAGCAGAGCAACACCGAGGTGATCGCCGATTCGCTGCATGCCGTGCTCGGTGTGCGGTGGCGGATCCGTTGCGAACACGGCGATGCCGCGGCACCGCCGGCGCGGTCCGCGGACCCGGTCCGAGCGCCGGTCGTTCCCCAGACCGCCGCGCCGCGCCGTCCAGCCCGCCCGGCGCCCACCCGCATGCCCTCCACCCGGCGCTCCACCACCACCGACGGCGTCCCGCTGCCGCCCGAACCCTCGGACGAGGAGGCGCCCCCCGAAGACGAAGAGTCCATGATCGCTGAGGTGGTGGCTGCCGCGAGCGTCGAGCCCGTTGCGCGGCGCGACCCCGAGAAGGCTGCGATCGAATTGCTGACCTCACATCTGGGGGCCCGGGCGATCGACGGTCGGTGACCGGTTGCCGGGGTAAGCGGGGTGGCAGGATTCCGGATCGCGCAACTCGCGTGCCGGGCTGCGTAACTCGCCGTGCCGGATCGGGCAACTCGCCGTGCCGGATCGGGCAACTCGCCGTGCCGGATCGGGCAACTCGCCGTGCCGGATCGGGCAACTCGCCGTGCTGGATCGGGCAACTCGCGTGGCGCGGGGACGGAGGTTGCCGCTGGGGCCGCGACCGGCCGCGCCGCTGGCGGCTACGCTGGTCAGAGTCTCGCGCGCATGATGGCGTTCGCGGGTCCGAGTGGTGAACAGGCGAGGAGCACGCTGGTGCAACCCGGTGGACAGTTCGACGTTCAGGCGATCATGCAGCAGGCCCAGCAGATGCAACAGCAGGTGTTGGTCGTTCAGGCCGAGCTGGCTGAGACCGAGGTGATCGGCCAGGCCGGCAACGGCCTCGTGCAGGTCACGATGACCGCTGCCGGTGAGGTGCGCGGCCTCCGCATCGACCCGAAGGTGGTCGACCCGGACGACGTCGAGACGCTGCAGGATCTCGTGGTCGGTGCGATGCACGACGCGTCGCGGGCGGCGCAGGAACTGCAGGAGGAGAAGATGGGGCCGCTGACCGGCGCTCTCGGAGGCGGCATGGGCGGCCTCGGCCTGCCCGGCATGTGATCGGGTAAGGCGTGTTCGAGGGACCGGTCCAGGACCTGATCGACGAGTTGGGCCGGCTGCCCGGCGTCGGGCCGAAGAGCGCCCAGCGCATCGCGTTCCACCTGCTCGCAGCCGAGCCGGCCGACGTGGCGCGCCTGCAGGACGTGCTGCAGAAGGTCAAGCAGGGTGTCCGGTTCTGCGATGTCTGCAACAATGTGTCGGAGAAGGAACGGTGTCGCTACTGCGCCGACGCCCGTCGCGACCCCACGATCGTGTGCGTCGTCGAGGAGCCCAAGGACGTGCTGGCCGTGGAGCGCACGCGTGAGTTCAAGGGTCGCTATCACGTGCTCGGTGGGGCGCTCGACCCGTTGGCCGGGGTGGGCCCGGACGGGCTGCGTATTCGCGAGCTGCTCGCCCGTCTCGGCGGCACCGGGCCCGCGGCGGACGAGACGGAGATCGCCGAGGTCATCATCGCGACCGACCCGAACACCGAGGGCGAGGCCACGGCCACCTACCTGCTGCGACTGCTGCGAGACTTCCCCGGGCTGTCGGTCACCCGGCTCGCTTCGGGACTCCCGATGGGGGGTGACCTCGAATTCGCCGATGAGCTGACGCTGGGTCGCGCGTTGTCCGGGCGCCGGGTGTTGTAGGCGGCCGGACAAGACGATCAGGCCGACGATACAGGTGTCGACCTTACGCTTGGTTACGTCCGTGGTCGCGGTACCTGAGATGCGCCGAGTGCCGACGGTGGCTCGGTCAGTCCACGGACCGGTAGTCCCGCCGCCCGGGCGGAGGCGAGTAGTCGGCCATCCGCGGTGACCAGGTGCGCGTCGAGGTCGAGCGCCACCGCGACATACAGCGCGTCGTAAGTCGTGACCCCCCACGTCAGCGCGTCCTGCAGCGAGCGTGCCCAGCGCTGTGTGCCGGTGACGAACTCCAACTCGAGATCCATCACGGCGTCGAGGGCTTCCACCGCCTCGGCGGCGCTCAGCACGCGTTGCCCGACACGTTTCCTCAAGCCATTGCCAACCTCGCCAATCAGGTACTCCGGTGCGACCAGCATCAGGCCGTCTCCGGCGTCGAGCAGGTCGTTCGCCGCGTCACTCCCAGGCTCGGTGATGACCCATTTCAGAGCGACCGAGGCGTCGACGACCACGGGGGACCTCACGACCACGGGAGACCTCACCGCGTCGCAGCCCGATCCGCTCGGACGAGCTCCTCGGCAGGGACGGTGCCGGCCGGAAGCTGGTGGCGGGCCTGGATCCAACGAAGCCTGGCGACGGCCTCGGTGCGTCGGTCGGTGCCGGTCGGTTGCTCGAGTACCCGGCGCAGGATGGCCACGACCTCGGCTGACATCGACCGGCCCTCGGCGTTCGCCCGGACGCGGAGCCGTTCATGCAACTCTGGGGGCAGGTTGCGGACATGCAACTCACTCATGGGACCATATTAGTCCCGATCAGGTCCCATGGTTAACGCACCCCGCGTAGTTGATCTCGAGCAGCTCAGTGACCTCGCGTTTCCAGCTCGTCAGGTCGCGCGGAGTGAAGTGCGACAGGGGAGCCATGACCGCACGCCCTGGCGCGTCCCCGCCTCATCTCGACTGCCGATCACGGGCAGAAGGCCGCGCTAGGAGATCAACTGGCGACCATCTGCCCGTGATCGGCGCAGGTTCGGGCTACCGCAGGGCGCGGTTGATGGCGGAGACGACCGCTTTGAGGCTGGCGGTGACGATCGAGCTGTCGATCCCCGTGCCCCAGAGCACCGCGTCCTCAACCGCGCACTCGACATAGGCCGCGGCGCGCGCGTCGTCACCCGATGCCATTGCGTGTTCCTGGTAGTCGAGCACGCGCACGTCGAAGCCGATCCCGGCCAGCGCGTCGACGAACGCGGCGATCGGGCCGTTGCCGCTGCCGGTGATCTCGTGCAGGTCGCTCTCCACCCGCACGGTGGCGACGATCTCGTCGGTGCCCTCGCCGTCGCTGGTCAGCCGGTGGCGGATCAGCTTGAGCGGGGTGACCCGCTCGAGGTACTCGGTGTCGAACGCATCGCGCATCTCCTTGGGTGAAACCTCACCCCCCTCGGTGTCGGTGACCTGCTGGATCACCTTGGAGAACTCCATCTGGAGCCGGCGGGGCAGGTCCAGCTGGTGCTCGGCTTTCATGATGTAGGCGACGCCGCCCTTGCCGGACTGCGAGTTCACCCGGATCACGGCCTCGTAGGTGCGACCGATGTCCTTGGGGTCGACCGGCAGGTAGGGCACGTCCCACTGGAAGTCCTCGACCTCGACGCCAGCCGCCGCGGCGCCGACGCGCATGGCGTCGAAGCCCTTGTTGATCGCGTCCTGGTGGCTGCCGGAGAACGCGGTGTAGACCAGGTCGCCGCCCCACGGGTGACGCTCGGGGACCCGCAGCTGGTTGCAGTACTCCACGGTACGGCGGACCTCGTCGATGTCGGAGAAGTCGATCTGCGGGTCGATGCCCTGGGTGAACAGGTTCATCCCGAGGGTCACCAGGTCGACGTTGCCGGTGCGCTCGCCGTTGCCGAACAGGCATCCTTCGATGCGGTCGGCGCCGGCCTGGTAGCCCAGCTCGGCGGCGGCGACACCGGTACCGCGGTCGTTGTGCGGGTGCAGGCTGAGCACGATGCCGTCGCGGCGCTCCAGGTGACGGTGCATCCATTCGATCGAGTCGGCGTAGACGTTGGGGGTGGCCATCTCCACTGTCGCCGGCAGGTTGACGATCATGGGCGATTCGGGGGTGGGCTGCCAGATCGTCGAGACCGCGTTGCAGACGTCCACCGCGTACTGGAGCTCGGTGCCGGTGTAGGACTCGGGGGAGTACTCGAAACGCCAGTCCGTGGACGGGTACTTCTCGGCGAACCGCGCCACGACCTCCGCGCCGTCTGTCGCGATCTTCGAAATGCCCGCCCGGTCAGCGCGGAACACGACCCGACGTTGCAGGATCGAGGTGGAGTTGTAGAGGTGGACGATGGCGCGGCCGGCACCGTTGCATGCCTCGTAGGTGCGCTCGATCAGTTCGGGACGGGCCTGGGTGAGCACCTGGATCGTGACGTCGTCGGGGATCAGGTCATGCTCGATGATCTCCCGGACGAAGTCGAAGTCGGTCTGGCTCGCCGAGGGGAAGCCGACCTCGATCTCCTTGTAGCCCATGCGCACCAGCAGCTCGAACATGCGACGTTTTCGGGCCGGGCTCATCGGGTCGATCAGGGCCTGGTTGCCGTCGCGCAGGTCGACCGCGCACCACAGCGGGGCCTTCCTGATCCGGGTGTCGGGCCAGGTGCGGTCGGGCAGGGAAACGGGTTCCACCAGCTCATGGAAGGGTCGGTAGCGGTGGATGGGCAGGTGCGAACCGCGCTGCGGGTTCCACGCGGGTTGGTCGGACGGTGCCGGGCGCGAGGGTGTGCGCACCCGGCTGGCCGACGGGGTGATGTAGGCGTCTGGCGAACTGGTCATGCGGACTGTGCTCCTGGGTGGCCGATCAGCGTGTGACCAGCGCACGCGCCACCCCGCGACGAGGGGCCGGTCGGTCAGACCCCGCCGCGGCGGCGAAGGAGCAGGCGCACCATGTGACGGAGCCTAGCCGCACCCGGGGGCAGCCGGCAGGGTGGGCGCGATGGCCACCGCGCGTCGCTCCCGGAGCGCGCATCGGCACCGTGCGTAGCTCCGCGGAGCGCGCATCGGCACCGTGCAGATCCAGCGGAGCGGGGTCGGTCTCGCGCCACATGCCACCCGATCGGAGGACGGTGCCACCCAGTGTGGCTCCGCCCGACATGTCACCATGGGCTCCTTCTTCCGGGAGGTCACCTATGGCTGTAGGAACCCGTCGGGGTGTCGATGCACTGGCCGGCGTCCTGCGAATCATCGGTCTGGCGATCGTCACGGTTCTCGTGGCGCACATCGTCCTGACCCTCCTGGACGCCAACCCGGCGAACACCTTTGCGACTGTCGTGCGCAATCTTGCCGATTTCTTCAACCTGGGATTATCCGATCTCTTCCTGCTGGCCGATCCCAAGCTCAAGATCACGCTGAACTACGGCGTGGCGGCGCTCATCTGGCTGGTGATCACCACGCTGGTCGTGCGGTTGATCCGCCGGATCGGGTAGGCCACCCGTCCGGCGATCGCGGTTCGACGGGCACGGTGCGGAGCTTCAGCCGCCCGGCCTCAGAGCCCATGTGCGGTGTCATGGCGGATGGCGTGGCGCTGCTCGGCGAAGCGCACGGTCTCGTAGGCGATCAGCGCGATGAGCAGGACGGCCAGCACCGCCAGCGTCACGATCGCGGGGAGCGCCGCCACTGCCGGGATGAGCGCCAGCAGCAACGCGGTCACCCCGATCCGCCCGCGGTGGATCGAGCCCGTGACATGAGCCGTGAATCCGACGTGCGCCAGCAGGTACAGGGCTGTGCCGCCGTAGAGGGCAACGAGCGGTACGCCGTAGATCGGGTCGCTGAGCGGTCGGGCCTCGTCGCCGGCGTAGCCGAGCACCTTCTTCAGCCCCAGCGCCAGCATGATGATGCCGATCACCATGGGCAGGTGCAGGAAGGAGTAGCCGCCGCGGGCGAGCCGGATCTGCCGGTGACCGGTGGCCGCGGCCAGCGCCCGCTCGGTGATCAGCGCGGTGACGTCGAAGTAGGCCCACCACAGCGCCATCGACACCGCCAGCCCGAGTGCGGACGCGACGATGATCGGCCATGAGATCGGGAAGTCCGCGACGCCGATGCCGATCGACACGATCGACTCACCGAGGGCCACGATGATGATGAGGCCGTGGCGCTCGCTGAAGTGGCCGGGGGCACGAAGCCGCCAGCTCGTGCCGCCCAGCAGCGTGCCGATGTAGTCGCCGAGGAGCGCGGCTACCCACAGCAGCGTCTGGACCGTGCCGCTCGTCTGTGACGCGATCAGCAGCAGCACGGTGCCGGCAAGCATTGACGGCAGGAACCGCAACACCTGACCGCGCAATTCCGGGTCCCCGCGGCTGGCCAACCAGAACATCACGATGTGCACGGCGCGCACGAAGAAGTAGCAGGTGGCGAAGATGGCGGGGCCGTAGAGCCCGCCGGGCAGGTCGTCGAACGCCTCCGGAATCGTGATCGCGCCGACGAAGACCCCGGCCATCGCGACGAACAAGCCGATCCGCACGATGCCCTCGTCGGCCTTGACCACGGTGCCCAGCCACGCGTAGCAGACCCAGCACCACCACATCACGGTGATGATCAGAACGCCGCGCACCAGGTTCGTGGCCGTGGGGGTGTCGGCCATCCAGTCGGTGACCCGGGTCAGCGCGAACACGAAAACGAGGTCGAAGAACAGCTCCACCGGGGTGACCGTCGCGCGCTCGCCGACCGCTTCCATGCGTGCCCGCCGTGGTGTCGTCATGGGCAGAAGCGTGCCCGAGCACGGGGGCTGGGTGAAGGGAGCCGGTGCCTGACGTTCGGCGCACTGGGTTGCTGACCGGGAGGGTGCCTGCTCGGCCGAGGAGCTGGGCCCGGGATGCCGCAGGGGCGGCACCCGGATCCGGGTGCCGCCCCTGCGGGAACGTGCTGGGTGGGGCTTGGACTCAGAAGTCCATGCCGCCCATGCCACCGGACGGGTCGCCGCCGCCAGCCGGGGCGGGGTTGCGCTCCGGCTTGTCGGCGATGACGGCCTCGGTGGTGAGGAAGAGCGCGGCGATGGAGGCCGCGTTCTGCAGCGCCGACCGGGTGACCTTGGCCGGATCGATGATCCCGGCCTCGATCAGGTCGACGTACTCACCGGTGGCGGCGTTGAGGCCCCAACCGGCCTGCAGGCCGCGCACCCTCTCCGCCACGACGCCGCCCTCGAGGCCGGCGTTGATGGCGATCTGCTTGAGCGGGGCCTCCAGCGCGACCTTGACGATGTTCGCACCGGTGGCCTCGTCACCGTCCAGACCGAGGCCCTCGAACAGGCCGGCACCGGCCTGGATGAGCGCCACGCCGCCACCGGCGACGATGCCCTCCTCGACGGCCGCCTTCGCGTTGCGAACGGCGTCCTCGATGCGGTGCTTGCGCTCCTTGAGCTCCACCTCGGTGGCCGCCCCGGCCTTGATCACCGCAACCCCGCCGGCCAACTTGGCCAGGCGCTCCTGCAGCTTCTCGCGGTCGTAGTCGGAGTCGGTCTTCTCGATCTCGTTGCGGATCTGGTTGACCCGACCGGCGATCTGGTCGGCGTCGCCGCCACCGTCGACGATGGTGGTCTCGTCCTTGGACACGACGACCTTGCGGGCGCGGCCCAGCAGCGAGAGGTCGGCGTTCTCCAGCTTGAGGCCGACCTTCTCCGAGATGACCTCGCCACCGGTGAGGATGGCCATGTCGGCCAGCATCGCCTCGCGGCGGTCACCGAAGCCCGGCGCCTTGACGGCGACGGACTTGAAGGTGCCACGGATCTTGTTGACGACCAGGGTGGCCAGGGCCTCGCCCTCGACGTCCTCGGCGATGATGGCGAGCGGCTTGCCGCCCTGCATGACCTTCTCCAGCAGCGGGAGCAGGTCCTTCACGGTGGAGATCTTGGAGCTGACCAGGAGGACGTAGGGGTCCTCCAGCTCGGCCTCCATGCGCTCGGCGTCGGTGACGAAGTAGGGCGAGATGTAGCCCTTGTCGAACCGCATACCCTCGGTGAGCTCGAGCTCCAGACCGAAGGTCTGGCTCTCCTCGACCGTGATGACGCCTTCCTTGCCGACCTTGTCCATGGCCTCGGCGATCAGGTCGCCGATGGTGGAGTCGGCCGCGGAGATCGAGGCGGTGGCCGCGATCTGCTCCTTGGTCTCGACCTCCTTGGCGGTCTTCAGTAGCTGCTGCGAGACGGCCTCGACGGACTTCTCGATACCGCGCTTGAGCGCCATCGGGTTGGCGCCGGCGGCCACGTTGCGCAGGCCCTCGCGAACGAGCGCCTGGGCCAGCACGGTGGCGGTGGTGGTGCCGTCACCGGCGATGTCGTCGGTCTTCTTGGCAACTTCCTTGACGAGCTCGGCCCCGATCTTCTCCCACGGGTCCTCGAGCTCGATCTCCTTGGCGATGCTCACACCATCGTTGGTGATGGTGGGCGCGCCCCATTTCTTCTCCAGCACGACGTTGCGGCCGCGCGGGCCGAGCGTCACTCGGACGGCGTCGGCGAGGACGTTCATGCCGCGCTCTAGCCCGCGGCGCGCCTCCTCGTCGAAAGCGATCATCTTCGCCATGGGGGTGTGGTCCTCCGATTGGGATGACACGAAAGTCAAATCGAGCCTGGCGCCCGCGACGGACGACCGGCAACCCTGCGCCGGCCTCACCACCTCGATCTGGCACTCGGGCATGCCGAGTGCCAATGTCATTTTTAGCACTCGACGTCTGCGAGTGCAAGCCGACGGGGCCACGGCCGGCCGGTCCCGCCGGTCAGCAGATGAGTGGTCGCCCGACCGGCATCTCGCTGACCTACCCGTCCGACCGCACTGGAGATGGCCCGGCAGGATGGCGACGTGGCGAGTCCCGTGAACCCGATCCGGACGGTCGAAGAGCATCGCGCGGTGGTGGCGGCCCTCATCCCGGCGGCACCGATCGAGCAGGTCCCGCTTGCGCAGACCCGGGGTCGGGTCCTGGGCGCGGACCTCGTCTCCCCGATCGCCCTGCCCTCGTTCGACAACTCCGCGATGGACGGCTACGCGGTGCGCGCCGCGGACGTCGCCGGCGCCTCCGATGCCATCCCCGTGGAGCTGCCGGTGAGCGCCGACATCCCCGCCGGACGCACCGATGTGCCGCCGCTCGAACCGGGCACCGCGCACCGCATCATGACCGGCGCCGCGATGCCGGTGGGGGCGGACACGGTGGTGCAGGTCGAGCACACCGATCGCGGAACGCTCCAGGTGCGGATCAGGAGTGCGCCGGCGCCGGGCAACGCCGTTCGCCGCACCGCTGAGGACGTCACTGCCGGCTCGGTCGTCCTGCCCGCCGGGACGGTGCTCGCCGCGCCGCAGATCGGCCTGGCCGCCGCGGTCGGGTACGCCACGCTGCCGGTCCGCCGCCGGCCCACCGTGCTCGTGTTGTCCACCGGGTCCGAGCTGGTCGCCCAGGGCACGCCGCTGCTTCCTGGACAGATCTACGAGTCCAACGGGCCGATGCTCGCCGCCGCGGTGGAGGACGCCGGTGGCCGCGCCGAGCTGCTGCGGTTCGTGCCCGACGACGTGGAGCAGTTCATCGACACGCTGGCCCGACGTCTCGACTCCGGTCCGGTGGACCTCGTGCTGACCTCGGGCGGGGTGAGCGCGGGGGCCTACGAGGTGGTGAAGGACGCCTTCACCGGGCGCGGGGTGGAGTTCGCCAGGGTCGCGATGCAGCCGGGCGGACCGCAGGGCGCGGGTCGGCTGGCCGACCTCGGCGGCGTCGGCGTGGTGACGCTGCCGGGCAACCCGGTCAGCGCGCAGGTCTCCTTCGAGGTCTTCGTGCGGCCGGCGCTGCGTGCCGCGTTGGGCCATCCGCACCCGCGGCGGGCCGTTGTCCGTGCCGGGGTGGGTGACCGGCTGAGTTCCCCGGCCGGGAAACGGCAGTTCCGTCGGGGGGTGCTCGACGCGGTGGACGGGACGGTGCGCGAGGTGGGCTCGGCCCCGTCGCACCTGCTGGGTGCGCTGGCCAGAGCGGACTGCTTCATCGTGCTACCGGAGGACGTCACCGAGCTCGCGGCGGGCGCCACGGCCGAAGTGTGGTTGCTGGACGGGTGATCCGTCCGGGCTTCAGCGATCCGTCCGAGAAGATGTGACGTACGTCACCATGATGGCCTGAAACACTTGGTCGTCTCGGAACGTCTTACTGGGTGAGTGTTCGTCCAATCGGTGCACATCACAGGCTTCCTCTCGCTGCGCAGTGGACGATCGATCGGATGCTCATGAATACTGCGGTAGAGCCCGGGTACACCGGGCTCGTCACAAAGACCTACCGCCCGTCGCTGGGGAGCGGACGAGCGGTTTCACGGCCGGGGTCGCTGTCTCGGGGGATGGCGGCCCCGGCCCTTTGTGTGTGCGCGGCCGTTGGGTGTGTGCGGCCGCGTAGCGTGGCCGCCGGAGTGCGGCAGTGCGGTCCGTCCGCCGCACCCACCATTCGCCCCTTGCCGAGGAGTCGAGCCGATCCATGCCCGATGAGATCGGGACGCCCCAGCCGTCCCCGTCCGGATTCTCGCTGTCCCATGTCGCGCGGCTGATCCGGGACGCGGTGCCGCCGATGCACCCGGGCGGCCGTCCGCTGGTCGCGGGCGTCGGGGCCGCGGCGGCCCTGGCCCGGATGGTCACCGGCCGCGGGGCCCTGGTGGGTGCGCTCGCCGCAGTGGCCACCGCCGCATTCTTCCGCGATCCGCATCGCGTGCCCCCCACCCGCTCCGGTGTGGTGCTGGCCGCCGCGGACGGCACCGTCTCCCTCATCGCGGATGTCGTGCCACCGCTGGAGCTGGACCTTCCGCGAGTGCCCGCCCCACGGGTGAGCGTGTTCCTGTCCGTGCTCGACGTGCACGTGCAGAAGGTTCCGTTGGACGGTCGGGTGATCGCTGTGGAGTACCGCCCGGGCACCTTCCTCTCCGCGGACCTGGACAAAGCCAGCGAGGACAACGAGCGCAACGCGATGCTGCTCGAGGCCAGCGACGGCTCGCGAGTCGGAGTCGTGCAGATCGCGGGGCTGCTCGCCCGCCGCATCGTCTGTGACGTCGGCCCAGGTGATGAGGTCGCGGCCGGCGAGACCTACGGGCTCATCCGGTTCGGGTCACGGGTCGACACCTACCTTCCGACGGGTTCGACGGTCATGGTCTCGGTCGGGCAGCGCACGGTCGGTGGCGAGACGGTGCTCGCCGAGTTGTCGAGCGCCCCGACCCGGACGGACTGAGCCGTGCCCGCTCCTTACGCCCCCGGAGTCCGGCTGGTGCCCAACGCGGTCACCGTCCTCGCGCTGTGCAGTGGGCTGTCCGCGGTCTACTTCGCGTTGAGCGGTCGCTTCGAGCTGAGCGTGGCCGCGGTCGGTGCGGCGGCCCTGTGCGACGCCCTGGACGGGCAGCTGGCCCGGATGCTTGACGCGAGCAGTCGGATTGGCGCCGAACTCGACTCCCTGGCCGACCTGGTGTCGTTCGGGGTGTCGCCGGCACTGGTGATGTACGTCTGGCAACTGGAGGGAAGCCGGTTCGGCTGGGTCGTGGCGCTGGTGTTCGCGGTGTGTATGGCGCTGCGGCTGGCCCGGTTCAACACGCTCATCGACGCCGAGGACAAGTACCCGTTCGCCAAGGAGTTCTTCGTCGGCGTGCCCGCTCCCGCCGCGGCGCTGGTTGCCGGCCTGCCGCTCTTCCTGTTCCTCAACTTCGGCGCGGGCTGGTGGTCCGCGCAGCTGACCGTCGGGCTGTGTGCGCTGGTGGCCGCCGGGCTGATGGTCAGCAGACTTCCGACGATCTCACTCAAGACCATGCGAGTGCCGACGCGGTTGATCGCGCCGCTGCTGGTGCTCGTCGGGCTCGGCGCGGCCCTCGTCATCACCGCCCCGTTCCTCGGGCTGGCCGCCGCGTCCGTCGCGTACCTCGCACTGTTGCCCTACACCCTCTACCGGTATCGCTGGCTCGCGAGCCACCCGGAGGCGTGGGACGGGTCGGTGCGCGAGCGGCGGGCGGTGGCGCGGGCCGCTCGCTCGGCACGGCGGCTGGGACTGCGGCCGCCACTTCGCCGTCGGGTCGCCGGCCGGGCCAGCGCTATGGCGCGGGCCGTGCGCCGCTTGGGCGATGACACCGGGGCAGCGTCGCGTAGCCGCCATCGCAACGGTTCGGCTGACGCGCCAGGCCACGAGCCAGGCCGACCCCGAAGCCGGCTACGCCTGGGCCTGCGCCGGGCCCGCCGCCGGTAGGCCCGCGAGTCGGGGCGAATTGGTGTGCGAGTCGGGCAGCTCGCGGAGCTGCGGGCTTACGCGGATCGGCGCGCATGACCGGAGTGCGCCACCGATCGAGTGAATGAGTCGGACTTCAGGACTCGGCTCTGCGCTGGGTGCTGCATGGTGAGCCGTGGTCAGACTCGCTGACTGAGGATTCGATCATGGGAGCCGGTTGTGAATGACGAACAGGTATTCGTCGGTCGAGTTGAGCGCTGGGACGACATCAACGGCCTCGGTGAGATCTCGGTTGACCGGGATGGTCGGAAGGTGTGGGTGCATTACGCGGTCATTGAGCCCTTGGGTGGGGGCGACGAGTATCGCACGCTCCGGCCGGGCAAGAACGTGGATCTCAAGATAGAGCAGGCAGATCAGGATGGGTACGCCTGGCGCGCCACGTGGGTACGGAGCGTTGCCCAGTGAAGCTTCAAGGAAGATTGACGATCGCGCTTGTGCTGGCCGCTCTCCTGACATTCTTTGCGGCCACCCCCGGCTTCGCTCAGGATGCTCCACTCGAAGGTAGATACGAGTTCACTGGAAAAAGTACGGACCGCTACTTTGAGATGTCCGACAGCAATGGAACGTTCACTGGTCGTACGTCGTATGTCGACGCACCGCCTCCCGAGATCGGTCAGACAATTACCATGGCGTGGTCATTCCGTGTCTCCCCGGCGGTCCGGGCGATCGCGGTATCTCCCATGACGTGCACTACCGGTGTGGCGCAGGTGTCGAGCTATCGTGATCATCACCCTGATGTTCCGGTCGACTACTTCCTGCACTCCAGCGTTCCCAAGCTGGGCTTCAGTACCAACTATGATCTTGAGGGGAAATGCACCTTCAAGGTTAATGTCGGTGGTCGGCCGGGGACGGCAACGCTTACCTACAAGTTTCACTTCCGTATTGCGGACGGGTTGCCCTATGAGGCTTAACGCGGGTGCAATCTCGACGATCCGGACGGATCTCTGTGAAAATTTTATTGACACGCTTCGGCGCGTGACCACGTCAGCGGCGTTGGTAATCTTTCGTGACGATCACGATCAACCCGGCGCTCGCGCCCTGAATGCCCTCGAAGCGAGGCTCTGAGCGAAGCCCGAACTGATTGGCGAGGGCCTCAGCCGCAGCCACTTCGGAGGTCTCGGGCCGGTAATAGACCGTGCTCGTCGGAATCGTCCCGAATGGGTATCCCTTCGCTTCGGTTACTGTCCAGCCCGCTGTCTCGAAATCCGCGGCAGCCTGAGCCGCGAGACCCTCAATGGTGCTGTTGTTATAGACACGCACTGGAACACGTGGGGTTGCCACGCGGTCGTTGCCGCCAACGCCGGCGGTAGGGTCTGGGGCCGGCGGGCTGGCTGGAGGCACAGCGGCCGTGGGAGCAGGGGGGAAGGAGGGAACCTGGACCGGCGGCGTCGGTCCAGGGCTGGGGGCGGCTCCGGCCGGCGGATCGGGGGCGGCACTGGCCGGCGGGGGCGGCGCCGCAGTCGGATCGGTCTCGGCTCCTCCCCCGAACAGGATGGAGAGCCCGATTATCCCGGCCACGACGCCGACACCGAGCAACGCGAGGCCGGCGATCCGCATCGGTGAGGAGCCCCCGGACGGAGTGGGTTCGGTCACGACGACCTCCGAGTGCGCAGGGACCCGGTCAGTGGAGACCGGGACGGAAGGAGATCATGGTGTCCTCACCAGTGCTCGATTCCTAGACGACGCGCCGCGCGGGTTCGCTGGCGACTGGTGCGCAGCCGGCGCAGCCGCTTGACCAGCAGTGGGTCGACGGCGAGCGCTTCGGGTTTGTCGACGACCGCGTTGAGCAGCTGGTAGTACCGAGTCGCGGACATGTCGAACAGCTCGCGGATCGCCTGTTCCTTGGCGCCCGCGTACTTCCACCACTGGCCCTCGAACGCCAAGATCTCGCGCTCCCTGCGGTCGAGTTCGCGGACAGTGCGGCCGGCAGCAGGTAACCGACGGGGTTCCATGGCGGACGACATCACGCTCCTCGAGATCCCTGGCGGTGGTGGCGACGCCGAATCACACTCATGTCATTCAGCTGTGTCCATTGAATCACGGAGGTCCGACAACTCCCGGGCAGGGACGCGCCCTCGGGGCATGGCACTGCCGGACGGGGCGGTCGCGACGGCGCCCGTTGCCGAGTTAAGGTCGTAGCCCGTGGCCGTCCGACCCATCCGGATCACCGGTGATCCCGTCCTCCACACCCCCACTCGCCCCGTCGAGGTCTTCGACGAGGCGCTGCACGTGCTGGTCGCCGACATGTTCGAGACGATGGCGGTGGCCGACGGCGTCGGGCTCGCGGCCAACCAGGTCGGGGTGGACCTGCGGTTGTTCGTGCTCGACTGTCCGGACGAGGAGCGCCAGGCGATGGTGCGTGGCGTCGTGGTCAACCCGGTGCTCGAGACCTCGGAGCGCCCGGAGACGATGCCCGACCCGGACGACGACGAGGAGGGTTGCCTATCGGTGCCCGCCGCACAGTTCCCCACCGGCCGTGCGGACTGGGCTCGGGTCACCGGGTTGGATGCGGACGGGGCTCCGGTACTCATCGAGGGGCGCGGCTTCCTGGCCCGCTGCCTGCAGCACGAGGTGGATCACCTCGACGGGGTCATCTACACCGACCGGCTCGTCGGCCGCAACGCCCGCGCCGCGCGCAAGGCGCTCAAGAGCAACGGCTGGGGTGTCCCGGGCCTCGCTTGGGACCCGGCGAAGCAGCACGCCGAGGACGTCTGATCGCACTCTGGTCTCTCCGTCGCGCTACGAGTTACTGTCGTCGGCCATGCAGCCCACCATCGGCGCCACCCCGCCCCGGGTCATGACGATCGCCGGCACCGACTCCGGGGGCGGCGCAGGCGTCCCTGCTGACCTGCGTACCTTCGCCGCATGCGGGGTGCACGGCTGCCTCGCGGTCACCGCGGTCACCGTGCAGAACTCGGTCGGTGTCACCGGGGTGCACACCGTCCCCGCGGAGATCGTCGCCGCGCAGATCGAGGCCGTGGCCGGCGACATCGGTCTCGATGCGGTGAAGACCGGGATGCTCGCGGGCTCGGAGATCATCGAGGCGGTGGCGGTGGCGTGCGACCGGGTGGGCATCGGTTCGGGCGGGCCCACGCCGCTGGTGGTCGACCCGGTGGCCGCGTCGATGCACGGCGACCCGTTGCTCGCCGACGATGCCCTGGAGGCGTTGCGTTCGCTGCTCTTCCCCCGGGCCACCGTGATCACCCCGAACCTCGACGAGGTACGACTGCTCGTCGGCATCGATGTGCATGACCGCGCCGCGCAGTACGCGGCGGCGAAGGTGTTGCACGGGCTCGGCCCGCGGTTCGTCCTGGTCAAGGGCGGGCACCTGCGTGCGGACGTCGACGGGTGCGTCGATCTGCTCTACGACGGCGACATGTTCATCGAGCTGCCCGGACCGCGGTTCGACACCGACCACACCCACGGCGGCGGGGACAGCATGGCCGCGGCGATCGCCGCCGGGCTGGCCCGCGGGCTGGCCGTGCCCGACGCGGTCGCGCTGGGCAAGCGCTACATCGTCGAGGCGGTCCGGCACGCGTATCCGCTCGGGGCCGGCAACGGTCCGGTCTCCCCGCTGTGGGCGATCCGGCCGTGGTGGGACAGCCCTTCCCCCGCGACGAACGGCACTGTCGTCCAGTAGGACTGGACGACAGTGCCGTTCGTTCGCTGTCGGCGGCTACCAGAGGGCGACGCGCTCCTCGGCGGGGCGGAACAGCTTGTCGGTCGGCGCGACGTCGAACGCCTCGTAGAAGCCGGGCAGGTTCGTGACCACGCCGTTGCTGCGGTACTGGGCCGGGCTGTGTGGGTCGGTGAGCAACTGCTGGCGGAGCGCGTCGTCACGGATCTTCCCGCGCCATACCTGCGCATTGCCGATGAAGAACCGCTGATCACCGGTGAACCCGTCGAGCATCGGGGCCGGCGCGCCGGCGAGCGACCGCCGGTAGGCCTTGAACGCCACTGCCATCCCGGACAGGTCGGCGATGTTCTCCCCGAGCGTGAGCTCACCGTTGACGGTGCCGCCCTCCACCGGGCTGTACGCCCCGTACTGGGCCACCAACCGTGCCGTCCGTTCGGAGAACCGCGTCACATCCTCGGGCGTCCACCAGTCACGCAGGTTGCCGGTGCCGTCGAACTTGCGGCCCTGATCGTCGAACCCGTGGCTGATCTCGTGCCCGATGACCGCACCGATACCGCCGTAGTTGACCGCGTCGTCGGCTCTGGCGTCGAAGAACGGTGGCTGCAGGATCCCGGCTGGGAACGTGATCTCGTTCATTGGCGGGTTGTAGTAGGCGTTGACGGTCTGCGGGGTGGCGAACCACTCGTTGCGGTCCACCGGCTTGCCCAACTTGGCGAGCTCCCGCGCGAACTCGACCTCGGCCGAGCGCTGCAGGTTGCCGATCAGGTCGTCGCGGCGGATCTCCAGGGCCGAGTAGTCCTTCCACGTCGCCGGATAACCGATCTTGACCGCGAACGTGGACAGCTTGTCGCGCGCCTCGGCCTTGGTGGGTTCGCTCATCCAGTCCAGCTCGTCGATCGACGTCCGGAACTCCGCGATCAGGTTGGCCACCAGCGTGTCGATCCGCTGCTTGGCCTCCGGTGGGAAGTGTCGCTCGACGTAACGCTTGCCGACCGCCTCGCCCAGCACCTCATTCACCCTCGCCACCGCACGCTTCCATCGCGGGCGCTGCTGCTCCTGGCCCAGGAGCAGCTTGCCGTGGAACTCGAACGCGGCGTCGGCGAACGCGGTGCCCAGGACCGGGGCGTAGGTGTTCACGACCGTGAATCGCAGGTAGGACTTCCAGTCCGCCAGCGGCACCTCGGTCGTGGCGGCGCCCAGCGCGGTGAAGAAGCTCGGCTCGCCGACCACCAGCTCGGTGACGGGCGCGCCGGCCGAGTCGAGGTAACGCGGCCAGTCCAGTCCGGGCGCCTGCGCAACCGGCAGCTTGTTGTACGTGGCGATCGGATCGCGTAGCTGCACGTTCGTCCACTGCGCCTGCGCGAGCCGGGTCTCCAACGCCACCACCGCCGGCGCGGCGGCTTTGGCGTCGGGGACGCCGGCCAGGGTGAGCATCTGCGTGACGTAGTCGGAGAAGCGACCCTTGATCATGGTGAAACTGTCGTTGTCGACGAGGTAGTAGTCGCGGTCGGGCAGCGTCAACCCGGCCTGGTCGACACCCACCACATAGGCCGTGGCGTTGCGGACGTCCTGCTGAACGAAGAAGCCGACCGGGCTCGGCAGCCCGGAACGGGCCCGGTGCCCGAAGTACGCCGGCAGGTCCGCGGGACTGGTCAGGGCGTCGATCCGGGCGAGCTCGGCGGCCAGCGGGGTCGCGCCGAGCGCATCGAGGCGGGGGGCGTCCAGGAAGCTCGCGTACAGGTCGGCGATCTTCTGTGATTCCGCACCCGGCTGGTCGGCCGCCGCGTCGAGCTCCTCGGCGATCACCCGGACGTCGGCGTCGGCCTTCTCCCGGAGCACGTCGAACGCCCCGTACCGGGAGCGGTCGGGTGGTATCTCGGTCGACGCCAGCCAACCGCCGTTGACGAAGCCGAACAGGTCGTCCTGTGGTCGCACGGCGCGGTCGAACCCGGCCAAGTCCACTCCGGAGACCGGGGGCGGGGACGGCGGACTCGTGCAGCTCGTCGTCACCGCCAGGATCGTGATAGCCGCGGTGATCGCGGCAGCGCGCCTCATGGCTCTACAACATAGGTGCCGTTGCTCCGGCCGGGCCAGTGCCACCCCGTTCAGCGTGCCGCCGATGTGAACATTCTCAGGGCACCAGCCCGGCGTCCTGCGCGGCGATCGCCGCCTGCACTCGGGAGCGCAGCCCCAGCTTGGCGAGCACCCGCGACACGTGGGTCTTCGTGGTCGCCTCGGTGATCACCAGTGCGGCGGCGATCTCGGCGTTGGACAGGCCGCGGCCCAGGCAGGTCAGCACGTCGGTCTCGCGCGGGGTCAGCTCGGCGAGCCCCGGCGGCTCGGGCCGCCGCGCTGGGGCGGCCAGCCGGGCGATGACCCGCCGGGTGACCTCCGGCGCGAGCACGCCGTCGCCGCGGGCCACCGCCCGCACCGCGTCCAGCAGCCGGGGGGCGTCGACCGACTTGAGCAGGAATCCCGCCGCCCCGGCGGCCAGCGCGGCGTCGACGTAGTCGTCGAGGTCGAACGTGGTGAGCACGAGGACCTCGCACCATCGATCGGTGCCGATGTGCGCTCCGGGCGTGCTCCGCGCGGTGCCGATGTGCGCTCCGCCGGCGCTCCGCGCGGCGACCAGCCGGCGGGTGGCCTCGATGCCGTCGAGACCCGGCATCCGGATGTCCATCAGCACGACGTCGGGGCGCAGCGCGGTCGCGACGCGCACAGCGGCCAGCCCGTCGCCAGCCTCGCCGATCACCTCGATGTCCGGTGCCGAATCCAGGATCATCATCAGCCCCGTCCGGATCGCGGCCTGGTCGTCGGCGACCACCACCCGCACCGGCCGCAGGGGTGGTTCGCTCGCCCACTCGCCCTGCGTCGACGGTTCGCTCGCCTGCTCGCTCACCACGCCGTCCCGGCCCCGATCGAGCTGGGCTGCCGGGGCAACACCGCGCGAACCCGCCATTGCGACCCGTCCGGCCCGGCCACGACCCGACCACCCACGGCCCGGGCGCGTTCGCCCAACCCGAGCAGCCCCACGCCGGTGCCGCCACCGGACGGTGCATCCGGCACGAGGGCGTTGGCCAGCTCGATCACGAGGTCGCCGCCGGTGTGGCGCAGCCCGAGCCGTACCGAACTGCTCGGCGCATGCTTGGCCGCGTTGGTCAGCGACTCCTGCACGATCCGGTACGCGGCCAGATCGACCGCGGCGGCGACGTGCGTGTCGCCGGGGCGCTGGTCGTCCAGCTCGACAGCGAGCCCGGCCGCGCCGGCCGTGTGCAGGAGCGTGTCGAGCCGGTCGAGGCCGGCGGGTGCGGTGCGCGGATCGGCGTCGTTGTCGGACCGGAGCAACCCGATCATGGTGCGCATCTCGGTGAGGGAAGCCACGCTGTCGCGGCGCACCACCGTGAGCACGCGGCGCAACGTCGCCGGATCCGGGTCCGGCAGGGTCAGCGCGGCCTCGGACTGGATCGCGATCGCGGAGAGCTGCCCCGCGATCACGTCGTGCAGGTCCCGGGCCATCCTCGCGCGCTCGGCGGCGACCGCGGCGGCCCGGTCCAGCTCACCCATCCGCCGGGCCTGCTCGGCGCGGTCGCGTTCGACGTCGGCGAGCTCGCGGTGGTGGCGCACCTCATAGGCCCAGAGCACGGGCACGCCGAGCGGCAGGGAGAGGTTCAGCAGGGTCATGACCGCGGCACTCGGCCCCCCGGTGAGCAGGCTCCCCCCGCTCGTCGCGACCAACCCGATGCCCGCCATCCCGATGACGGCCCAGCTGATCCGCCGCGAGCTGTACCGAACGGCACAGTAGAGCAGGTCCATGAACACGATGAACACCCCGAAACCGGTGATCCCGATCATCAGTGGCCCCGATGCCAGCGCCGTGGTGCCCAACGCCAGTCCGAGGACGGGCCGGCTGCGCCGCTGGGTCTCGCCGATGCACGCGACCAGCAGCGCCAGCACATCGGCCCATCGCGGTAGGTCCCCGTGCGGCCACCACGCGACGCTGGCGTCCGGCACGGCCAGCACGAGGAGCAGCCCGGCGGCGAGGAACCCGCTCGCGACACCGAGATCGCGCACACGGAGGCTGGCGGTCACCGGTACATCCCAGCACGTCCTGGCCCGAGGCGCGTCGATCGAAGGTCGTACATCGGCCCCGCACAGATCATCATCTCGCCCGACGCGCCGCGCTGTCGTCGTCGGCAGGATCTCCGGGTATGGGGTATTTCATCACGCACAACCCGCTCGTGCTGCTGATCGGCGTGTGTGAGGTCGGTTTCTGGGTGCTGGTCATCGGGGGTCTCGTGGCGCGTTACCTGCTGCGGGCTCCCCGGCTCAGCACCGTTCTGCTCATCGGTGTGCCGGTCGCCGACGTCGTGCTCGTGGTCGCGTCGTTGGCCGACCTCGCCGGGGGCTCGCCGCCGGGACTCGCACACGGTCTGGCGGCGGTCTACCTCGGTTTCACCGTGGCATTCGGACACTCACTGATCCGCTGGGCCGACGTGCGCTTCGCGCACCGGTACGCCGGTGGGCCGCCACCGCCGAAGCCGCCGCGGTACGGGACGGCGAAGGTCGTCCACGAGTGGCGGGAGTGGGGCAAGCTCGCGCTGGCTTGGGGGATCACCGTCGGGGTGCTGTTCGCGATGGCGGCGGTGGCCGGCACCGGCGTGCCCGCACCGCTCGAGTGGGGTGCGGACCCGATGTGGAGCTGGGCTGCCCGGCTCGTCCCGGTCGTGGTGATCTGGTTCGTGGGCTGGCCGTTGTCGACCACGCTGTTGCCGCCGAGTGAACCGGAGGTGGCCGATGTCCGCCACTGACGCCACACCGCGGTCGGCGACGAACCGGATCGGCGCGCTCGACCTGCTCCGCGGCGTGGCCATCCTCGGCACGTTCGGCACCAACGCGTGGCTGTTCGCCCACCCGGGCGGGCCCACGATTGTCCTCACCGAAGGTTTCGCGGAGGGCGGGTCGGTGGAGACCGCGCTGCGGTTTCTCGCCAACGGGAAGTTCCTGGCCCTGCTCACGCTGCTGTTCGGGGTCGGGCTGGAGTTGCAGTACCGCTCGGCCGTTCGCCGGGGGGCGCCCTGGCCGGGCCGCTACCCGGTGCGCGCGGCCATCCTGTTCGTCGAGGGCCTGGTGCACTACGTGCTGGTCTTCGAGTTCGACGTCCTCATGGGTTATGCGATCACCTCGCTGCTCGTGGCCTATCTGGTGGGTCGCAGCGATCGGGCGGTCCGGGCGTGGATGATCGGCGTCGGTGGGTTCTTCGGTACCGCGATCCTCGCGCTCACCGCGCTGCTGCTGGCGCTGCCCGACGATCCGGCCGGCCCGGCTCCGATCGACCCGGGCGCAACGGCGAGCTGGCCCACCCAGGTCGCCGCGCGCCTCGACGGGTTCCTGCTCTACCGCATGGAGATCGTTATCATCGTGCCGTCGGCGATCGTGCTCTTCCTGCTCGGCTCCCGGCTGCTGCGTGCGGGTGCCTTCGACGACACCACCACCGGTGCGCGCCTGCGCGTACGGCTGATGGTGCTCGGCCTGGGCGTCGGGCTCCCGGCGAACGCGCTCACGGCCTTCGCGGGGCCAGCCTGGGTACTCGTCGACCGTTACCTGCTCCCGCCCCTGGTGGCGCTGGGCCTGCTCGGGCTCGTGACGACGCTGGCGCTGCGGGCGCGCTCCGCGCCGGGCATGATCCGGCGGGGGATCACGGCCGTGGGCCGTACCGCGCTGTCCTGCTACGTGCTGCAGAACGTCACGGCGAGCGTGCTCTGCTTCGGCTGGGGCTTCGGGCTGGCCTCCCGGCTGGCAGGCGCGCGGCCGTGGTGGGTGATCGGGCTGTGGGCGGGAGTCGGTGTCCTGTGCACGGTGCTCGCGACGCTCTGGCTGCGGCGCTTCGACCGCGGCCCGCTGGAGCTGGTGGCCCATCGCGTCCACGAGATCGGCCGGACACCGCCTCGTGGTCCACAATACGCTCATGACGCCCTCTCCTGTCTGAAGGCAGGAGAGGCCAACGACGCGACCGAGGGGGCCACGTGTTGAGGTTTGCGGTGCACGACCACCGGCAACCCGGTGGTTCCCCGCGCTGTCACGACCCGTCCGGCCGCACTGTTTTTGGACACCCGCGCACCATCCCAGACCACACCGACAATCCTGAGCAGCGAGGCTTCATCCCCACCCCGAAGGACCGGGCTTCCGCCCATGATCTCCGGTGAGCACACCGTCGGAACGCCTGTGGGCGCGCCGCGCGGGGGGAGTGGGCCGATGATCAGTCTTCTGGGCCCATGTCGCACGGGCGGGCCGGGATCCCCATGACGCTGGTCGCGACCGCCGTCCGGATCGTCGAGGGCACCGAGGCGCGCGGGGCCACGGCCGATTTCCTCGACGATCTCCGGTGGGCTCGCGACGAGGCCGATGTGCTCAGTCGGATCGACGCCGAGCCCAGGTTGGTCAGCCCGCACGTGGATGCCTATCTCGGTGCCCTGGCCGAGCACGTCGCGGGATTGCACGGGCTGGTCGTGCCCGCGTGGACCAGGAAGCCCGAGCGGTTTCTCGACCACTTTTAGTGGCCATCACGGACGGTCGGCCTGCAGGCGCGCGCGGTGGTCGAGTCCCCCGCCGCATTCCGCCGGCGGGGGATCTTCATCGGACGCACGACGGTGCGGCGGGTCTAGATGGGGCGGCAGGTCTGGTGCAGCACCGCATAATGCAGCACCGCATCGGTTCATCGGGGGTCCGGATCGCGCCGCCGGCCTCATGATCGCCGAACGGGAACACAGAACCGCATCCCGTGCGGCTCCCCGTACCGAGATGCTGATCTTGGCAGGTCACCGCGGCTCCGACGGTGCGGTGACCATCGGTGGGGAACCCGGATCCGCATTCCGCACGGCTGACGGTTCCCAGACATCGATCAAGCGCTCGGCGCCGTCCGCCCACCGGATCCCCGTACCACCACCACGCCCGACCGAACCTCCGAAGAACTTCTGCGGCGCTGCACTGGATGGATTGGGAGCAGATCGTCGCGGCTCTCACGGCGCTCGGCGCGTCCGATCCGCCCATTGCCGGGCTGACGAGCAGGCGGACCGTCGGAGTGAACAGTGTCCGGATCTCCGCCTGCCGCGGCGAGGAGGTGTTGGGTTACATCGAGCTGGACACCGATCCCGCCGACGGTGGCCGCCTCGGGCAGCTCAGCAGGTGGGCCGACATCGGAAATCTGCACGTCGTGGAGGCGCATCGCAGGCGCGGGATCGCGACCTGGCTGGTCGGGCAGGCCGCGGACTGGCTGCGGCTGGCCCGCGTCGAGCGGTTGCTCGACTATGCCTGGACCGACGAGACGGACCGTGTCGCGCTGTCCCACCGGCTGGGTTTCCGGGAGCTCACCCGGACCGCGCGGGGTTGGCACAGGTCGGGTGGCAACGCGTGAACCGCTCGATCTCACGCCGGTGCGTTCGAGGTGGCCAGGTAGCGGATTCCGGAGATGCTGGGCAGGAAGCAGTAGGCGGCGCCGCGAGTCGTGACGAAACTGGAGAAGCCGGCGAGCACCACCGGGCCCTCCGGGCGAGGTATCGTGAAGCTCCCGGCCCCGTCGGCATGCGTGCCGATCAGGGGGTCCTTGGTGCGGCCGAGCCCGGCGGTGAACCTGCCGTCATTGGCCCAGTCCGACATCAGGAACTCGAATTGATCGCGCAGGCTGACGCCGATGAACAGGCCGAGCAGGCCGCGGTCGTGGCCGTCTCTCGGTTGCGCCGGATCGTAGGGAGGTCCGTACGGAACTCCTCGTCGGATGATTCGATGCCGGTGGGCGCCGTTACCGGCGACGCGTTGCCCGCGCGGGTACATCCGACGTGCGTGCGATCCGATCGGGCATCGGTAACCGCGCTCGTCAGCGTACTTCCCGACGTAGTCGAAGTCATTGAAAGCGTCGAGGGGAATCGCTGGTTCGGGGGTGTCGGTGTTCGGCGAAAGGACCAGAGGTGTGCCATTGCGCCAACGCCCACAGAGTTTCGCCGCGATGAGCTCAGGCGATATCCCGGTCCGGGTGGCCTGCTCGGTGAGGAACTCTGCGAACGCGTCGACGTCCTGTTCCAGAATGCGAAAAGCGGCGAAAGTACCGTTGTGCCCTAGTTGCGCCGGTGTCGGTACCGGATAGGTGAAGCCGACGTGCTGGCTGGGATACCCCAGAAGGAACTCACCGACCGGGGCCCGGGGTAGTTGGTCCGGTAACCCGTCGAGGGGGACCCCCTCGACGATGGGCTGGGAGAAGCCATCGCAGTAGCCGAAATGCACGACGTTCCCGGGAGACAACATCTGGCCGTCGTGGCGGCCCAGTTCGACGAAACCCAGCGACCACGCCCGCGTCAGCTGCTTCGTCGTGGATTCGAGTACCTCGACTGACCGGGCGAACACCGACAGCAGGATGTGCAGCCCGGGATCGGTCAACCACGGCAGCCAGTGTTCGGGGGCGCTGGTGCCGGTGTCACCGACCTCAGTCGCCCGGGTCACCGCGCCCGCGGCGTACTCCGGCGGAAAGCTGCCAAGGGATTCCGGGGATACCCCCAGCGCCGCCAGGCCGGGAAAGGTGATGCCGAGGTTGACGCAGCTGTCCGGCTTCACGGCCCATGGCGCGGCCGTCGTGACCGACGGCCCGGCCGAATCGTCTTCGGTGAGTACGCCCAGAAACGCGCGGGCGGCGTCGGCCCTCCGTATCCTCAGGCCGAGATACCGAACCATCGGCATGGTGTAACCGCGCAGGACAAGACCCTGAACATCTGCCAGGTCGACCGTTGCCATGCCCATCCCCTCCGGTTTGAGGTCTCCTCAGCCGGAGACGGTCCTCGTCTCGAGGATGTCGAGTACTGTGTGCTCGGGATAGGCGCTGTAGAAAGGTTCTACGCAGCGCAGGTCGTGCGCCCGGATAAAATCTATGAACTCCTGTCGGTGAGTTTGCACAGGCAAGTTCGGAGCGCCTTCCGCATGCTGCAGGAGAGTGTTGAAAACATCGCCGATCTCGTTCAGGAAATCATTGAGATAGTCCTCGAAATCGCCATCGTACGCGGTGATCACCGCGAGCACGTCGTTACTGAGGAAGACGAAACTGGCGAAGTGGACGGTACCGATCCGGTCGAGCGCCAGGATGATCGGGTTCTGCTCCCGAGGCAAGGACTGGATATGTTCAACCCGCTGCCGAAGTGCGGCGGAGTCCGTCGGGGACTTCGCCTTCATCACCAACGTCAGTGGATTCTGGATCGGCCGCGCCGGTTGCTGTCCAGTCATGACATCACCCCTGTCGTCGTTCTGCTGCGACCCGCTGATGTCCAAGAGGACGAGCTGGCCTCGCCTGATACCGATCGACCGGGACGGAGTGGTCAGCGCTCGTGGACCTGGGCCTGTAGCCCGCCGAGGAAGACGTCGAGCCCGTACTCGAAGCCGTCCGAGCGGTGCGCACCCTCCAGGTGCTGGCTGACGGCCACGATGGAGGGGATCTGCTCGGGTGGTAGCGCTGTGTAGTACCCGACGGTTCCATCTTCTTGCGACGTCAGACAGGGCAGTGGGGCAGCTCGACCCATCTGGTGGAATCCGACGATATAGGTGTAGAGCGCGAAGAAGGCATCGGCGGCGTCGGCCGAGGAGAATCCTGCCTCGAGCAGGAGTCCGAGCACACGCTCCATGACCATCAGGCTGTGCGGGCCCAGACGGATCTGGGTGCTGTAGACGCGGACGAGATTGGTATGCGCGGACAGCGCCGTGTGATAGCTGCACGCCAGCGTCCGTAGCTGGGTGGACCAGTCGCCTTCGGCGGGCGAGCAGTCCACCTCGCCGAGCATGAGGTCGAGCATGAGGTCGGTCAGCTCGTCCTTGTCGCGAACGTGGTTGTACAGGGCCATCGTCGAGACCTTGAGCTCGGTGGCCAGTGCCCGCATGGTCAGGGCGGGCAGCCCCTGCTCGTCGACCAGCCGCAGCGCGGCCCGCACGATGCGGGGTCGGGTCAGCGGTGCGCGCCCCAACTCATCCTTGCTCGGGTCGACGCCGACCCAGGTCGGCTGCTCGGCGCGGCCTCGGGGGGTGCTCGTTCGTTCGGACAACGATCTTCCTTTCGACGTGTGGGCGCTCGACGTTGGGCGCTCGACGCACTGCACGTACACCGTACATCTGACACTCAACCGCGATGTCGAACCCAGGCAAATAGCTTGACGACGTACGCTTCAACGTACAGAGTACGTTACATGTGCAGGGTACACGACAGAGGCGGCTGGTCCGGCCCAACGGACGGTCTCCACGGTGATCGCGGCGAGCAGGGTCCGATTGTTGATCTTCAAGAGCGACCTTCCCACCGTGATCGGCAAGCACCGGGGCAACCCGGTGCAGAACTCCCCGATTGTCCTCGACAAGCAGGCTCAGAAGAGGCGTTTGCGATGACCTTGACTCAAGAACTCGCACCATTCACGGATCAACTCCGCGGCCTGCCGATCTCCGAGACGGACATCGCTGAGCTGCTGTCGGCGGCCCGCAAGGGAGACCCGACGGCCTGGGAGGAAATCGTCTACCGATACGGCGGGCTCGTCATGGCGAGGGTGCGCTCGTACCGACTCCAGTCCACCGACGCTCTGGACGCCGTGCAGATGACCTGGCTTCGGCTGGCGGAGAACCTTCACCAGATCAGGTTCCCGGAACGTCTCGGCGGGTGGTTGGCGACCACTGCCGGTCGGGAATGCCTGCGCATCCTCCGCCAGTCGAAGCGCACCGCGTACGTCACTGAGTCGATGATGGAAAGCGTTGTCGACCCGTCTTCGTGCCTGGAGGAGAACGTCATCGACGCGGACACGGCACAGCAGCTCTGGGGCCTCGTCGCCGAGCTGCCACCACGCCGCCGCCGTCTCCTGAAGGCGCTGTTCACCGACGACCCCCGGCCTTACTGCGAGGTCGCTGAAGCTGTCGGGATTCCCGCGGGCAGTATCGGACCGACCCGTGCCCGGGCATTGCGGCAACTTCGGCAACTGGCCGACGAACGCGGGCTCGGACAGCTGGTCTGATCGCCACGTCGTCGTGATCAGATGCGGCAGTGGACCGATCACGGCGGTCGGTCTCGCGCGTCTCCGCGGTAGTCCTCGGCCACGGCGAGCACGAACTCCCGGGCGGCCTCGCCGCGCAGGGCGTGGCGGCGGTAGAAGTCGAACAGCTCGGCGTAATGGGCGATGTCGACGGGGTCGCGGAGCATGATCATGCCGGTTTCCACCTCGATGGCGACCAGCCGGTCGTCGTAGAGCACGAACATGTGTAGCGGCGCATCCGCTACCGCGGCGGTAAGTGGATCACCTCGACCGACACGTTCGGGGTCGTCGAGCACCTGCCGGCGTAACGCCTTGCCCGCCATCACCTCGTCGAGCACCCGTGCGGAGGGAACGTGCAGCGTTCCTGAGACCGCTCTCCCGAACGGTGCTGCTTGCCGGATCACCCCAAGTGTCATTAGCGTCCCCGACATGGCTCCTATCGAGATCAGCCCGCTGCCCGCAGAGCCCACAGACGAGCCGCTCGTCGAGGAGACCCTTGTGGAGGAGATTTCGATCGACGGTATGTGCGGTGTCTACTGAGACCGCACCGGTGAGTGCCGGGCGGGTGGGCCCCAGGGACCCGGTGTCTTCCGGCACGGCCCACCGCCCGGCGTTCGACCCGCGGCTGCCGTACCGGTGCAGCCCGAGCGTGGCCCTGCGGCCCGAACCGTTCGGCGCGCTCGTCTACCACTTCGGCACCAGGCGGCTGTCGTTCCTCAAGACCCCGGAGTTGCTCGACGTCGTCTCCGGCCTGGAACGCCATCCCGACGTGCATGCCGCGATCGACGCGGCCGGCCTGCGCGAGTCCCAGCGCCCCGCGTACCTGCGTGCCCTGGCCGGTCTGGCCGCGAACGGGACCATCGAGGAGCGCATGTGAAGCTGGTCGAGCACTTCCAGTACGGCCTGACCTCGCCGATCTGCCTGACCTGGGAGCTCACCTACGCCTGCAATCTGGCGTGCGTGCACTGCCTGTCGTCGTCCGGCCGGCGCGACCCGCGCGAGCTGAGTACCGCCGAGGCCAAGGGCGTGCTCGACGAGCTGCAGCGCATGCAGGTCTTCTACGTCAACATCGGCGGCGGCGAGCCGACCATCCGGCCGGATTTCTGGGAGCTGCTCGACTACTCGATCGACTCAGGAGTCGGGGTCAAGTTCTCCACCAATGGCATCAAGCTCGACAAGAGACGTGCCGCGCAGCTCGCCCGCACCGACTACGTCGACGTGCAGATCTCTGTGGACGGCGCCACGGCCGACGTCAACGACCATGTCCGCGGGCCCGGCTCCTACGACACCGCGCTGCGGGCGTTGGAGAACCTGGCGGAGGCGGGTTTCGGCCAGCCCAAGATCAGCGTGGTGATGACCCGGGAGAACATCGACCAGCTCGACGAGTTCGCGGCGATCGCCGACAGGTTCGGCGCGCAGCTGCGGATCACCCGACTGCGCCCGTCCGGTCGCGGCGCCGACGTCTGGGACGAGCTGCGCCCCACCGCCGCCCAGCAGCGCCGGCTCTACGACTGGCTGGTCGCACGCGGTGAGCACGTGCTCACCGGCGACTCGTTCTTCCACCTCTCCGCCTACGGCGAGGCGCTGCCCGGGCTGAACCTGTGCGGTGCGGGCCGGGTGGTCTGCCTGATCGACCCGATCGGCGACGTCTACGCGTGCCCGTTCGCGATCCATGAGCAGTTCCTGGCCGGCAACGTCCGTTCGCCGGGCGGGTTCGGTGCGGTCTGGCGGCACTCGGAGCTGTTCGCCGAGTTGCGGAAGCCGCAGTCCGGTGGCGTGTGCCAGTCGTGCATGCATTACGACTCGTGCCAGGGCGGGTGCATGGCGGCCAAGTTCTTCACCGGGTTACCGCTCGACGGGCCTGACCCGGAGTGCGTGCGCGGGTTCGGCGAGCAGGCCCTCGCGGCGCGGGACGCGTCGACGTCGATCCCGAAGTCGGATGTGGACCACAGCCGGACGGCACCGCGGAGCTCGCGGGGTCCGGTGTCGGTGCGCATCGGACTCGGCCGTCCCGACCGAGCATGCGACGGGAGCCCGCTCGCCGGGATCTCCGCCGGCATCTGATGACGAACGGCACTCTCGTCCATTTCTATCGGACGAACGTGCCGTTCGTCCGGGCTGGGGCTGGGGCTGGGGCTGGGGCTGGGGCTGGGGCTGGGGCTGGGGTGGTGGTGGTGGGGGTGGGGCTCCGAAGAGCATGATCCCGGAGGACGTCGAGAGGCTGGGGGAGCGCACCTGGACCGAGCTCGACGACCCCGCGCCGCGCACGGTGCTCGTGCCCGTCGGCTCGCTGGAGCAGCATGGGCCGCACCTGCCGCTGGACACCGACACCCGGATCGCGGCCGCCGTCGCCCGCCGGGCCGCCGGCGGCGACCCCGCGATGCTGCTGGCCCCGCCCCTGGCCTACGGGGCGTCCGGAGAGCACGAGGGCTTCGCCGGGACGCTGTCGATCGGACACGATGCGCTGCGGTTGCTGCTGGTCGAGCTCGGGCGATCGGCGCGACGGTGGGCGTCGCGGCTGGTGTTCGTCAACGGACATGGGGGCAACCTGCCGACGGTGCCCGATGCCGTTGCACTGCTGCGTGTCGAGGGGTGCGACGCGGCCTGGTTCGGCTGCACCGTGCCCGGCAGGGACGCCCATGCCGGCCGCACCGAGACGTCGGTGCTGCTCGCGCTGGCGCCCGACCTGGTGCGGGGGGCGTGGGCGGCGGCCGGTAACGCTGAGCCGCTGCAGACGCTGTTCCCCGCACTCGTGCGCGGTGGCGTGGCTGCCGTCAGCCCGAACGGGGTGCTCGGCGACCCCACCGGGGCGTCGGCAGCGGAGGGCGAGTGGCTCCTCGCGGGGATGGTGGACGCGCTACGCACGCGGCTGGCCCGCTGGGCACCGGACGCCCGCGGCCGCCTCGCCTGACCCACCGGACGCTGGCGTCTGATAGCACCGGACGCTGAGCGTCTGATAGCACCGAACGCTGAGCGTCTGACCGGCGGTCGCTGCTCAGCCTGAGCGGGCGAGCAGCAGCGGGACGAGCTGCTCCTCGGCCGACAGCGAGCCGTGCTGGCCGGGGAGTTGGGAGATCTTCGGTTCGGCGGCCGAGCGAACCACCGCCGCCGAACCGCGCAGCGCCACCACCACGTCGCCGATCCGATCCGACATCGGCCCGGCCAGCGGGCCGAACCAGCCCTCGGTCACGGCCTGGTCGCGTGGCACCACCCACGCCGCATCCCCGAGTACCGCGCGCCAGGTGGCGAGCACGTCGGCGGCCGCGCCCGGTCGGGTGTAGACGTGCCGGGCCCGGGCGTCACCCCCGAGCAGCTCGACATCACGGCGGAGGTCGTCGTCGGTGTCGGCGTCGAAGATCCGGTCGACGCGCACCATGCCGTGGTCACCGGTGATCGCCAGCACCGAGTCGGACGGGAGGTGCTCGGCGATCAATGCGGCCAACCGGTCGACCTGCGAGAGCTGCAGGCGCCACGGCAAGGAACCCGGGCCGTGGACGTGCCCGAGGGAGTCGAGGTCGGCGTGGTAGCCGTAGCAGAGCCGCCGTCCCGGCCCGGTGAGCGCACCTATCATCTCGGCGGCCAGGTCGCCCAGGGCGTGCACGCCGCGGAACGTCCCGCCGCGCAGGGCGGCCCGGGTCAGTCCGGAGTTCTGGAACCTCCGGGCCGAGACGACTCCCACCTGGATGCCGTCCGCTGCCGCCCGCTCCAGCGCGGTGGGCAGCGGCTGCACCTCCTCCGGCGGCAGCCCCTTGCGCAGGTCGGTGGCCTTGCGCGTGCCGTGAGAGCGCCAGTTCAGGGAGTCCAGCAGGATCCCGGGCCCGGCTCGGAACGAGATCCCGACCAGCCCGTGCACCCCCGGCGGCAACCCGGTGCCCAGCGAGGCGAGGCTGATCGACGTGCTCGACGGGAAGCCGGCCGTGAGCGGCCCGGCGTCGGGCAGGCCGGAGAGGAACGGCGCGTCGGCGGCGTGCCGGCGCAGCCGCTCGGCGCCAAGCCCGTCGATGAGCAGGACGCCGGCTGCGCGGACGGGCTCGATCCTCAGTCCGACCTGCTCAACCGGTCCGGGCACACCGAGGGCACCCAGCAGCGCGGGCAGCACCTCGGTCAGCGAGCGGTGCCCGTACTGCGGTAGGACGCGCTCCTTCTCGCTGCTCACCGGTGCAGCGTGGCAGATGGCGGTGATCGCCACGAGCCGTACCGGAGCCTCCGGATGCTCAGCTGCCGGTGATCGTTGCCGGGGAGCGGCGGGATCCGCGGGACACGGCCTAGGCTCCCGGGATGCTCGACGCCGGGATCCGAGATGTCGCCGGACCCTCCGACACGGTGCTGCCGCACGGCTTTCGAGTCGTGCTGGACCGGCGGGCCCGACGCCTCGACAACGGCGCGGTACTGCTCGGCGGTGCGCCGCCGCGGATGCTGCACCTGGCCCCGGTGGCCCGCGCGCTCCTCGCCGGGGGCGGGGCGTTGACCGTCCTCGACGCCACCTCCGCCGCACTGGCCCGCCGGCTGCTGGACGTCGGGATCGCGCATCCGGCCGGCGGTGCCTGCGCTGCGACGCCGGCCGACGTCACCGTCGTCGTGCCGGTCAAGGACCGGACGGCGGGACTCGAGCGGTTGCTGGCGGCCCTGCTCCTGGGGCTGGGCGGCGTGGTCGTGGTGGACGACGGATCGGCCGACCCGGGTCCCGTGCGGGCCGTCGCGGAACGCTTCGGCGCCCGGTTGCTGCGCCACGACGCGCCGCGCGGGCCGGCCGCCGCCCGGAACGCGGGGTTGGCGGTCTGTGCCACACCGCTCGTCGCGTTCCTCGACTCCGACATCGTGCCCGAGCCGGGTTGGCTCCCGCCTTTGCTGGCGTTGTTCGCCGACCCGGCCGTGGCGCTCGCCGCGCCGCGGATCGTCGCGCTCCCCCCGGTCCGCGGGTGGCTGGGCCGGTACGAGGCGGTGCGGTCCGCATTGGATCTCGGGGTCGATCCCGCGCTCGTGGTGCCGCGGTCACGGGTGGCCTACGTGCCGGGTGCCGCGCTGGTGGTGCGCCGGGTGGAGGTGGGGGAGGGCTTCGACGAGCGGATGCGAGTGGCCGAGGACGTCGACCTCGTCCTGCGGCTGTATTGCGCGGGCTGGCGGCTGCGGTACGAGCCCACCTCCCGGGTCGCGCACGATCACCGGGCCACGCTGTACGCCTGGTGGCTGCGCAAGGCCTACTACGGCACCGGGGCGGCCCCACTCGCGCTGCGCCACCCCGGTGCGGTGCCGCCGATGGTGCTCAGTCCCTGGTCAGCACTGGTCGGTGCGTTGCTGTTGCGCAGCCGGCCGCGCGCGGTGCTCGTCGCGGGGCTGGTGTCAGCGGTCGCGGCGGAACGGTTGTCGCGACGGCTGGAGCGGATACACCGCCCCAGAGCGACGGCGGCCCGGCTCATCGGGTTGACCGCGGTGGGTGCGGTCGCGCAGACCGCGGACGCCGTCAACCGGCACTACTGGCCACTGTCCATGATGGCCTGTCTCGGATCGGCCCGGGCCCGCCGGACGGTGACGGTGGTGGCGCTGGTCCAGGGTCTCGTGGACTGGTTGCGCCACCACGGCCGGCACCCGGGCGTTCGCCCGTCCCTGCCCGGGCATCTCCTGGCCCACCGGATCGACGACCTGGCGTACGGCGCCGGCCTCTGGTGGGGCGCGCTGCGGCATCGGACGGTGGCACCCCTGCTGCCGGGATGGGCGTCGAGCCCTCCGCCGAGCGGGCCGTCTGGACCGGTCCGAAAGACCACCGCTCCGAGTGACGCCGACGCGGCCGCGGACTACCGTGAGCACCTGGCCAGGTGCTCACCGGCCGCGCGGTGCTCGCCGCCGCGGCCTGACGCTCGTCGTTCCACTGCCGAACGCCTGCCCTGATCATCCGGGGCAGGCGTTCGGTGGTTTGTTCGGCGGCGCTCAACACCCCGCAGACGGTGGCGCCGTGCTTCCCGGGTGCCGTCCTGGACACCTACGAGGACGACTCGTTCACCGGCACGGTCAGGGTGAAGCTCGGCCCGATCTCGATGACCTACACGGGCACGGGCACCTACCGGGAGCGCGACGACGCCGCACATCGCGTGGTGATCGAAGCCAGCGGCCGCGACTCGCGGGGCAACGGCACCGCCAACGCGACCGTCACCGCCGCGATGGTCGCCGACGGACCGAACCGGACCTCGGTCACGATGCTGACCCACATGACGATCACCGGACGACCGGCGCAGTTCGGCCGGGGCGTCATCGCCGACGTCGCGGACAAGATTATCGGGCAGTTCGCGGCGTGCGTCGCGGACAAGCTCGCCCCGCAGCCGACGGTCCCGAGTTCGGCGGGTAGGTCGCCGGCCGTCGAAGCCGCCGCCGGGCCCAGCTCCAACGGTGCCGCGGCGTTCGGCAGCGTAGCCATCGTCACCGCTACCGGACCGGCCCTGTCGTCCGGACCGGCCCTGTCGTCCACGCCGTCGTCGGCCGGTGTCAGCACGTCGAGGCCGGTTGCCGCAGGCCCGATGCCCAGCGAGATCGACGCGATCGATCTGCTGGACACCGCGGGCGCCCCGGTCCTGAAGCGCCTGGCCCCGGTCCTCGGCGGCGCCCTGCTGCTGGTGCTGCTGGTGGCCTTCCGCCGCCGCCGCTCCCGCTGAACGCGCCGCCGCCGCCGCTGCTGCCGGCGCACCGCCGCTGTGCGACGGGCTGTTCGGGGGCCGTTGTATCGGACCGTCACCAGACGAGGTCGAGCGTCCGATCGTGGGCTTCGAGGTAAGTGGTGGTCGAGCCATAGCCGACCTGCTGAAGCTCGGCGAGGATCCGCCGGTGCCGGGCGCCCACGTGGTGCAGGTTGACGGCACGGTGAAGTCTCGCAGGTCACCGGCGAAGTAGGCGTCGAGCTCGCGGCAGGCCAGGTTCAGCCAGCCCCGCGGTGGCCCAGCCCGCGCCGGGGTTCCGGTGCGTCGGTGTGTGTTCATCGTGAATCGTTCCATTCGGGTGGGTTGAGTGTGCATGTGATGATTGTGGGTTCCGCGGACGTGCAGAGGGGTTCGGCGCCGAGGCGAGTCGGTACCAGGCGGGGTCGGGGTGTCACGGCATCCGCCGGTAGCGGGCGCGCCAGTAGGCGATCCGGTCGCCCATGCTCAGACCCGAGGTTCGGGCCCGCACGCGCCGAGACCGACGCGCGGCCCGCCGCGTCTTGAACCGGGAACAGGGCGTCGATCGGGCGGGTCGTCCGGCCTGGTGGCGGCCACCGGTTCGGGGGATGTCGGGCATGACGGTGTCCTCCGTCGATCAGCAAAGGGGCCGGACGGCGTCCACGGAATTGATGGACTCGACCGGTGGCCGGGAATCGGGGGTACCGGCCACCGGTCGAGAGACTTCGTCGGGCGGGACACGCGGTGTTTCAGCGCCGGGCCCGCCGGATGTCGTCCGCGCGTGACGCGATGGCGCCTCGTGCCCGCGTTATCCCGTGCTCGTTCTCCTACGGGTCCGTCTCCACCGGTGTGGGTGCCCGCGCAGCACCGGCCAGCCATGCCCGGCTGACGCTATCGCCGCGGACCACGAACTCGGCCAACCAATTTACCGGGTGGAGCGTCTGGTCATTCGTTTGGCCAATCATGAGGTGGCCCGCGCTTTCGCGAGCCGTACCACCGCCAGCGCTGCCGCTGGTATCCCCTGGCCGTGCATCTCTTTGAGGTAGAGGAACGCGTTGTGGGTGTTCTCGATCTCGATGTAGTCGAATCTCGGGTCCCAGCTGCACCGCCAGTCGTTGCGTTCCACCCGGTAGCCGAATGGTGGCCGCCATGACCCGGCCAGTGCCTTCTCGACCCGGATGTGGACTGGCCCATCTCCGTACTGACCCGGTGGCATCAGCACCGTCGCCTTTGCCACCCGGCCGGGGATCCTGCCTGTATCCTGCATAACAATCCGCTCCTGTGGACCCCGGCGGGGCCTGAGGAAGGGGGTACACCCCGGCCCCGCCGTGAGGCTGTCTCGTGGTTCTCAATTCAGTTTGCTTAGGAGGCCGGCTGCCGTGATGGGATCGAACGACACGACGATCGCGGCCGAGCTGGGTGAAGCCGCCATCCCATACCCCGAAGTTGAGCAAGTCATCTCTCGATGTTGCAAGAGTTCCTTCAATATGGGGGTCCTCCGTCGATCAGGAAGGGCCGGACGGCGTCCACGGAATTGATGGACTCGACCGGTGGCCGGGAATCAGGGCACCGGTCACCGGTCGAGAGACTTCGTCGGGCGGGACACGCGGTGTTCAGCGCCGGCCAGTCCGCCTCGCCGGCCTGCCGTGCAGGCCGGCGACGGACTCAGTCGTCGGAGTCACCGTCGCGGATTCACCAGCCGATGTATCGTCACCGCCGCATCCGCACCGTGACGGTGACCGGTCCCTTCTCACCATGCGCCGGGGTCTGCCAGGTCTTCTCGACCACGACCACGACCTCGTCCATGGCCTTGCGATCAATTTCCGCTCTGCTCATGTGGGACACCATCAAGGATTGCAGATAGTGCAAGCAACAATCCGATCGGGTGATTGGCAGGGTCCTGCCGTTCGTGCAGAGTGAGCGCGCTCCCCACGCAACGGAGGCACACCGTATGTCCGGCAACCCGCACACCTCGGTCCGGTCCCGCCAGGTGGCCGCTGAGTTGCGCGCGATACGGGAGCGGGCGCAGCTGTCCGGCGCGGAGGTGGCCAGACGCCTGGGCATGTCACCCAGCAAGATCAGCCGGATCGAGACCGGCAACAGCGGGCTGCAGATCGAGGACGTCGCCGCGCTGCTCGGCCTCTACGAGGTACCCGCGTCCACCCGTGACGAGCTGCTCGACCTGGTCCGCCGCTCCGAGGAGCGCGGCTGGTGGACCCGCCAGCCCGGGTTGCCCAAGCTGTGGCGCAGCCTGATCGACTTCGAGGCCAAGGCCACCCGGGTGCAGAACTACGAGGCGCTGGTGGTGCCCGGACTGCTGCAGACCGCCGAGTACAGCAGGGCGATCATCCAAGGCGTGGCTCCGACCGTCTCCGAGGCGGAGCTGGACAACCTGGTGGCCTCCCGGATGGCCCGCCAGACGGTGCTGACCCGCTCCAGCGCGCCGCAGTTCTTCGCGGTGGTCGACGAGGGGGCGCTGCGCCGCCCGGTCGGCGAGCCTGGGGTGATGCACCGGCAACTGCACCACCTGCTCGGCGCCACGGAGCGACCGCACGTGACACTGCGGGTGGTGCCGTTGACCTCCGGGGCGCACGCCGGGTTGCGCGGCCCGTTCGCGATCCTGGAGTTCGCCGAGGAACCTGCGCTGGTCTACCTCGAGAACCACGGCACCGAGATGTTCCTGGAGGAGGAGACCGACCTGGCCGCCTACCGGCTGGCGCTGGGAACTATCCTTCAGGTAGCCCTTGCACCCGCCGCAACGACCGAGCTGATCGCCCAGATCGCCGCCGAACTCGGCTGACCGGCGAGCTGGGCCGCACGAAGACTGGAGAGGAGTGCAGCATGCCTGCGCCGGACCCGAACACCACCCACTGGCGGAAGAGCAGCCACAGCACCGACAAGGCGAACTGCGTCGAGGTCGCCTTCCTCGACAGGGCAGTCGCGGTACGCGACTCCAAGCACCCCACCGACCCCGCACTGACCCTCACCCCCCAGGCCTGGACCGCCTTCACCACCGCCATCCGCAACGGCGAGTTCGACTGAGCCAGCACAACCACCGGACCGTGCCGGCCGAAGCCAGCCAGCATGTGCTGGATCCGATCAGCCCGACAGCGACGTCCCGCCAGTCTCTGCAGGCTGTCATCACGTCAGCGCCGACGTCGATGGTGGCCACCCTTGGAGCCACCAGCCACCTCCGGCAGGGCACGACGTCCAGCTTAACGATCAGTGTGTCGTTAGACTCCGTCACCTCAAGCCAGCGGTGCACCGGCGACCTCGCAACGTCCACCTATGTAACACCCGCTGTCAGCGCTGCGGTCAACCCACGGCACAAGGCTGTGCGCTGGCTCGCGGTCGCACCAACAGCGACACCGCCGTCAGCTTCCTCAGTCGCCATCCGGTCGCGGGTACACCGCACCTTCCAACAGTCCGCAACCAGCTGCCTACCGGCCGATGTTGTGGGTATCCTGTGTCCGTAGGTCTTGCACCCGCTGCAACGACCGAGCTGATCGCCTAGATCGCCGCTGACCACGAGTGATGGATTCGGCTTGGTGGAACTGAGCCCGACGAGATCGGAAAGGGGCGTAGAATGCCCGCACTCAACCTCGGCACCCAGCGGCGAAAGAGAAAACGCAGCGCGATGTTGCCAATAGCGTCGAGATCGCCATCACCGGTTCATTCCTCGCGACACGCGACTCCCAACACCTCACCGGCGCGATACATTCTGACGACCGGCACGAGTGGCACCTTTCAGCCGGGTCGCCGGGAGGCCAAAAGTAATAATTACTCAGCATCGCATTTCTAGGAGATCTCAATGGCGCGCAGGAAGAATACCGAGTCCGCTGTAGACTACGATGACGGCTGGACACTCGGGCTCGGCGGCTCCACACATGGTTTCTCTGCCGCGCTGGCGCAGGGACCTGACATCAGGGTGGCCATTGAGGAAGAGCGGCTCAGCCGGGTCAAATACGGCTTCGGGAACTGGTTCGACGATCCGACTAGCCGATGCGTCCGCTACTGTCTAGATGCCGAGGGGATCAAGCAAGCCGACCTGAACGCAGTGGTCTCCAGTGACCTGTTTCCATACCGTGCCAGAGAATTCTACTCCGACCTGGAGTTCACTACGTACCCGCACCACCTCACCCATGCTGCATCGGCATGCGTGATGTTGCCTCCTGCTCAACAGGCAGCGGTGATTGTCTATGACGGTGTCGGTTCAGCCCGAGACGTGATTCCGCGAAACGGACAGCGGCGCACCCAACGGGAGACGTTCTCCTTCTTCCGTTTCGAGGAAAATCGTCTGGAACTGCTCGGCACCACCTATGGTGAAGGTTTCTCGGAAGATACCGACTATGGTGACGGGTTCACCAACTCTCTTGGTCTGTTCTACGAGATAGTTTCCGTTCTACTGGGGTTCGGCCAGTACGAGGCAGGCAAGACGATGGGCCTCAGCGCGTGGGGCGAACCGCGGTACATTGACCAGTTAATGCCGTTTTTCTGCCTTGGCAAGCACTACGAGAAGGTCCTCTCTTTCGATCCGTTCGGGGAGTTTCCTAGTTTAGTACGGGATATCCTCGACGTAGGGCGTGGAGAGTTCGAAGTTCGGGCGGACCTCGCTGCGACCGCGCAGGAGATAGTAAATCGGGTATTGCTGCACTGCGTGGAGCGCTTGGCCGGTCAGGATTACGACGTTCTTTGCCTGGTCGGCGGATGTGCGCTGAACGCAGTGGCGAACGGAGTGCTTGCCACTGCCCTACCGAATGGCCGACGGCTGCTGGTTCCGCCGTATCCGCATGACGCGGGGCTCGCCCTCGGCGCGCTTTGGCTACACCAGCGTGGCCGGGAGATGACCTTCCTCGGTGGGCCAGCCGCCCCCATGCTGAGCAGACCAGGGCGTGCTTACCGCGAGGCTGATGTACACCGCGCAGCCTTGCGGCACTACCCGCAGGTCGTGCACGACCCCTCGGCCGATACACCGGAGGACGTGGCCGACCTGCTTTGCACAGGAGAGGTGATAGGAGTGTTCCAGGGCAGGTCGGAGTTCGGCCCTCGGGCGCTGGGCGGGCGCAGCATCCTGACCGACTGCCGCTCGGTTGACCTCCGAGAGCGGGTGAACCGGCTGGTCAAACGCAGGGAGCCGTTTCGCCCGCTGGCCCCGGCTGTACTTGCCGAGCACTACGACAGCTATTTCACCCCACCTGCTGCGGAGAATCCCTATATGACCGTCGTCGCGCGGGGGACAGATCGCTGTCGGCGTAACGCCGCCGCTGCGCTGCATATCGACGGCAGCGCCCGGGTCCAGTCGGTCGGTCCTGATGGCGATCCCTTCCTGCGCCGCGTGCTTATCCGCTTCCATCAACGTACCGGGGTACCGGTGGTACTCAACACCTCGTTCAACGGACACGGTGAACCGATCGTGGAGACGCCGGACCATGCCCTCGCCGGATTGCTCTCACTCGGACTGGACGCGCTCTACGCCGAAGGGGCACTTTTTCGCCCGACGAAGGGCCTGGCGCGATGACTGCTGAAACACTTTTTACCACTGAAGCTGAATCATGATTGCCGACGAGCATTGGCATGCTGAGCAGAGCCTACTCGGTCCCGGGTTGCAGTCGGTCATCCTCGCCTCCCGGCTCTGTGTGAGCAGTGGCCGGGGCGCACACCTGATAGATTTGGACGGCAAACAGTACCTAGACTTTTTCGGCGCGGCCGGTGTCAACAGCCTCGGCCACGCCCACCCGCGCTACGTCGGCGCTCTCACCGAGCAGGTCGGCAACTGGGTGGTTGGGGCATTCGGCTCCCCTGCGCGCCTGGCCATGGTCTCCGAACTCCGGTCGGTGCTGCCACCTGAGCTTGACCGCGTGCAACTGTACAGCAGCGGTACGGAAGCGGTGGAGGCAGCGCTCCGACTAGCCAAATCCGGCACTGGCGGATTCGAGTTCCTCAGCTTCTGGAATGCCTTCCATGGCAGGACAATGGGCAGCCTGGCGATGAGCCACCAGGCGGGTCATGGCCTCGGGCCCAGCCCGCCAGGGTTCTTCAGCGCACCGTACGCCGACTGTTCTCGGTGCCCCTTCCGACTCAGCTTTCCCGAGTGTCGCTTCGCTTGTGTGGAGCACGCCCGAGAAACGATACGCCAACACGTGGGCGGGCAGCTGGCTGCGGTCGTCGTGGAGCCAGTGCAGGGGCGGGCCGGGAACATCGCACCGCCTCCCGGATACCTTGGAGCGCTGCGCGCTTTGGCCGACGAATTCGGCGCGCTGCTGATCGCAGACGAGTCGATGACCGGGTTCGGAAGAACCGGCACGATGTTCGGCTTCGAACACGACAACGTGGTTCCCGATGTTGCGGTTTTCGGCAAGGGCATGGGCGGCGGTTACCCGGTCACCGCCGTCGCGTCCAGCGCGGAGCTAATGAGCAGCTCGCCGTTCAGTGACCCGAGCGCGAGCTCCTCCAGTTTTGGCGCGTTCCCGGCGGCTTGCCAGGCCGTCGCGACGACCGTTCGGATTATTCGCGAGGACAGTCTAGTCGAAGCTGCCAAAGGATTGGGCGACCAGCTGATCGCCGAGCTCCGCACCGCGCTTGCCGACGTGCCAGAAGTCGAAGAAGTCACCGGACGCGGGCTGGCGATCGGCATCCAGCTCACGGCCAACCGGGCGAGCAGGCTACCCCTTGACCCGGCAGACACAAGAGCGATCTTCCTGAGCCTGCTAGAGCAAAGGTTGCTGGTCATGACCGGAAAGAGCTGCCTTCGGCTGTACCCACCGCTCACTGTTGGAGCGGGAGACTGCATGGCGGCGGTCCACATCCTCACCTCCGTATTGAGGGCCCGGTGCGGATCGCGATCGTAGGATTCGGCTCTATCGGCAAAGCCAGGATCGAGGCGTACCGGGCCATCGCCGATGTCGAGGTCCTCGCGGTGGTCGATCCCTCCCCCGACCGACTACGCCTGGCTTCAGCCCTGGCTAGGCGGACTCTTCAGTACTCCAACACAGCTGGACTCGTCAGCGCACAACTTCCCATTGACGTACTCGATGTATGCTCGCCGCCGATTTTCCACCATGCCCAGATTCAGTTCGGACTCGGACAAGGTTATCACGTGCTGTGCGAGAAACCAGTGCTGTTGGACACTGCCGCACTGCCCGAGCTACGGGCGGCCGCGCGAGCTGCGGGCCGGATCATCTATCCGGTGCATAACTATATCTTCTCCCCAGTTATGAAGCTGCTCGTGGAGGTAGTGCGGTCCGGAGAGATCGGGCAGCCAGAGTACGGCGAGATCGTTGTCGAGCGCACCACTCACGCAAGGGGGGTCATGGAGTGGCGGCCAGACTGGCGCCGTGAAGCGAGCATCGCCGGGGGTGGAATCCTCATCGACCACGGAGTCCACGCCGTGTACATGATCCTGCGGCTGTGCGGGCAGCTGCCCGACGCAGTCTCCTGCCGGCTCGAGACAGATCCTCCCGCTGACTGCAGCACCACGGTCGAGCACACAGCCGATCTACAGCTGGCGTTCTCTGACATGCTCTGGTCGGTCCGGTTGACCTGGAACGCCCAGCGACGCAGGAATTCATACCTCGTTGCTGGATCAGCAGGCCAAATTATCGTAAATGGTACCGAGGCGACCGTGGATGGCAAGCGAGGACGTTACAGCCGCACAGTCCCTTCGCCAGCGACGGACCCGTGTCACCGCGACTGGTTCACCGACATGTTCGCCGAGTTCCGCCGAATGACCGCCGCAAGCGACCAGGGAGCGCATCTTTTACATGAGGCATGGGCAACAGCACTGGTATTGCGCTCCGCCTATTCCTCAGCTGCACGAGAAGGATACTGGATTCCCAGTGATGGAGGGCAACGAACATGAAAGTCAAACAGGTATCAGTGCCGGTTGACCACGATCGGCTCTCCGGGACACTCACACTGCCCGACAGTGACGTGGACATTCTAGTGATCATGCTGCACGGTGGTCCTGGTGGAGATAAGGATGGTCCGGCGGGATTGTACAACCAGTTGGCTAGGGTGTTGGCTGATGTGGGTCTGGCGAGCCTGCGCTTCGACTTCCGGGGTGCAGGGGACAGTACCGGTGACTATTTCCATACCACTATCAGTAGACAGGTACTAGAGTTCCACCAGGTGATGGAGTTCGCCCGGGGCAAGGGGTTCAGTCGAATTGGCGTAGTTGGCGAGAGCCTGGGGGCCACCATTGTCGTGTCGGGCTCGCAGCTGGGCATCAACGCCGTCGTGCTGTTGTGGCCAGCGCTCTACCTGCTGGACGGAGCGTTCTCCCCGTGGCTGACCCCAGAACGGCAAGCCGAACTCGACCAGCAGGGGTTCATCGTGGACGACGGGATCAAGATCGGCCGCGACCTCGTGGCCGAGATTTCGGCCATGCACGACGTCGAGTCTCGACTGCGTCAGTTGACCGCACCCACACTACTTGTGCACGGCGAGCAGGACGGCGTCGTGCCTGCAAGGCAGAGCCGCCGGGCCAGCGAGGTGCTCCCTGGTCCCAGCCAGCTCGTCCTCGTACCCGGCGGGGACCACGGCCTCACTCGGACGAGTGAACAAGAACTCGTGGTATGCCAGGTGGTCGAGTGGTTTTCTCGGCACCTTTTGCCCGGTGGCCTTTCATCAGATACCGCCGGAACCTAGCCGGGGCAGGCTAACGATGCACCTTGAGGCCATCGTGCAGATCGTCGGCGGCATCGTCGCGGCCGCAACGGCCCTCTACGCGATCTTCTTCGGCCAGCGCAGCGTGGCGGAGTGGTTGACAAACCGTAGCGCTGCTCGTGGCCACGACATTGCCAACAATCTGCCCGCCAGGCCGCGCCTGATCGGGCGGACCGAGGAGATCGCGGAGCTCGGCAGTCGAGTCGATGCCTACCCACTTACGGTGCTCGAGGGCCCGCCCGGCGCGGGCAAGAGTACGGTCGCCCTTGAACTCGCGCACCGATGCCTCATCCAAATCACGCCACGGACGCGTCACCGAAAACCCCGCATCGAGCTCGCCGGTGTAGTCTGGCTCAATCTCAGGTACCGGCCTCTTTCGGTGGAGGAGGTAATGACTTCTATCGGCCTAGTGCTGGACCACCCAGCCATTGGCACACAGACTGGCGATGAGAAGCAGCTCAGTCTGCGACGGCTCCTGACCGAGCGGCCGACGATGATCTTCATCGACAACTTCGAGACATTGGCACCGGATGTCGCCGTTCCGCTGCTCGATTTCCTGTCTTCGCTTCCAGGCCACAGCCACGCGATCATCACGACCCGTCGCTACCCGTATCCTGAGGGATCTGTTATGCGCCTAAAGAATCTCGACCGAGTACAGACGCTAGCTTTTGTCCGACAAGAAGCACAACGCCACGGTCTGTCCACGCTGACTGCCGCGCAGGACGCTACGCTTGCAATTGTCTTCGAGGTGACCGGTGGCTCGCCGCTGGCGATCGAATGGCTGATCGGCCAGGTCGCCCGCCGGGGGCAGGGCCTCGACATGGCGACCCAAGCTTTGCGTACCGGTGAGTCGGACATCTTTCTGGTTCTGTTCGAGCAATCCTGGGCGCTGCTCAACGAGATAGCCAGAAGGATGCTGATCGGGCTGACCGTCTTTCGGACCAGTGCAGACCTGAACGCGATCGTCGCCACGTCCGGAATCAACGACGACTTGGCCGGCACGACCGCGATTGGGCAATTGGTCGAGCTGGGGCTTGTCGAGGTGCACGAGGCGGTCCAGCAACAAGACATCCGGTACAGCTTGCATCCACTAACCCATCTATTCGCTCGGGCGAAAGGCTTCGGACAGGACGATGATTCTCTTCGTGTGACTATGCAACGTGCCATCCAGCATTATTTGGAATTCATGCGTATACATGGGGAGAACGCGTCTGCAGTGGAGCCGGACATCCCCAATATCCTGTACCTCGTGTCCTGGTGCAAGAGCCGGGAAGAACATGAGGACTTGGTCGCCTTGGCCGACGCGGTGCACGACATTGTATTCAGCCTCGGCCTGTTCGAGGACCGGGTCAGCCTCGCTCACGACGCGACAGAAGCGGCCCAGCGGCTCGGCCGCCCGGACATGCAGGCACATTTCACCTCCATGTCGGCCGGGACCTACTCGATGATGGGTCGCTACGGCGACGCCGACTATGATCTGCGGGACGGGTTGCAAGCAGCAATCGCCGCTAACAGCCCCTCCGAGCTCGCGGAGATCCGCCGCTGCGCGGCGTTCAACTCCTACCGTAGAGGCGCGGTCGCGGACGCGGACGCGGAGTTAGCCGGAGTAGCTGATCTGGCAGTCAGCGCGTCCGATTGGCGCACCTACGTCGACATCTTGTGCCTGCAAGGCGCGATCGAATTTCACTGCGGAGAATTTGTCGAGGCAGAGGCCACCCAACGGGAACTAGCCAGGGTACTGGACGACATAGGCTGGGAGCGTGGAAAAAGCTATCCGCCAAGGGATTTCGCCGAGCTGCACATGCTCCAGCGCGAGTATGACAAGGCTCATGAGCTGCTCATCAAAGCCATGCGGATCGCAAAGCACTACCGAGACGAGCGTCAGACAGGGCGTATTGAAATGTCGTTGGCCAAGCTCCTGCTCTACCTGGGCAAGCTGCGGCAGGCGCGGGCACACGAGCAGTCGGCTCGACAGCGGTTCGAACGTGTAGGCATGGTCAACGAACTCCGCGAGTTGGATGGCATCGCCCGCCGACTCCGCCGTGCCCCAGGTTTCGTCTGGGCCGTGCTCGGGCGATTTACTGCCCCGCGCCCTCGCTACACAGACGCGACGGTCGGCGGCGACTGAGCAGTCTATGAAGACCGGTACCGATCTTGTCGAAGATCGCAGGGAGCGGGATCGAGCACCCGAGATGCCTGGTCAGAAAGCTCACAACCTGCGCACCGACCTGCAGCTTCGGCACATACGCATTCAGATAGACACGGTCCATGAACTCCAGATCCAGCACCACATGCCCGTCGAGAACATCATTCACGATAGCCGGCTTCGCCATGACCCAAAGCCTCACCGCAGCTCACCCCACCGACCAGATACCACCTCCGCAGCTGTCGGGCGCGGAGGTGGCCAGGCGCCTCGGCATGTCGCCCAGCAAGATCAGCCGGATCGAGACCGGCAACAGCGGGCTGCAGATCGAGGACGTCGCCGCGCTGCTCGGCCTCTACGAGGTGCCCGCAGCCACCCGCGACGAGCTGCTCGACCTGGTCCGCCGCTCGGAGGAGCGCGGCTGGTGGACCCGCCAGCCCGGGCTGCCCAAGCTGTGGCGCAGCCTGATCGACTTCGAGGCCAAGGCTACCCGCGTCCAGAACTATGAGGCGCTGGTGGTGCCCGGGCTGTTGCAGACCGCTGAGTACAGCAGGGCGATTCTCCAGGGCGTCGCCCCGACCATCTCCGAGGCTGAACTGGACGACCTGGTGGCCTCCCGGATGGCCCGCCAGGCGGTGCTGACCCGCTCCAGTGCACCGCAGTTCTTCGCGGTGGTCGACGAGGGGGTGCTGCGCCGCCCGATCGGCGAGGCCGGGGTGATGCACCGCCAGCTGCAGCACCTGCTCGGCGCCGCGGAGCGACCGCACGTGACGCTGCGGGTGGTGCCGCTGGCGGCCGGGGCGCACGCCGGGCTGCGCGGCCCGTTCGTGATCCTGGAGTTCGCCGAGGAGCCGGCGCTGATCTACCTCGAGAACCACAGCACCGTGCTGTTCTTGGAGGAAGAGGCCGACGTGGCAGCCTACCGACTGGCACTGGGGACTATCCTACAGACGGCCCTTGCACCCGCTGCAACGGCCGAGCTGATCGTCCAGATCGCCGCCGAACTCGGCTGACCAACGGCCGATCCGCACACGCACTGGAAAGGAGCGCGGGATGCCTGCGCCGGACCCGAACACCACCTACTGGCGGAAGAGCAGCTTCAGCACCGATCAAGCGAACTGCGTCGAGGTCGCCTTCCTCGACGCAGCAGTCGCGGTACGCCACTCCAAACACCCCACCGACGCCGCGCTGGCCGTCACCCCCAAAGCCTGGACCGCCTTCACCACCGCCATCCGCAACGGCGAGTTCGTCTGAGCCGGCGCAGCCACCGGACCGGTGCAGGCCGGAGCCGGCCAGCGTGCGCTGGACCCGATCAGCCCGCCAACGACGCCCCGCCAGCCGTTGACCGCTGACATCACGTCGGCGCCGACGCCGACCACTTCCTCGGAGAGCTGAGGCTGCCCAGCAAGCGCCGCAGATGTAGCCGGACCCGGCGTCGATCCGCTGGACACACTGGTCACCACGGAGGTCGACGCTCTCGAGATGGTGGGCCACCGTCCGAGCACGATGCTGGACGTCGTCACCGTCCACCCGTGTGACACGCGCTGTCAGCGCTGCCGTCGACATACGGCGCAAGGCCGTGCAGCGGCTCGGTCGCACCGACTGGTTACGTTCCCTCGGTTCGGTCTCCGTCCCATCCCAGGTCACGCCTCCCTCCATCAACAGTCCGTTACCAGCTGCCTACCAGCTGGCCCTCGAGTATCCTGCACCCAGGCCTTGCACCCGGTGCAAGGGTGAGGCTGATCGTCCAGATCGCCGCTGACCTGGAGTGACGGTCGGCAGGATTCCGCTGAGTCGCGATGAGACGGGAGGCGAGCGTAAGATGCCTGCGCTGGACTCAGCACCGCCCAGCGGCGGAACAGCAGTCCCAGATCCGACGTCGCCCGCCCTCAAGGGCGCGGGCCGTCACCGCACGGACTCCAAGCACCTCGCAGAGGCGAAGCCCGATCGTCAACGCGGACGAGGACCTCGTTCGCCCCTGCTGTGCGCAACGGTGTGTTCGGTCGGTGGCTGGTGACCGCTGGTGTGACGAACAGCCGAAGCAGCAGCGCTCAGGCAGCACCGTCCCTGTACGGTCGGCAGAACAAGCGACATGAGTTTCACCATGGGTTGAATCGTGTCGACTATTCATAGGAGACCGGAAGTTGTTGTGGTTCGGTGCGCTGAGTATCGATTGCTCCCTCGTTGCAGACTAGAGTGTGGTTTATGCGGGGCGGGAATGCGATTATGACGCTAGAGACTGCCCGAAGCCGCACGATCCGCGACTACCACGATCGATTGCTCAGTAACTTGACCCAAGACGGGTCTAAGGAGTACTGGAGACTTTCGGGTTGGAGCGGACCTGAGAGTCAACAGCAAAGATTCTTCCGGCTACAGGAAGCTTCCCGCTTCCAGGGTGGGACAGTCCTGGATTGGGGCTGTGGAGCCGGTGATCTGTTTGAGCATTTGAAAAGAACTGCTCAGCCCCTGGTCTACCGAGGCGTAGACATCAACCCGAACATGATCTCGATTGCGCGTCAGCGGTACCTGCAAAGATTCGACGTCGTTGACCTGACTTTCAAACCTGAACCGCTGCAATACGACTACATCTTTGCGAGTGGACTATTTCAGTTCCGCGACGCAGCGAGTCCTAATTATTATGTTAAGTTGTTGCGAGCAATGTATCACGGCGTGCGCATTGCAGCTGCCGCTAATTTTCTAAGTTCTTATCGGGCGGCAGTTCAAAAATCCAAAGCTGAACTATACGTCGACCCCCAAGCGATTATTTCCATCCTCAGGTCTATATCCCAAACGTGGGTGATGGACCACGGCTACCACGCAGGAGCAGGTGACTTCACCGTCGCCCTGCTCAAGTCAGAAAAATCTTGGACCCGCCCAGCCGAGTCTATTCCTGAGCGATGGTGATAGATTGGCAACCCAAGCTGATGTTCTCAAAGTCTACCTCTCATCAACGCGTGACGATCTAGTATCGTACCGCGAAGCAGTCATGCATACGATCCGAAAGCTCGGTCACGATTACGTTGCAATGGAAGACTACGAAGCGTCGGCGGGACCTGTTGTTCGGCGCTGCGAAGAGGATGTGGCTGCTTGCGACGTCTACTTGGCCATAATTGCATGGCGATACGGCTATATCTCTCCCGGCTACGCCTACTCAATAACAGATGCTGAATACCGAAGCGCGGTAGCGAGCGGCATGCCACGTTTGGTCTTCATGCTGGCGGAGTCGTTTCCTTGGGTTCCAGGCCTAATCGATCGAGACAGCCCCACAGCCGAGAAGCTCGAAGATTTCCGTGCGAGAGCACAAGACGAGAACATTGTCGAGTTTTTTACAACTCCCGAAGATCTCGCAGTTCGAGTCACGATCGCACTCGCTAAAGAAGCGATTCGCCGCCGTACCTTTCGATCCGTCGGCTCTGCCGAAGCTCATTTGCAGCTCTTGCGTTACCAACAATGGGCGTTGGATCACTACAGCTTCGTCGATATGATCGGTATCGGCGCTGCGGGACTAACGTTTCCACTCGACGAGATCTACATTCCTCTAAGGCTAGATCAAAGACCGTCTCTGACCCCCGAAGCGTACCGGCACGAACATCATATAGTAGAATTTGCGCAGTCGTATCGACTCGCGAGCAATTCTAATGATGCGAGCCTCTCTACCGCCTTATCGACGCTACGAAAAGAACGTGGAATTCTGCTATTGGGCGAGCCAGGCGCTGGGAAAACCACGTTTGTCCGTAGGCTGCTTGGCGAAGTTGTGTCGCGTGGCGGAGCCGCTATAGGACTTGCCGACGACACTATACCCGTCCTGCTTTCACTTCGCCATGCGACCCGCGAGACCCTAACGATACCCATCGACAGATATATTCAGCAGCAGCTCGATAAGGAGTCATCCGGACAACTGTCCCCGGACTTCGCGCATAGAATTTGGCGTCGGGGGAACGTGTTGTTACTGTTGGACGGACTCGACGAGATATCCGACCAAGATTTGCAAGCATCTGTTTGCAGATACATTGAGGAAGCCACAGATGGCGCACTGTCGCGGGGGGTCCGATTGATCATGACGTGCCGATCGGCGTCTTTCACCTTAGCCGCCCAGTTCAACGGCCGCCTGAAGATATTCGAACTACGGTCGCTGAATCGAGGAGAGAGCGAGACATTTGTAAAGAGGTGGTTCTCTGCGGCAGCATATGCGCTCGGACAAACCAATTTGGGCACGACGTCTGACGACCAGCTCGGCCTCTTGACGAAAGAGATAGTGGCCGTACTAAATCAAGATGATGAGATACGACGTCGGCTCCTAGTTCTGTTGTCGTCACCCTTGGTTTCAAGGGGTGAGTGCATCACCGGCTTGACCTGGGACCCTCGTGAGGGCTCACATCGAGCTATACGGGCAGGCCAGAGGGCTGCCCGATGCGCGGAGCCAGCTTACGAGCCCTCACCCCAGGTCAAGCCGGTGATGCACTCACCGTCTGAGTCCAAGAACAACTAGCCGGGCTTCGCCCCATCCCGAACGCATGCTGGCTGATCGGCTTGCGCCGGGCTTGAGCCCGGGGGCTTCGATCGGAGCGGATCTAGACCGTGACCGGCGAACCGGTCCGGTGTATGAACCGCTCGGAGCGGTTGGTGGGGCTGCCCGTCCGACCGGAGCCCGTCATGGCCGTAGCGCATTGTCGCCGATGTCCTCGACAATCACGTGACCTTCGAGGTGGAGTCGATCGGCCTGATGTATCTCAATGTGGGTGCTTGACACCCGTGCAAGGGTGGAGCTGATCGTCCAGATCGCCGCTGACCCGGAGTGACGCCCGGCACGGTGCAGCTGAGCCGCGATGAGATTGGAGGGAGCGTACGATGCCTTGTTTGACTTCAGCGTCGCCCAGCAGCGGAACACGAGCCCCAGACTCGACGGCGCCCTCACCAGCGCGGACCGTCACGGCCCGCGACTTCAAGCGCCTCGCCGAGAGGACGGCGGTCGTCAGCCCACAGACGACGACCTCGGTGACCGCTGCCGTGCGCAACGATGTGTTCGGTCCATGCCTGATAACCGCTAGGGTGACGAGCAGTCGAAGCAGCACTCGGGCAGCACCGTCACTGAACATTGGTTAGTATCCACCCAAAACTGGTGGACAGCACCTTCTTCGAACTGGAACGCATGTACTGTACATCGAGAAGGCTTGATTAAACGAGGAGAAGGTGATCCGCGTGTCTGAACTGTACGATCATTTTGCTGGCAGTGCTCGGCGCGACTTCACGCTCGATGTCGTCGGTGTCGGAGCGCTGAACTTGGACTACATCGCCAACGCCTCAGCGTTATCAGGACAGACACGATCGCATTCGCTAACGACCCACATTTCCAAAGCGATTAATCAAATGGACCCGCCGTTGGAGTGGGGAACAGAAAGATGTGTCGATAGTGACACGATCCACGCCGCCATCGAGGCGGTCAGCTCTGCTCGACCGGATACCTCACTGGAGGTTCGGCATTCAACGCGATTTATGCTATAGCCAAGGCTCAGGCCGGGCTTCGGCTCGGCTACGTCGGAGTCGCTGGACGGGTACCCGTCATTGGTGTGTCGAGCATCCAACAGTTCGAAGCTCTCGGCGTCGACCACCGTTTCGTGTTGCGGGATAACGAACACTTGTGTGGAATTTGCTTCTCCTTTTCCGAAGACGGCGAGCGCACCATGCTTACTCACGCAGGCGTCAACGAGTTCATGGCAGACTACATTGACCGCGAGTTTACGAACATCGTAACCTATCTGTCCGGTGCACGCGTGATCCACGTGACGTCTTTTCTGGACAGTAGAACCGCTGGGCGCATACTCAAGATGCTGCAAGCGGTCAAGACGGTCAATCGTGGCACGCTGATCTGTTTTGATCCGGGGCACGTATGGAGCGTGGATCCTGCGCAGGAGATCCAGGGGATCGTCCGGATCAGCGATTACCTGCTGGTCAACTATCGTGAGTTCCGCGAACTCGGCGAATACAGGTCCGACGACTCGAACGACGATGTGGCCGCCAGGCTGCTGGGAAGGTTCGACAGCGAGCGAAGCGTCATCATCGTCAAACGTCCTACCGGAATCTGGTCCTATTGGCGAGAAGGCGAAAAGATCATTAGCGACTTCTACCCCCAGGTTCCACTACCTCTCGAAGAGGTCGAAGACGCCACCGGAGCCGGTGACGTCTTCGCTGCCGGCCTTCTGATCGTCTTGACCAACGACAAGCTGCAAGTCGAGTTGGGTTCGCTGCTTGGTATGCGGTTGCCAGGCACAAACTACGATACGTCGGCAGCGCCGGCCATGCGCAGTTCGCCGAGGTCACGCAGGATTTCATCAGTTCACTCGACGCCGAACGGCGTACCAGCCTACAACCAAAAGGGGTGTTCATTGCCCACGGTGCGAATCCCGAGTGGCTGGCCGTCCAGCGTTTCGTCGAAGAACGATTCAAGCTGCCAGTGTACTCGTTTGAGAGCAGTTCATGGGGCGGGCGCGAAGTAACCGAGGCGCTCGCCAACTACCTGGAAAGATGCAGCCTCGCAATCTGCGTGCTCACAGTGGAGGATTTTACTGGAGACGGCCGAAAGCTTGCTCGCCAGAACGTAGTTCACGAAGCCGGCTTGTTCCAAGGTAGGCACGGATTCGACCGTGTGGTGGTGCTGGCCGAAGCAGGATGCGACTTCGTACCACAGGCGGCCAATCCTTACACAATATCATTTCCCCATAACGGAATTGACCAGACTTTTTATCGACTCGCCGAGATGATCCGGTCTCACGGCTTCGGCGCAGCGGAGGGAAGTTGACCCACAAGTACTCGCCGACATTCCGGTCGAGCGGGAAGCCCAGCACACCATCTGGGGCCGGGAGGTAGCCCTCGACCGGTCGTAGCGACGCACCGGCGGTGACCACGTCGCCGTCGAGCAGCGACAACGTGTCCAGCCCGCAGGCGAAGCCCAGCTCGGGCAGCGCCCCCGCGAGCGCGACCTGCGAGGCCAGCCCGACGCTGGTCTCCAGCGCGGAGGACACCACACACGACAGCCCGGCCGCCTCGGCCACCCGCAACGAGCGCCGCACCCCGCCCAGCGGCGTACACTTGATCACCACGACGTCGGCCGCACCCGCCACCGCGACGCGCCGCGGGTCGTCCGCGCGACGGATGGACTCGTCAGCGGCGATGCGCACGTTGACCCGGCGGCGGACGGCGGCCAGCTCGTCGATGGTGCGGCAGGGCTGCTCGACGTACTCCAGCCCGCCGGCGGCCCGGTCGAGCCGCCGGATGTGGGAGACGGCGGTGTCGACGTCCCAGACGCCGTTGGCGTCCACCCGGACCGCCCCACCGGGGCCGAGCGCCTCACGGACCGCCTCGACACGGGCGAGATCCTCGGCCAGCGACCCTGGATGATCGGCGACCTTGACCTTGCGCAGAAATAAGAGGCGCTTGTGGTGCCCGGACTGTTGCAGATCGCCGAGTACAGCAAGGCGATCATCCAGGACGTCGCCCCGACCATCTCCGAGGCGGAACTGGACAACCTGGTGGCCTCCCGGATGGGTCCGCCAGGCGGTGCTGATCCGCTCCAGCGCGCCGCAGTTCTTCGCGGTGGTCGACGAGGGGGCGCTGCGCCGCCCGGTCGGTGAGCCCGGGGTGATGCACCGTCAGCTGCACCACCTGCTCGGCGCCGCGGAGCGCCCGCACGTGACGCTGCGTGTGGTACCGCTGGCCGCCGGGGCACACGCTGGATTGAGCGGCCCGTTCGTGATCCTGGAGTTCACCGAAGAACCTGCCCTGGTGTTCGTCGAAAACCAGAGCACCGGGCTGTTCCTGGAGGAGGAGGCCGACCTGGCCGCCTACCGACTGGCGCTGGGAACTATGCTGCATGCAGCCCTTGCACCTGCCGCAACGACCGAACTGATCGTCCAGATCGCTGCCGAGTCCAGCTGAACCGCCGGGCCGCACCGGGCCGCACGAGCACTGGAAGGAGCGCGGGATGCCTGCGCCGGACCCGAACACCACCCACTGGCGGAAGAGCAGCCACAGCAGTCCCACGGCGAACTGCGTCGAGGTCGCCTTCCTCGACGAGGCAGTCGCGGTACGCGACTCCAAGCACCCCACCGACGCCACGCTGACCCTCACCCCCCAGGCCTGGACCGCCTTCACCACCGCCATCCGCAACGGCGAGTTCGACTGAGTCAGCCCGCATGTGCTGGACCCGATCAGCCCGATAGCGACGCCTCGCCAGTCTCTGCCTGGAGTACAAGGGTGCCGCGCTCGCCGCGGCCCCGCTCGGGCTGTCGGCGATCCCGCCGGACGAGCTGCACGACGTGGTGGTGATCCCGACCGGCATCGCGCTCGGCGACGACCTGTTCGCGATCGGCGCCCTCGGCCGTGCGGTCACAGCTCGGATGCCGGCCGCGACGATCGCGGACGACTGGCGCCGGCCCGCGGGGGTGAGTCGCGCGGCGATCGAGCTACCGCCCGGTGATCCGCGACTTCCGGCCCGGATGCCCGACGGGTCACCCTGGCCGGCCGCCGCCAGCGGCCTGATGGTGCGGGTGGCGTGGATCACGGGTACCGCCGACGGGCCGGCTTGCCCGCGACACCGTGGCCCGCAAACGGGACCGGCAGCGATGAGCGTCGGCTACAAGGTGCACGCTGCGACGGCCGGCGGCACATCGAGGCGCTGGACCTGTTCTCCGTGTCGCCGCGGCTGGAGGATGCCGAGCGGTTCGGGCCGATCCTCGGCAAGGCCGCACTGGTCACCGGGCTTGAGGTCAAGGCCATCGGAGGCGGGTATGGGCCGGTGCGTCCGCAGCGCCGCCCCGGCCTGCCGAAGGTCGTCACCGTCGCGTGCGCGGCGTGCGGCCGGCCCGCGGCGGGCGTCGTCGGCGATGGACTCCAGCCCGGCGAATCGTTGATCTGCGCCGGCTGCCTTCGCAGCGTGCGCGACAACGTCCGGGCCGGCATGCTCGGCGACGGCGACACTGACACGAGCGTGATCATGCGTGACGAACTGGCCGAGGCCGCGCAGGTCGACGAGGTGAGCACGGAGGAGGAGTTCCGTCGCGCGCTCGACGAGCAGGGCGAGTGGGAACTCGACCGGGACGCGACCCGCACCCGGTCGGCGACGACGACGCGCCCGAGCGGGTGGGCCGGGCGTGGACGCGGCGAGCGCCCGCGGACCGGTAGGGCCGGCTCTGACGGGGTTGTGCTCAGCGCGGGGGGCAGGCACCACCGGTTACAGGGCACCGCATTGCGTCGTACGGGTCGGTCAGGCTCTCGATCAGCGCACGGTGGTCGTCCCACCGGTAGCTCAGCCAGCGCCCGATGCAGATGATCGTGACGCGCACTGCTCCCGCGGTCTTCAGCGCCAGCGCAGCCGACTGCGCCTTGCCGCCCGACACCCAGGTGTCGTCCACCACCAGGACGTGCCGCCCGGCGATGACGGGCACGTACTCGGGTGGCACGACGAACCGATCCGGGCGCGGTCCGCGGAACTCGTCATGAATCCCTGGCCCGAGGTCGAGCAGGATGCGGGCGGCGTCCGTCCCGCCGACCTGGCGCGCCAGCTCGACGACCGGATGACCGGTGCCGGATCGCGTCGCCGACGGCACGAACGTCACGACCTCCCACCACGAACCAACCGCGCGGGCGATGCAGTCCCCGTGCAGCAGCGTGCCCGCGAGCATCATCAGCCGGAGGTCAGCGAGGCAGCCAGGCGAAGGCTGTACCGGGTGCTTGTACCGCCAGACGTGATGCTCGGACTGGTGCCGAGGGGTCATCCACCCGCGAATGTAGGCGAGCGGAACGACGAGATCGGCGAGCTCCGGCCCGTAGCTCGCCCGCTGTACTGCACACCCGCTGCACAGCTCGACGAGGGTCGGGGCCGTGCAGACGGCGCACCGGCCGGGACCGCGCTGGGTGTTGGAGAAGAAGGCGCCTACCCTCGTGTAGGCGTGCTGGCGGAGCTGTTTCGCGAGTGCGTCTGGGATCATCTGCCGGTGGCCGCGGCGAGCAGCGCGTCGACCTCGGCGGGTCCGCTGCTGATGCTCTCGACGATCGACATGGCCTCGGCGGTGCTGCCAGCGACGTAGACGCCGGGCCGGCCGAGTAGCTCGCCGGGCCACTTGTTCGCCTTGACCACGAGGTCGGTGAGGATGACTGGTCGGCCGTGCGCGACCGCGCGACGGGCCTGAATCCGGGCGCCGCTGTGCTCGCCCGCCTCCACGACGATCGTGGCCTGCCCGTAGCCGGACATCACGGTGTTCCGCATCGGAAACGTGTGCTTGGTCGGCGGCGCGTCGGGCCAGAACTGCGACAGCACCAGACCCTCGGCGGCGATCCGATCCTGGAGGTCGCGGTTCTCCGCGGGGTAGTACCTGCTCAGTCCGGTGCCGAGCACCGCGACGGTGCGCCCGCCAGCCTCCAGTGCGGAGACGTGGGCGGCGGCGTCGATCCCGGCCGCGAGGCCGGCGATGACGGTGATGCCGCGGTCGACGAGCCCGCTGGCGATGATGCGCGCGACGTCGAGGCCGCGCGGGGACGCCGCGCGGGAGCCGACGACGGACATGCCGGTCTCGTTGGGCACGAGGGTGCCGCGGTGGAACAGGACCGGCGGCAGGTCGTGGATCTCGCGGAGCTGTGCAGGGTAGGCGTCGTCGAGGAACGTGAGGAACCCCAGCTCGGCCGTGCGCCATGCCTCGATGTCGCGGCGTGCCTCGGCCACCTCGGGCGTCTCGGCGTCGCCGTCGAGCAGCGTCGGCGGATGCAGCTCGTCCCACACTGAGACCGCGCTGGCATGCCGGTCGACCTCGGCGGTGATCTGCGGCCAGGTCAGCCCGTTGGGCCGCGCGCGCAGCAGCGCCACCAGCGCCACCCGCTCCGCGTCATCCCAGGCTGTCCCCACGCGGGTCAGGGTAGGGCCGTCACGGGATGCCGTCACCGGCAGCGGCCAGCGACTCCCAAAGGAAGCTAGTTCGAACATGCGTTCTATCATGCCTCACCTCACCGACATTCACCACTGCGAACAGTCGCACGACCGGTTGATCGGGGATCAACGGGCGCCACTGACCAGCGCGAACGGGGCGTGTGAGCGCGGAGTGGGCGCGCCGAGGTCGAACTGCGGGGTACCCATCGAGGGCCGGAATCCATACCTGGATACTTATGATGGCTACTTGGCGCAGATATGCGGAGCCCGGTATCATCCTGATACCTGGATAGCCGGGCTTTCTTCCGAAGGAGGGGGTGGATGCAGGCGTAGCGCGCCGGTCAGCTCGATGAATTGGTAGTGGTACTCCTCGTCCGGCGTCATCGCGATGATGTCCACCGTAGGCACGGACAGCTCCCACAAGCCCATGTCCCGCAAGGCGACGACGTCAGCCCGATCGTTGTAGACGATTAGGACGTCCAGGTCGTGCGGTCTGTCAGACCACAGCAATGAGCCGAAAACCCACACCTCCAACCGGGGGAACCTCTCGGCACACCGGCACAGCTCATCGAGAGTCGGCCACCGGTCCCTTAGGTCCATGGCTTGCGGATCTCGTCGATGAAGTCGTTGAGCGTGTACAGCGGAACCCCGGCCTGCTGGGCGCTCTTCACGACACGGTCCCCGAACCCCTGAGCACTCGAGTTCGTGATAACCAACGCGTCCAGATCAAGGTTCGAATACTGGCTAAGAATCTCGGTGCGGAACCCGTCATCGGTCAACTCGTACCGGTCGTGAGTCACGATTGTCAGCGGCCGGAGCCCGTTGATGCGCCCGAGTTCCCAGGCCCGGTGGCCCCTGCGGGTCACCGACATCACGGCCTTTGTGGCAGCCATCCGCCTCCGGACGTAACTCTCTTCTGGGTGGATGTACTGGGAGATGTCATCGAACCCCATAAGGGCACGAGTGAAACCACCAAGAGTGTCCACGCATACCTCGAGCTTGCGGGCTCGCTCGTACACCTCAGGGTCGACGACCCGGCGAGTCACGATCACCATCCCCACCTGGGGCAACTCGTCGACCGCGTCCTGCAGGGCCTCGGCGGTGAATGGGTTCACGGTGTCCGGCTCCACGCAGTACGCAACCGCATCCGGCCGGCCCGCGCGCAGCACCTGTACTCCGTGTTCACCGATGGCCCCAACCGCTCGGGAGTCCTTCCGGAGCTGCTCCACCACCCAGGTTCGGATGCTCATCCTTCGCCCTCCAGGATCGACTCCATAGCGTTCGGGAACTTCGTTGACCCCGGAGTCCAATTGCCCTCCAGGTGACGTTCCTCCAGCTCCTGCACATGCACTGCGAACAAGTGAACCGTCGCCTTCCCGGCACCAGTCAACCACCCTCGGTTCACTTGCAGCACCCGCAGCAGTGTCCGGTTGTTCGGAATGATCGTGTCATTCACGTGCCGGCGCCACTGCTCAGCACGAGTGTCGTCGAACACCTCGTCGAGCGGCCCATACAGGTCGAACACAGCCCGGTTGGCACCCAAGAGCTCCTCGACGAACTCCCGTGCCTCCGACCTCAAGGTGAACACCGGCGTCCCATGGGCAACCGCACGCGCCTCCTGGCTACGCCGCTTCCATCCACGCAACACGTTAGCCGGGTACTCCTCAGGCGCCTTGTCGATCACGCTGTGACACGTCGGGCACAACACGACCACGTTCTCCGGTAACGCACGTTCGCCTTCCTTCAGCTCCGGCCCCTCGTCGGCCCGCGGACCCTCCATACTCGCCGGAATGATATGCGCCAACTCGCCGATGTGTGTGTGCTTCACGAAGCTGTGCAGGTCGGTGCGGCACTCCGGGTTCTGACAGTGCCCACCCGATTCCGACCATAGCCAGTCCTTCGCCGGCTGTGACAGCTTCACGCGCTTTGTTGACTTCCCAGCCACAACACTTGCCTCCTCGGGGCAACATCAACTTACCCGGACGCGGTTCGCCGAGGACTTGGTGCTTACGGCCCGAGCCGACCCGCACAGCGTCGGCAGGACCGCCGCGACGGTCAGGGCTCCGCCAGCATCTGCGTCCGCAAGAACCGCCAGCTTCAGACACCAGTACAGCGGAACCGCAGAACACGCCGAGCACTGGGATGCTCGCGCTCGACGGCCGTTCCATGAGGCTTATTCACAACCCCTGAAGCCGGTCACGTCATCGCAGGTCAAGGCGCTTGCGCATGATCATCGGTCGGGTTGTGAATAAGCCTCCATACCTCAGCCCTTGGCAGACACGAGAACCTATACGGGTCCGTCGGCCCCGGCGCGCAACTGACGCTCGGTCAGCCGGGCATGAGCGGGCGTTCACGCTCCGGCATGGCTGATGTCGGCCACCTCGGCTGCCCCCCAACGCGGCGTACGTCCTGCCGGTCGTTCTGTCGGACCCCGCCTTATGATGACCTGGTGAGCGAGCAGTCCGCGTCGAGCGCCGGGACGGAGCAGGCCGAGTATGTCGTCGTCCTCCGGGCACGACCGTCAGCCAGATTCCTGCCTGAGGAGAGCTGTGAGCTGGTCCTGAACGCGCCTACCCTCGACCTCCGAGGCGTTCGAGTGCGCACATTCACCCGAAGGGTCAACGACGGCGGCAAAGGGATGCCCCGAGCACTCACCATCGAGGTTCGCGGATACGCGGGCTTGGTGGACGGGGCTGTCGGCCAAGCTGCGGCTATCGCCCGTCCCATCGCCACCGTGGCCGGCTTCGTGGCAAACGTCCAGGTTGTACCCCGTCCAGTGAGGACCGAGAGTTCTTCGGGACGTTTATCTCCGACGAGCGGGGTGGTCGGAGGGGCGCATCATCCGGCGTCATGCCATGGAAGCCGCGCCTGTACGGCGTTCGTCACCCTCGCAACCGACAGCCCTCGGGTCAGCCGTATGTACTTGGTTTCAACCAGTGAGAGCGCCATCGGCGTTTCCTAGCAATTCGCTGAGCTTCTCGTTCGGCGTGGTCCATTCTAGCGTACGGCGTGGGCGGCCGTTGAGGCGGTCGGCGATCGCGTCGAGTTCGGCCTGACTGTGGACCGAGAGGTCTGTGCCTTTCGGCAAGTATTGCCGCAGAAGGCCGTTGGTGTTCTCGTTCGAGCCGCGCTGCCACGGCGAGTGCGGGTCACAAAAGAAGACTGGAATGTCGGTGGCGATGGTAAACCTCGCGTGTGCCGCCATCTCCACACCTTGATCGTGTGTGATCGACCGCCACATGGCCTCGGGGAGTCTCTTGACGGCTGTGCAG